>DATIBI010000035.1:0-29085 GCA_035457605.1 Nocardioidaceae bacterium
CGAAGGGCCGGTCGTCGACGTGGAACACCTCACCGGGGTTGTCGAGGTCGAAGGGGCTGAGGTCGACCAGGAAGTGGTGCCGGTTGGGCAGGCTGAGCCGGACCTCGGCCACGCTGTCGCAGGCGGTGACCAGCCGGTCGCCCATCGCGAACAGGGTCTGCTGCAAGGACCGGCTGTAGGTGTCCGCGAACGCCTCCACCAGCGCGGCCCGGGCTGCGGCGTGGGAGACGTCCCAGTCCGCCGGGGGCCCGGCGTGCCGCCAGGTGGCGTCGACCGTGGTGCACAGGATCCGGTCGGAGGCCTCGGCCAGGGTGGTGTAGCGGTCGCGCATGAAGCCCTGGAACTCCGAGCCGGTGGTGTTGAGCAGGACGAGCCCGGCGACCCCGGACACGACCCGCTCGCCCCGCCCGTCGTACCGCACCGTCGCCGTCCGCGCCTCACCACCGGAGAGCGCGAACGAGTGCGGGTGCGGCTCGACCCGCACCCAGGGGTACTCCTCCACGTGCACCCGGGCGCCGTGCACGCTGTCGTGGGTGTCGACCAGGTGCCGCGCCAGCCGGGAGGCGAACTCCTCCACCGGGCCGACGCCGTGCTCGCGCGCGAACGCGTAGGCGGTGTTCTTCTGGGTGTCGGTGGGCAGCACGGCGGCGTTGTCCCCGCTCAGGTGGGTCGCCGCCATGTCCCCGGTGAGCGCGATGCTCACGTTGAGGTCGTGCACGGCGTGCCGGTCGCCGGTCCGGTCGACCTTCATCAGCCGGATCTGCGCCTTGCCGTAGCGGTTCTCGCCGAGCCTGGCCATGCTCACGACCCCCGGTAGGTGGAGTAGGCGAACGGGCTCAGCAGCAGTGGCACGTGGTGGTGGTCGTCGGCGTCGGTGACCTCGAAGACGACGACCACCTCGGGGTAGAAGGTCGGCGTGGACAGTGCCGAGAAGTACTCGCCGCTGGCGAACACCAGCCGGTGGGTGCCGGCCCCCGGGCTCGCGCCGTTCCAGCCGGTGATCCGGCCGTCCTCCCCGGTGACCGCCTCGGCGACCCGCTGCCAGCGCCCGTCGGCGAGGTGGTCCCACCGCACCCGCACACCGGCGGCGGGGCGTCCCCGGGCTCCGTCGAGGACGTGGCTGGACAGGCTCATGCGCGCCCCAGGGCGGTCAGGCGCAGCCGCACGATCGCGGCGAGCTCGTGGAGTACGACGGTCCGCTCGGTCTCCTCGTCGTGGCGCAGCCGGTCGTGCAGCGCGGCGAGCATCTCCTCCGCGGTCCGCCCGGCCGCCCGGACCAGGAAGATCCGGCCGAACCGCTCCTCGTAGGCCCGGTTGCCCCGCGCCAGCCGCGCCTGCACGTCGCCACCGGCAGCCAGGGCCGCGGCCTGCTCGTCGCGGGACCAGGCGGCCTCCCGGTCCTGCCCCTCACGGCGCTCGCCGATCCGCCCGTGCGCGGCCAGCGCCTCGGCGAGACCGGCGTCGTCCAGGGCGGCGACCAGCCCGTCGGAGCGGGCAAACAGCTCGGCGTCACTGCGGTAGGGCCGGGCGTCGAGCATGGCGTCCAACCAGCTCCGCGCGGCGCAGCACGACGCCAGCTCGACCGCGGCCGACGCGTCGTCGAGCCCGTTGAGCCGGTCGGCCGTGGCGCTGGCCACGGCGTGACCTGGTGCCGTCATGGTGACCCTCCTCACATCTGTCTACACCACCGGTGTGACGGAACGCAGCGAATCGCTAGGCGAGCTCGCCGAGGACCCGGAACCGGGAGAGCCCGCCGTCGGGGAACACGTCGAGCCGGACGTGGGTGACGACACCGTCGTGCTCGACCGGGAGCCGGTGCCGGGTGTCGGGCTGCACCCGGGTGCGCGGCAGCAGCTCCTGCCACGCGGTGGGGTCCGTCGTCGCCCGCTCGCGCAGGTCTGCGGCACGCACGGACACCTCGCCCGGGGCGTTGCCGACGAAGCAGGTGGTGTCCACGACCAGCCGGCGCACCCGGCCCGGCCCGGCCAGCCGGACCGTGACGTGGTCGTTGCCGCCGCTGCGACGGCGGGCGTTCTCCCAGCCCTCGCCCATGGTCCGCGCCCTTCCGGGGAGCAGCAGGTTGCGGGCCGAGGAGTAGAACATGTCCGAGCACTCGACCACGTCGCCGCCGTGCTCGAGCGCGGCGAGGTCGACGGTTCCGTCGAGCAGCCGCCGGCCCGGCAGCGCCCGGCCGTGCACCCGGAGCCGGGCCACGCCGCCGTCGGGGTGCAGCGTGAGCCGCACGTGGGTGAACCGGCGGGGGTCCTCGACGGCGAACGCGTTGGCGGTGTCCCCCGCGACCGGCACCCGGTCCAGCAGCGGGGCCCAGTCGGCGGCGAGCAGCTCGTCGACGGAGGGGTAGCCGGCGACCTCGGCGGCGGCGAGCGACACGTGCGGCGGGTAGTTCCCGGTGAACCAGGCGGTGTCCACCACTACCCCGGCGACCGTGCCCGGCACGCCGAGCCGCACCAGCGCGAAGTCGTCACCGGGCTCGCGGCGCCGGCGGGTCTCCCAGCCGTCGTAGACCTTGCCGCGCGGACCGAACAGGGCGGGGTCGTGCACCGCCGGCCCGGGCAGGATCAGGTTCTCGCGGGCGGCGAACAGGTCGTCGTTGGCGTGCACGACACTGCCGCCGAGCACCCGGGAGGCCAGGTCCGGCAGGGCCTTGAAGTCGTCCACGGTCAGCTCTCTCCTCGATGCAGCAGTCGTCCCCGGCCTGGGCCGGCGACGTCGACACGGCGCCCGGCCAGCCACGTCTCGCGCACGACGCCGGTGAGCTCGCGGCCCGCGTAGGGGGTGAGCGGGTGGCGGTGGTGCAGCCGTTCGGGCCGGACCACGAACGGCTCGTCCGGGGCCAGCACGCACAGGTCGGCGTCCGCGCCGACCGCGATCCTGCCCTTGCGCCCGAGCCCGACGAGGTCGGCCGGCCCGCTCGCCATCCACCGGGCCACGTCGGCGAGGTCGTGCCCGCGGCGCCGCGCCTCGGTCCACACCACCGGGAGCCCGAGCTGGAGCGAGGCGATCCCGCCCCACGCCTCGGCGAAGGAGCCGCTGCCCGTCGCCTTCAGCTCGGGCGGGCTCGGCGAGTGGTCCGTGACCACGCAGCCGATCGTGCCCGAGGCGAGCCCCGCCCAGAGCAGGTCCTGGTTGGCGCGGCCGCGGACCGGTGGGCAGCACTTGAACTCGGTGGCACCGGACGGCACCTGCTCGGCGGCCAGCGTCAGGTAGTGCGGGCAGGTCTCCGCGCTGACCGGGACCCCGCGGTCCCGCGCGGCGGCGAGCTCCGCCAGCGTGTCGGCGGAGGAGACGTGCACGACGTGGGTGCGGCAGCCGGTCCGCTCGGCACCGGCGACCACGGCCGCCACGGCGTCGACCTCCGCGCGGTCGGGCCGCGAGGCCAGGAACGCGTCGTAGCCGGAGCCGTCGACCGAGCCGATCCGGGCCGGGTCCTCGGCGTGCACGAGCAGCAGCCCGCCGAACGAGGCGATGCACTCCATCGCGGCCACCAGGCCCGGTCGGTCCAGCGGCGGGAACTCGGCCACGCCGGAGTCGGCCAGGAAGCACTTGAAGCCGAACGCGCCCGCGCGCCACAGGCCGGGCAGAGCAGCGGCGTTGCCCGGCACCGCGCCACCCCAGAACCCCACGTCCACGTGGCAGCGCCCCTCGGCGGCAGCACGCTTGGCGGTCAGCGCATCCTCGTCCACGGTGGGCGGGAGGCTGTTCAGCGGCATGTCCACGATCGTGGTGACTCCCCCGGCCGCGGCTGCCCGGGTCGCGTGCTCGAACCCCTCCCAGTGCGTGCGACCGGGCTCGTTGACGTGCACGTGCGTGTCGACCAGCCCGGGCAGCAGCGCCGTGTCCGCGCCGAGGCGGAGCACCTCGGTGCCCGGACCCGCCGCGGCTGCCGCGTCGAGGCCGCTGATCCGGCCGTCGGTGACCGCCACCGTGCAGGCCCGCTCGGTGCCGTCGACCACGGCACGTGCCGCCTCGATCAGCAGGTCGGGGTCGGGCATCAGCCCAGGGTCGCGCGGTAGGCCCGCCAACCGCCGTGCTCGGTGATGTCCTTGTGCCGGTCGCGCTCGCTGTCGCGCAGCACCATCGACAGCACGGCGGTGCCGTCGTCGAGCTCGATCACGCCGAGCTCGAGCTCGGGCGGCTCCGCGGGCAGGAACCGGTCCCGCAGGACCTCCAGGGGTACGTCGTACAGCTCGCCGCGCACGGACCCACCGGACCCGTCGTCCACGGGCAGCAGGCCGGGGAACTCGTCGCGCACCGAGAAGAACCGGTACCTCGCCGCGGTCCTCCGCTCCCCCACGAACGGCTGGTCGGCAATGTGGTCGTGCACCCGGCCGCCCCGCATGCCCTCACCGTTGGTCATCAAGAACACCACGCGCGGGTCCCCTCTCGCTCGTCCGCTGCCCTGCATGGTGCCACCGACGGGCTACAGGTCGCAGCGGTTCACCAGGTCCCCGGCGGGTCGCGGGTAGTAGCCGTCGCGCGGCGGGCGGTCGCCGCGCTCCACCCAGGCGGTGAGCTCGTCGAACGCCGCGCGGGCACACGGCAGCAGCGGCCGCAGCCGGTCGGGGTAGGTGTCGTAGAGGCCGTCGGTGTGCGTGCCGTCGGCGATCCGGTAGTACCGGTGCAGCCGACCCGACCCCGCCCGGTCGACGAGCCGGTCGTAGACGTCGGAGTCGGTCGCGGGCGGCAGCAGCGCGTCGAGGGTGCCGTGCAGGGTGAGCATCGGCTTCTTGATCCGCCCGGTCAGCTGCACCGACCGGACCGCCTGCTTCACCCGCGCCGGCCGGGAGGCGTAGACGTAGTCGGCGTCGCAGCCGGGCGTGCCGGAGGCGCAGAACGGGAC
Organism: Nocardioidaceae bacterium; assembly: GCA_035457605.1. GTDB lineage: Bacteria > Actinomycetota > Actinomycetes > Propionibacteriales > Nocardioidaceae > Nocardioides_C. The sequence goes on from DATIBI010000035.1 coordinate 4,862, forward strand.
CCCGGCGTCGAGGGCCCCGTCGTACCCGGGGTCGAGCTCCTCGCGGTAGATCCGCTGGGTGAGGTCCCAGTAGTAGGCGTGGTGGAACGGCCAGAGGAACTCCGAGCCCGGCGCGAAACCGGCGTCGAGCATCGCCCGGTGCGCGGACTCGTCGCCGGTGGCGGCGTAGGCCGGGTAGTGCCTCAGCGCCGTCGGCAGGTAGGTCAGCAGGTTCGGGCCGGCCGCCCGCATCAGGGTGCCCTCCCAGTCCACGCCGCCGTCGTAGAGGTGCGCCCGGTTCTCGAGCTGCCAGCGGGTCAGGTAGCCGCCGTTGGAGATCCCGAACAGGTAGGTGCGCCTCGGCTCCCGCCCGTAGCGCTGGGCGAGCACCGTCCTGGTCGCCCGGGTGAGCTGGGTGACCCGGCGGTGCCACTCCCGGATCGACCCGCCGGGCCGGGAGCCGTCGGCGTAGAACCGCGCGCCGGTGTTGCCCTTGTCGGTGGACGCGAACGCGTAGCCACGGGCCAGGACGTGGTCGGCGATGATGAAGTCGTTGGCGTACTGGGCCCGGGTCCCGGGCGCTCCGGACACGACCAGCCTGCCGTTCCAGTCGTCGGGCATCCGGATCACGAACTGCGCGTCGTGGTTCCACCCGTGGTTGGTGTTCGTGGTGGACGTGTCCGGGAAGTAGCCGTCGACCTGGATGCCAGGCACCCCGCTGGGGTTGTCCGTGCCGCGGGCGTGCAGCCCGTTCCAGTCCTGCTGGTTGGTGTGCCCGCTCAGGGTGGTGCCAGCCGTGGTCAGGTCCTCGAGGCAGGCCGTCATTTGTTTCTCGGCGCGCGGGACGTCGATCCTCCCCTCGCGGGCGCAGTGCCGCGCGGCCGGCTGGGACCGGTCGACCCGGTCGGTCCGGCCGGTCGACGGGGTCCCGGTCGGGCCTGCTTCGGCGGGTACGACGGACAGGGCGGCGGTGACGGCGAGGGTGACCACCGGGAGCACGAGACGGGTGAGGCGCATGGGGCTCATCGTTCGCCCGGTGACACCGAGCCCTCAATGTGGAGGATCCACACAAACCGGACGGTGACCTGTGTCACCCCGCCCACCCGGAGGGTCGCCTGCGGGGCGGCCGGCGAGCTCGTCACGCCACGTGGCGGGCCAGGTGGCCGAGCACGACCTCCCAGCCCCGGTCGTAGCCGACCCGCGCGAAGGCGCTGTCGTCACGGGCCTCCCACCCCCCGTGGGTGAGCTCGACCCGGGTCCCCTCCCCGGCCGGGGCGAACCGCACCGTGACGTGGGTGGCCTCGTGCTCGGGGCGACCGGGGTGCCAGGTGAACGCGACCGCGCGCGGCGGGTCCCACCGCGTCACGGTGCCCCACACCGAGGTCCGCCCGTCGCGGTGGGTCTCCACGACGTGCCCGCCGACCCCCTCCTCCACGCGGACACCCGCGGCATCGGCCGCCCACACCGAGTGCGTCTCCAGCGGCCACCACTCGGCGATCCGGTCGGTGAACAGGGCGAACGCGGCCGCCGGGTCGACCGGGACGAGCACGGACTTCACCAGCGGGTCGGTGACGGTCATCGCTTCCTCCTTGCCTCCTGCTCCGCCCGTGCGACGAAGCGGTCGAGCGGAACCTCCCAGAACTCGTCGAGCCACCGGCGCAGGGCGAGCAGGCCCTCCGGCGCCGCCCGGTAGACGTGCCGGGTGCCCACCACGTCGTGCTCGACCAGGGCGCACCGCTCGAGCACCCGCAGGTGCTGGGACACCGCGGGGCGGCTCACCGGCAGGCGGGACGCGATCGTGCCCACCGGCGCCGGGCCGACCCGCAGCTGCTCGAGGATCCGGCGCCGGGTCGGGTCACCGAGCGCGTCGAGCACCTCGTCCAGGGCCACATCGGTAAGTTATCACTTACCGTCAGTCGGAGAGGTTCCGTTCGAAGAACCGCACGGTACGACGCATCGAGGCCGGCCACGCCGCCACGAAGGCGTGCGGCTCACCGGGGTAGACGACCAGCCGCGCGTCCGCGCCGGCCCGGTCCAACGCCGCCTTGCTCTGCCGGCTCCACCGGATCGGGCAGCTCTCGTCGGCGGTGCCGTGGTGGATCAGCAGCGGCTCGGTGATCCGGTCGAAGTAGGTACGCGGGCTGGCCCGGCGCCAGAACCCGGGGTTGTCCTCGGGCGCGCCGTAGGCGTCGATGATCCGCGCGGCGAGGTCGTCGCGCCCTGCGTCCGGGCGGATCCACCGGTTGAAGTTGTCGGCCGTGCGCGAGCTGACCGGGGCGTAGACCACGGCCGCGTCGACCAGGCCGGGCCGGGCGACCAGGGCGTTGTAGACCACGCCGCCGCCCATCGACCTGCCGAGCAGGCCGACCCGATCGCCGTCCAGGAACCGCAGCCCCGACCGTCGTACCGCCTCGACGGCGTTGACCACGTCCACGGTGTAGCCGAGCCGGAGCCGGCGCTCGGCGTTCGGGTCGTCGTCGGAGCCGGCGTGGTTCCGGTAGTCGACGTGCAGCACGGCGTACCCGGCCCGGGCCAGCCAGTCCTGCTCCCGGCGCAGCCCCTGGCCGTTGGCGTAGACGGCCGGGTCGATGTAGCCGTGGGCCAGCACGAGCACCGGGAACGGCCCACGACCGGAGGGCACGTTCATCACCCCTGAGATCCTCAGGCCGTTGCTGCGGTAGGTGACGTAGCGCTGGGTGTAGGCGTCGGTGCGCACCAGGACCTGGCGCAGCCGGAGCCCCCGCCCGTCGTACTCCCGGTCGAACAGGGCCGGCAGGGAGACCGGGTGCGGGCGCGGCGACGTCGGCGTCGCCGCGGGGCTCTCGGTCGTGCCCTCGCCCGGGCTCCCCGTCGGGTTCACCGTCGGGCTCCCCGTCGGGCTTCCGGTCGGGCGCTGGGTCGCGCCTGCGGTCGCGGTCGGCGACGCCGGCGCAGACGACGTGGCGGACGCGGACCCCGCGGACGGCTCGTCGGCCTCGGTGGTGCACGCGGCGACGAGCGTCAGGACGACGGCACCTGCGACCAGGGCACCACGTCGCATCGGACCTCCTACCGCAGGTGCTCTCCCAGGAACTCGACACTACGCCGCATCATCGCGGGCCAGGCCTGGTCGAAGCCGTGCACCTGTCCCGGGTACTCGTACAGCCGCACCGGGTTCCCGGTGCGGCGGAACGCGTCGGCGGTGGCCCGGCTCCAGGCGACCGGGCAGATCGGGTCGGCGGTGCCGTGGTGGATCTGCACCGGCACGTCGACACGGTCGAGGTAGGTGCGCGCGCTCGCCTCGGACCAAAACAGCGGGTTGTCCTCGGGAAGGCCGTAGGTGGCGGCCACCCGGGCCTCGAGGTCGCTGCCGTCACGTCCGCGGACCCAGCGGTCGAAGTTGTCCGCGGCGCGCGAGCTGACCGGGGCATAGAGGACCGCCGCGTCGAACAGGTCCGGGCGGGCGGCGAGCGCGTTGAGGGTGACCCCACCCCCCATCGACCGGCCGAACACGCCGACCCGGGACTCGTCGACGTACGGCAGGTCGGCGCGGTCCACGGCCAGCACCGCGTTCACCAGGTCCTCGGCGTAGCCCAACGGCTGGGCGACCGTCCAGGGACCCTCCAGCTCGGAGCCGCCGAAGTTGCGGTAGTCGGGCTGGAACACCACGTAGCCGGCCGCCGCGAGGTGGGCCTGCTCCCGGGTGAGACCGTCGCCGGTGCGGTAGTCGTCGGGGTTGCGGTAGCCGTGGGCCAGGATCAGCAGCGGGAACCGGCCGCGGCGGGTGGGCACGTTCATGACGCCGCTGATCGTGAGGTCGCCGCTGCGGTAGGAGACGTGGTAGCGGGTGAACGCCAGCTCCCGGGCGACCACGTGGTCGAGCCGCAGCGCCCGGCCGTCGTAGCGGTGGGCGGCCAGGGCGGGGACCGAGGAGAGGTTGAACGGGGTGCTGGTGTCGTTGTGGGCCCCGAGCGCCGCCGGCGCCGGGCGCATCCGCGTGGACGGGGTGGGGTCGCCGGCCGGGCCCGCGCAGGCGGCGAGCAGGGTCAGCAGGAGCAGCAGGCAGACAGGCCACTGGAGCCGGGGGTGCATGGGCACATCCTCAGGCCGAATCCGCGATCCCCGCAGATGAACTCGGATTCGTTACGGGTCTGTTCTTCTCACCGGGCAGCGGGGCCTCACACCACCTGGTGCAGCCAGCGCACGGGTGCGCCGTCGCCGGCGTGCCGGAAGGTCTCGAGCTCGTCGTCCCAGGGCTTGCCGAGCAGCTTGTCGATCTCGTTGAGCAGGGTGGTGTCGCCGAGCGCCGCCTTGACGACCGCGGCCTTGAGCCGGTCCTCGGGGATCATGATGTCGCCGTGGATGCCGGTGACGGCGTGGAAGACGCCGAGGTCGGGGGTGAAGGAGAACCGGGCACCCTCGGAGCTGCTCGTCGGCTCCTCGGTCACCTCGAAGCGGAGGTGGTTCCAGCCGCGCAGCGCCGAGGCAAGCGCGGCAGCCGTGCCGGCGTCTCCTGCCCAGGAGTACTCCGCACGGTAGGTGCCTGCCTGGGCGCCCTGCGGGGTCCACTCGAGGTTGACGGCAACGCCGAGCACGCCGCCGAGGGCCCACTCGATGTGCGGGCACAACGCAGACGGCGCCGAGTGGACGTACAGCACGCCCCGTGTCGCATTACGTGTGGTCACCGTGACCTCCTGTTGATCCGGCGTCGAGGTACGCCTTCCCCAGCGGTCTCGTTGCCTCGGATCTCGGGCGGTGCAGCGGTGACGATTGTGAAGTTGTGCTCCTATTGTGACCTATCGCATGGCGCTGTGGTCACAACAACACCATATTTCTCAGTTTTCACTCGGCCAAACGTCTCGGCAGCAGAATTCGTCTCACTGCACCGACCGGCCGCGCGCCTTCAGCCGGGTGTTCGGCATCGGCGGCGCGAGCAGGCGGTCGCCCGCGAAGCCGGTGACCCGCCCGTACCGCGATGGCACCCAGTCCAAACCCTGGCCGTTCCAGTCCTCACGCTGCTCGACGATCTCCTCGTGGCTGCGGCCGATGAAGTTCCACCACATCACGATCTCCTCCTCGAACGGCGCGCCGCCGAGCAGCATCACGGTCGTCTCCTCCCCCGGCGCGGTCGCGGTCAGGGTCAGGCTCCGGCGGCGGTCGCCGAGGTAGCTCATCGCGTTGGTGGGGACGAGTGCCCCGCCGACCTCGGCCTCGCCGGCGACGGTGAGCACGCCGTACTCGAAGCCGGGGTCGAGCGGGAGGTTCGTGCTCGCCCCGGCGGCCAGGGTGACCTCCGCGCCGACGAGCGGGCTGAACGTCGGTGCCGGTGAGACCTCCCCGGCGAGCTCGCCGACGACGACCCGGACCCGGACGCCCGCGTCGTCGAGCGTGGGCAGGTCGGGCAGGTGGGCGAAGTCCGGTGGCGTGGAGTCCCGGACACCGTCGGGCAGGCAGGTCCACAGCTGCAGCCCGTGCAGCGTCTGCGGCGCGGTCTCGGGCGAGACCTCCGCGTGGCAGATACCGTGGCCGGCGGTCATCACGTTCAGCTGGCCGGGCCGGATCAGCTGCTCGGAGCCCAGGCTGTCGGTGTGCAGCCCCTCCCCCTCGAACAGCCACGTCACCGTCTGCAGCCCGGTGTGCGGGTGCGGGGGCACCCACATCCCACCGGTCGTCTTGATGTCGTCGGGACCGTAGTGGTCGAGGAAGCACCACGCCCCGATCATCCGGCGGTTCTTGTGCGGCAGGATGCGGCGGACGTGGGTGGTCCGACCGAGGATGACGTCCCGCGGCTCGAGCGGTTCGTGCATCGTCTCGAACGTGCTCATGCGCCCAGTCTGACACCGGCGTCCAGTCGGCGGGCTGTGAGGAAGTGAGACGGCGGCGAAACAGCAGGTCGTCAGTTTTTTCCTGCGCGAAACATGGCGGAGCGTGCCCCGAAACCTCGCCCGGTCAGGGTTGGTGACGCACCCACGAAAGACCGGAGGGAACCCATGTTGAAGCCCGTCGCGTTCGACCGCCGCCCGAGCACCACCCTGTCCGACGTCACCACCCGCTACGCCGAGCTCGCCGACGTGGACGAGGTGCAGGCGATGCACGACCGCTGCTCGGAGAGCTCGCTCTACCGCCGGTTCCACGCCCCGCTGCCCCGCGTGTCCACGCGCCTGGTCCGGCAGCTGGTCGCGCCCGGCGGTGGCTGGAGCGTCGTCGCCGAGACCGGCGGCCGCGTGGTGGCACTGGCCTGCGTCGCGCCAGTGTCCCCCTCCGAGGTGGAGGTCGGCCTGCTCGTCGAGGACCAGCACCAGCACCGCGGGATCGGCTCGCGGATGCTGCACGAGATCGCCGTCGACGCCGCGTCGCGGGGCTTCCGGGCGATCGAGCTGCACGCGCAGCCCGAGAACGACCGGGTCCTGGCGACCGTGCAGAAGGCCGGTCTGATCGGGCGGGTGTCGTGGGACGACTCGCTGCTGCGGATCTCGATGTCGTTGCACCGGGTCGCGTCCACCCGCGTGCCTCAGCCTGCCTGAGCTGCGACGCCCGAACCTGCCGGGCGTCGTGGACAACTCCCGGGCCCGGGAGCAGACTCACAACGAGGTGAGCGCACCCGGGCCTGGGAGGAGTCGCGATGAGCAGCAGCGGCACAGTGGTGATCGTCGGCGCGGGTCTGGCGGCGGCGCACGCCGTGGCCGCGCTCCGCGAAGGAGGGTACGACGGGCACGTCCTGGTCTACGGCAGCGAGCCACACCATCCCTACGAGCGGCCCCCGCTGTCCAAGGGCTACCTGCTCGGCACCACCGACCCGGCCGCGGTGTTCGCGCACCCTGCCTCCTGGTACGACGAGCACGACGTCGACCTGCGACTCGGCAGCACCGTGACCGCCCTCGACCTCGCCTCGCACCACGTGATGGCCGGCTCCGACCGCCAGAGGTTCGACAAGCTGCTGCTGGCGACCGGCGCCCAACCTCGCCGGCTCCCGATGGCCGACGACAGCGGTGCGCCCGTGGCCTACCTGCGCACCATCGAGAACAGCGACCGGCTCCGGTCCGCGTTCACCTCCGGCGCCCGGGTGGTGATCATCGGAGCCGGCTGGATCGGGCTGGAGGTCGCCGCCGCCGCGCGGCTCGCCGGGGCCGAGGTCGACGTCGTGGAGACGCTCGAGCAGCCGTTGCTGCGCGTGCTCGGCGCCGAGGTGGGCCAGGTCTTCGCCGACCTCCACCGCGACCACGGCGTCACCCTGCGGCTCGGCGTGCAGGTCTCGCAGATCCGCGGCGACGCGAACGGCGCCGACGTGCTCCTCGCCGACGGGACCAGGCTCGAGGCCGACCTCGTCGTGGTCGGGATCGGCGTGAACCCCGACGTGGAGCTGGCCCGGACCGCAGGCCTGGCCGTGGACGACGGCGTGCTCGTCGACGCCTCCCTGCGCACCTCCCACCCCGACGTGTTCGCCGCCGGCGACGTCGCCAACGCCGAGCACCCGCGGCTCGGGCGGCGGGTCCGCGTCGAGCACTGGGACAACGCCATCCGTCAGGGAGCCGCGGCGGGACGCAGCCTGCTCGGCGAGGACGTCGCCTACGACCGGCTGCCCTACTTCTTCACCGACCAGTACGACCTCGGCATGGAGTACGTCGGACACGTGGGCCCCGAGGGGTACGACGAGGTGATCCTGCGGGGTGACGTGCCCGGGCGGGTGTTCACCGCGTTCTGGGTCAGCAAGGGTCGTCTGGTCGCCGGCATGCACGCCGGTGACTGGGACGCGATCGGCCCGATCCGGACGATGGTGACCAGCGGTGTCGTCGACCTCGACACCCTTCGCGACCCGGGCATCCCGCTGGCCGAGCTCGCCGGCTGAACAGCGCAAATGACGCGATGGCGGACGCATCCGGCGGCCCCTTGTGCGCGTCGGTGAAATTAGCCGATCCGCGCACGCAATAACCCCCCGCACGAGGGGCGCGCTCGGTCATGCTTCAAAAACATCGCTGCCACCTCGGGGGCGGCAGCGCACACACCCAAGGACCCATCATGAACAAGTCCAAGCGCCCGCGCCTCGTGGCCGGGCTGCGACGCCACCGCGCCAGCGTGGGCATCGCCGTCGTCTCCACGGCAGTGGCGGTAGCCGGGCTCGGTGCCGCACCCACCGCCTCCTCCGCACCGGACCCGTCCTGCCCGCAGGCCGCCGACCTCAGCACGCTCGAGCGGGGTGACGAGGTCACCGGCGCGACCGTGGCCGAGGGCACCGAGCCGGCCGAGTTCACCGGCGAGTACGTCGGCAGGATCAAGGACGGTATCGCGCCCGGCCTCGACATGGTGATGGTCGAGCTGACCTCCGACGACATCGACGAGATCGGCGGCATCTGGGCCGGCATGTCCGGCTCCCCCGTCTACGACTCCGAGGGCGACCTCATCGGCGCCGTCGCCTACGGCCTGGCCTCCGGCGCGTCACCGGTCGCGGGTGTCACCCCGGCCGGCGAGATGCTGAAGCTGCTCAGCGACGCGGCCACCGACTCCGGTGCTGCGAGAACGCTCGCCGACGCGAGCAGCACCGACGAGGTCGCGGTGCCGCCCCGCCTCGCGAGCCGCCTCGCCGCCTCGGGCGCCGTCGAGACCGCCGCGGCCGCCGAGAGCCTGACCCGGCTGCGGCTGCCGGTGGGCATCTCCGGGCTGGCCGGACGCAACGTCAAGAAGGCTGCCCGCGACCTCGGCCTCAAGAACGTCCGGGTCTACGCGACCGGAGCGGTCAACACGCAGGACGAGGAGATCCCGCTGGAGACCGGCGGCAACCTGGCCGCGTCCATCTCGTACGGCGACATCTCGGCGGTCGGCGTCGGCACCGCCACCGCGGTGTGCGGTGGCGAGGTCCTCGGCTTCGGGCACCCGATGATGTACACCGGCCCGAGCACGCTCACGATGCACGGCGCGGACGCGGTCTACGTGCAGAAGGACGCCTTCGTCCCGTTCAAGGTCGCCAACCCGGCCGCGCCGATGGGCACGATCACGCAGGACCGGCTGGCGGGGATCCTCGGCAAGGACGGCGGCCTGCCGGCCACCACCCACGTCCGGTCCTACGTGACCGTGGACGGCGAGACCACCCAGCGCCGCGGTCAGACCCACGTGAGTGTGCCGAACGCGGTCCCGGACATCGCGGCGTTCCACCTGCTGGCCAACCAGGACCGGGTCTACGACGCGATCACCGGCGGCTCCGCGCTGGTCGGCTGGACCGTGACCGGCACGCGGGCGAACGGCACGAGCTTCAAGCTCACCCGCTTCGACCGGTTCGCCAACGACTGGGACATCTCCTTCGAGCCCACGTTCGACCTGTTCGACCAGCTCTACCAGCTGCAGTTCAACAACTTCGAGAAGATCCGGATCACCAACATCCAGGAGCGCTCCGCGATGAACCGGGTCATGCGGGCGTACAAGGTGGCCAAGGTCGAGGTGCGCAGCGCCGGCCGCTGGGCGCGGCTGCGGACCAACCAGGCACTCGTGCTGCGGGCGGGGACGACCAAGCCGTTCCGGGTGACCCTGACCTCCGCCGAGCTGCAGACGCGGCGGCTCCGCGTGGAGCTGAAGGTCCCCGTCGCCGCCGGTCGCAAGGGTGGCTACCTGGAGGTCCTCGGCGGCAACTCCTGGTACGGCGGCGAGGGTGAGGGCGGCTCGGGCCCGGCCAACTTCGACCAGCTGCTGCGCAGGCTCCGGTCCGCCCCGCGCAACGACGAGGTGCTGGTGAACCTCTACGTCTTCCGCAACAACGGCACGACGATCAAGCGGACGTCCCGCACGCGCGCCGGTGCCGTGGTCGACGGCGGCACCGCGGTCGAGGTCCTCGTGATGCCAGCCCGCTGAGCCTCGGGCTCAGGAGACGGCGGTACGACGGCCGGGCCGGTCCCTCGCAGGACCGGTCCGGCCGTCGCCGCACCTCGGCCGTCCACGCGCGGCGCGCGAAGGTCAGCCGGCGGAGTCGAACCACCCGGCGAGCCGGGGCACCCGACGGATCACCAGCCGGTCGAGCAGCAGCACGAGCAGCAGGGACAGCCCGAAGAGCGGCAGGACCAGGCCGAGCACCAGGACCCCGAGTGCCAGGGCCGGGGCGGCCCGCAGCGGCATCCGCCCTCGTGGCGCACCGACCGAGCCCGCGCGGGCCGGCCGCCTGCGCCACCACATCAGCGGTCCCGTGACGCACATGACCACGACCCCGACGCAGAACGCCGCGGTCCCCCAGAAGTTCACCGGACCGAGGCTGCGTCCCTCGTGCAGCCCGATGCCCTGGGCGACGACCTTGGCCAGGGTCGGGTACTCGTCGTAGCCGTAGCTCGAGACGACGTCACCGCCGAAGCGGTCCACGTGCACCGTCCGCTCGGCCGTGGGGTCGTCGAAGGCGTAGCCGATCACCGAGAACACCCCGTCGTCCGCGTGGGGCAGGGCCACCGTCAGCGGGTGCCGCAGGCCCTCGGCATCGGCGACCGCGACGGCGGTGTCGACGGTCGCCACGGACCGCTCGCCGGTGCCCTTCGAGCGCGGCACGTCCGAGTCGCCGAGGGCCCAGGGCACCTCGTGGCCGTGGCTGTGCGGGAGCGACTCGTCGAGCGTGGAGGTGGGGTCCGAGAGCGCGCCCGGGTCCTGGCTCCACAACGAGCTGCCGCCCGCGGTCGCCAGGGACTGCGCCTTTTCGCCCCAGAAACCGGTCCACGGCAGGCCCGAGACGAGCAGGAACAGCAGCCCGACCCCGACCAGCGAGCCCACCGTGGCGTGCCGGTGCCGCAACGCCGCTCCTGTGGCACCGGCCGCCCGGCGCCGCAGCCGCGCCGACCTGCCGCGGACGACCAGGTAGTAGCCGGTCAGAGCCATGACGATCGCCCAGCAGGCGGCGAGCTCGATCAGGTAGTCACCGGCCGTCCCCGCCATCAGCTCCCCGTGCAGCAGGACCGCGGCGCCGCTCAGCGTCCGGTCGGGGTCCAGCGAGCCGAGCACGGTGGCGTGCCAGGGGTCGACGTAGACGTCGCGGCCCTCGCCATCGGGCAGGAGGACCGAGAACACCGTGCTCCTCCCCGCCTCCAGGGGCTCGGTCATCGACACCACCGCGGCGTCGGGGAAGACGGACTCGACCGCGCGCTGCTGGGTCGCGTAGGGCTGCACGACGTCCACCTCGGCCGGCTGCTCGACCTTCATCAGGTCCGCGTGCAGCAGCGGCTCGAGCTGGAAGCGGAACAGGTACACCAGCCCGGTGACGGCGAGCACGAGCAGCACCGGGATCACCAGGAAGGAGGCATAGAAGTGCCACCTCCAGAAGGCCCGGAACAGCCCGGTCGCTCGGCGGGGCGGGCGGTTGCGCGGAGTACGTGGGTGCGGGGGCGCGGCAGCAGGGGCCGCGGGTGGGACAGGCATGGGTCTCCTCGACGTGAGAACGAGGGCGCGCCCGACGTACCTCTCGACGGGCAGCGGGCAGCGCCGAGCCGGTCGCGACCACGGCGACCGGCGGGGACTTCTTGTTCAGGCGGCGAGGAGCGGCGGTCCGCGGTGGACGACCGCGGCCGCGTTGAGATGGTCCTGACGCGGCGGACGGTGGTCGCCGGGGTCGAGGAGGGATACGACGACGCGCTCAGCGGTCAGCGCGAGGAGCGCGACGATCCGCTCGCCCGTGCGCGTGACCGCGTCGGCGACGAACGCCGCGTGGACGCGGTGGCCGGCGAGCGCCAGCAGGGTGCACAGGGCCCGCTCCCCCACGGCGAGCCAGAGCCCGAGCAGGCCGGCCGCGCAGAGGTGCGCGAGCGCCATGACCGCGTTGGCCCCGGTGAGGTGCTCGACCACGTGGTGGAGCAGCTCGGACGGCGGCTCGGACCCGTGGGCAGGGGCGGTCGCCGCGCGCATCGCCTCGACCTGGTCGGCGAGCGAGCCGGTGCGGTCGGTCTCGCGCCCGTCGAAGCGGTAGCCGGTGAACGGCCGGGCCGGCCCCGGGTCCCCGGCGTGCCCGGCCAGGACGGACAGGGCCAGGTGCACGGCTCCCTGCCCGACCCCGAGCAGAGCCCCGAGCCGGAGCGCCGAAGCGGGGCGTCGCAGCAGCGGAGCGGCGGCGACGGTCGACGGCACGACGAGCCCGGCCATCGCGGCGGGACCGGGGAGGCGGCCGTCGCCGGTGAGGTGCGCGCCCGCGCCGAGCAGCACGGCCAGGGCTGCCAGCAGCAGGGCGCGGCCCCACAGCGCGGCTCCCCTGAGCTCCTGGCCTTCGGACATGTCGCCCCTTCCGGACACGGCGACACCCTAGTGACCGCGGGGAGGTCGCCTCCCGGCGGGCGGTGCGGCCGACCGCGTGTCGCTGCCGGGCGCGTGCATTCGTCCGCGCTACGTTCTATGCGCAGCCTGGGGGGGTTGCGTATGATTCGTCTCTTCTAGGCGTCCGGGGGGACACCATGAGCTTCACCATCGTCGGCACCGCCCTTTCGCGGGCGAAGGACAACCAGACTTCCGTCGAGCTCCTCGTGCAGGGGCACTGGATCAACGGCCTCGTGTCGGCCGTGGACGGGTACGGCGTCGTGCTCAACCGTGAGAACGACCAGCACGCGGTGATCCGGCTCGAGAACATCGCCGCGGTCAACATGGCCGCCACGAGCCCGGTCGCCATCCCGTCCCAGCAGGCCCGACCGATGGCCGTCGCAGGCTGACCGGTCTGGACGGCTCCAGCGCCTACCGTCCAGACCGGTCGCTCGACCTTCCGCCTGCCGGCAGCTCGAAACCGTCCGGAACGTCCGGGTTCGGGAGGGCTGCTGGCGGTCTGGGCCCGTTGCCAGCGACGGTCGGCCGAACCTAGGCTCGCGCCTCGTGTGGGGTTCCTGGAGAGTACGCGAGCTGGAGCTTCCGTACGTAGGTCGCTGGGGTCGTCGCACCCTCTACGCGGCGCGGCGCAACGCCGCTGAGGGCTGCGTCGAGATGGCGCAGCGTCGGCGCGAGGTCGAGGAGGTCGACGCCTTCCTCGAAGACCTGCGCCAGGCCGAGGAGGCCCCTCAGATCCCGCGCCAGGTCCGCCGCCGCGTCGTCGGCTAGGCTCTCGCGCTCGCGCGGTCGCACGGCTGCCGCCGCCGGGCGAGGGCCGACGCTGTCGGGGGTCGGCGGGCGGTCCCGGCGTCACAGCCGGCCGAGCAGCCACGCCGGGCCCAGGCAGCGTGCCCCGGCAGCCTCGACCCTGTCCCGCAGGCCCCGGTCAGCGGTCACCACGACCACCTCGTCCCCGGCCTCCACCCGCGCGGCGGCGGCGCTCACGATGGCGTCGTCGCCCGACCGCGGGGCGTGGACCGTGCGCACCTGTCCCTCGACCCCCTCCGGGCGACCCGACCGCGCGGCGCCCTCCAGGACCAGGACGACCTCGTCGTGCGCCAGCCGGGCGGACGCGAGCTGGTCGTGCAGCCTGCGGGCGGCACCGGCACGGTCACGCCACCAGCCGTCGGGCCGGCTGCCCATCACGTTCGCCGCGTCGACGACCAGGACCTGCATGCCTCAGCGGACTTCGGGACCGGTCACCAGCGGAGCCGGGCCCAGACCGTCTTGCCGCCCAGCTCCTCACGCACGCCCCAGTCGTCGCTGACGGTGGCGATGAGCTGGAGCCCCCGACCCCGGGTGGAGTCCACGGCGGAGTCGCTCAGGGTGGGCAGCCGGTGACCGCTGTCGAAGACCTCGACGAGCAGGGTGCCCTCGGCGACCTCGAGGGTGATCTTCACGACGCCGTCCCCCTGCCGGACCGCGTTCGTGACCAGCTCGGAGATGACCAGCATGACCGCGTCGCTCTGGCCGCTCGGCACCGGCGAGCCCGCGAGCCAGCCCTCCGCCCAGGAACGGGCCAGCGGGACCGACATGGGCTGCGCCGGCAGGGACCGCTCGACCCGGGGCGAGGACGGACCGCCGCTGGGCGGGATGAGCGCCGCAACCACGGCCACGTCGTCACCGCGGCTGCCGGCGGGAAGCAGGCCCAGGGCGGTGTCGAGCACGCGCGTCGGCCCGGCCTCTGCGGGCAGGGTCTCCAGGAGCGAGCCGAGCCGGCGGATCCCCTCGTCGATGTCCCAGGTCCGGGTCTCCACCAGGCCGTCGGTGTAGAGCAGCAGCACCGAGCTCGGTGGCAGGTGGGTGCTGCGCTCCTCCCACCGCTCCCCCACTCCCAGGGGCGGACCGGTCTCGACCTCGAGCTGGGCCAAGGACGTGCCGTCGTCGGTGCGCTCCAGCACGACGGGCGCGGGGTGACCGGCGCACGCGACGGTGGCCAGGTGCGAGACGACGTCGAGATGCACCACGAGAACGGTGGCCAGCAGGTCGTTGTCCAGCCGGTCCAGGTAGTCCGCCGTGCGGGCGAGGACGCCCGCCGGCGGGTGCCCCTCGCAGGCGGCGGCGCGTACGACGGTCCGCAGCTGGCCCATCAGCGCGGCGGCCTGCACGTCGTGCCCCTGCACGTCGCCGACCACCAGGACCAGACCGTCGTCCACGGCGATCGCGTCGAACCAGTCACCCCCCACGAGCACGCCCGCGTCTCCGGTGCGGTAGCGGGCGGCCAGCTCGACCTGCCCGATGCGCGCCGGGATGACCGGCAGCAGACTGCGCTGGAAGGTCAGCCCCACAGCGCGCTCCTCGGCCAGCTCGCGCTCACGCTGCTGGTCGAGCCGGCTCCGCTCGATCGCGGTGGCCACGGTCCGCACCAGGACGTCGATCAGGGCGAGGTCGCTCGGGCTGGGGCTGGAGGGCTTGGGGTAGTACATCGCGAACGTGCCGAGCACCCGCCCGCCGACGCCGAGGATCGGTGTGGACCAGCAGGCGCGCAGACCGGCGCTGAGGGCGAGGTCCTTGTAGTCCTTCCAGAGCGGGTCGGTGCCGATGTCCGCGACGATCACCTGCCGTCGGAGGAACGCCGCGGTGCCGCACGAGCCGACGCTTGGTCCGATCTCGACCCCGTGGATGGCGGCGTTGTAGAACTCGGGCAGGCTCGGGGCGGCCCCGTGCAGCAGATGCTTGCCGGTCTCGTCCATCAGCAGGATCGAGGCCAGCAACCCACCGGTCGAGACCCTCTCCACGACCCGCAGCAAGGACTCCAACGCCTCGGGCAGGTCGTGACCGGCGACCACTCCCAGCAGGAGGTCGAGCTGTGCAGCGAGCAGCTGCGCGTCTCGCCCCTCGTCTTCACGGGGGAGCGGCATGGTGAGCGTCATCGCTCAAGGACTCTACGCCCCGGCGGGCAGGGTGACCATTCACGACGGACCGCGTCGCCCGGGCGATGTCGCGATCGCAGTGCCGTGTTCTCACTAGTCTTCGACCATGACGACCGTGGGTGACCTCCTCGTCGACTACGACGGCTGCCTGGCGGTCCCGACCCCTGCCCCGTCGGTTCCGCGCACCGGGCGTCTG
This sequence comes from Nocardioidaceae bacterium, assembly GCA_035457605.1. GTDB lineage: Bacteria > Actinomycetota > Actinomycetes > Propionibacteriales > Nocardioidaceae > Nocardioides_C. The sequence goes on from DATIBI010000035.1 coordinate 20,189, forward strand.
CTGTCCGGGCGCCTGCCGGCTGCCGGTCTGGCCCTCGGTTCCGTGGCTGCGGTGGAGGGAGCCGCCAACCGGCTGTGCGAAGCGGTCGGGCTCGAGCCCCGGCCCGTCACCTTGCAGCCCGAGCGGGTCGCCGCCTCGTTCTCCGGTGACCGCATGCTCCGCGTCGGGGGTGCGCCGGTCGCCGGGTTCGCGGAGCTGTCCGGCTTCTTCCGCACGGGTGACGGCTGGGTGCGCACCCACGCCAACTACCCGCACCACCGGGCACGCCTCCTCGCCGCGCTCGGGCTGCCCGACGACGCCGACCGCGAGGCGCTCGAGAGGAACCTGGCCGCGCGCCCGTCCGAGGAGATCGAGACTCTGGCGACCGAGGCGGGAGCGATCGCGGTGCGGGTCCGCGACGAGAACGAGTGGCGCGAGTCGGCGCCCGGCCGTGCGGCGTACGACGCTCCGCTCATCGACGTACGCCGACGGCAGGACGCGGCGGTCGTACCGGAGGGCCGCGACGTGCCCACCGCGGACCGGCCGCTCGCCGGCGTCCGGGTGCTCGACCTGACGCGCGTGATCGCCGGCCCCGTCGCCACCCGCACCCTGGCGCTGCTCGGCGCCGAGGTCCTTCGCCTCGACCCCGCACACCTGCCCGAGATCGCCGCCCAGCACTACGACACCGGGCACGGCAAGCGCACGGCCCGGCTGGATCTTCGCGACCCTGCCGGCCTGGTCACGTTCGAGCAGCTGCTCGACGAGGCCGACGTGCTCGTGTGCGGCTACCGGCCGGGCTCCCTCCCGGAGCGGCTCGGCCTCGAGGCGTCGGCCCGACGCCCCGGACTGATCCGCGCTCAGGTGAGCGCCTGGCCCCTGCACGGCCCCTGGGCGCACAGGCGTGGTTTCGACAGCATCGTGCAGGCCACGTCCGGGATCGCGCTGATCGAGGGCGACGAGCATCGACCCGGCGCCTTGCCCGCACAAGTGCTCGACCACGCATCCGGGTACCTGCTGGCCGCCGCCGTGGTGGACGCGTTCACCACACGGCTCCGACGCGGACCCGGCTGCGACGTCGCCGTGTCGCTCGCGGGGACGGCCTCGTGGCTGCTCGCGAGCCCGCACCGCCAGGACGGCCCTCCCCCGGCGGAGCTGCCGTCGCCCGGCACCACCACGACCACGCACGGGCGGGTGACCACGGCACGCCCGGCGCTGTCCGGCTACCCCGACTACCCCGCGCCGGCACGGGAGTGGGGCACCGACGAGGCACGCTGGGCCTAGGTCACGCGGCCGGGGCGGGCCGGCTCCTATCCTGAGTCCGTGGAACTCGAGTTCAGCGGCGAGCTGTGGTTCTGGAAGGGGCCGGCACCGTGGCACTTCATCACGGTGCCCGAGGACGAGTGCTGTGAGCTGGAGGCGACATCCGCGTTCGTGAGCTACGGCTGGGGCATGATCCCGGTCGACGCCCGGATCGGGCAGACCGGATGGAGGACCTCGCTGTTCCCCAAGGACGGGCGTTACATCGTGCCGGTCAAGGCCGGGGTGCGCAGGACCGAGGGGCTCGACGTCGGGGACCTGGTGACCGTCCGGCTCGCCGTCGAGGTGTGAGTCGAGGTGTGACCGGCCGCGGACCCTAGGTCAGCCGGGCACGGATCCCGTCCAGCACGAGGGCTATGCCGGCGCGGAACGGGTCCGCCTTCGTCCCTCTCCGCACCCCGTTGGGTGCGGGTACGTCCCGGATGGCGCCCGCACTGCTGGCCTGGTGGTACTGCTGCTCGCTGAAGGTGAACCCGAACACGAAGTGCACGATCACCGTCGCCGCCGCCCGCGCGTCCGCGGTCGTGGCGCCTGCGGCCTCGAGGCAGGCGGCCAGGTCCTGGTGGGGCGCGTTGGCGCCGAGCCCGAACGCGTACACGGTGGACACGACCTCCGCGCCGTCGCGGTAGGCGAGCAACGCGTCGCGCAGCGCACCGGCGCGCCGCGTGACCACGGCGTCCCAGGTGCCGCGCGAGGACGCCCGCGGGCCGCGGCGGAGGATCTCCTCCGCCATCGCGGCGAGGAGGACCTGCTTGCTCTCGAAGTGCCAGTACAGCGCGCTCTGCTGCACCTCCAGCGTCGCGGCGACCCGACGCATGGAGAGGCCGGGGAGTCCGTGCTCGTCGAGGATGCCGAGGGCCGCCTCGACGACGTCCTGCTTCGAGTGCCCCATGCCACCTCCCGTCTTGACGCGCCAGCGAGCATATCCCTAGCCTGAACACCGTTCACCTGAACGCCGTTCAGGAACCACTCGTCGGAGGTCGCAGCGTGAGCAGGATTCTCGAGGTCGCCCGCACCCAGGTGCTCGAACAGGGCCGCGGCCTGGACGAGGCGCAGCTCGTCGAGGTGCTACGCCTGCCGGACGAGGACCTCGAGGCGCTGCTCGCCCTCGCCCACGACGTGCGGGTGCGGTGGTGCGGCGAGGAGGTCGAGGTCGAGGGCATCATCTCCCTCAAGACCGGGGGCTGCCCCGAGGACTGCCACTTCTGCTCGCAGTCGGGCCAGTTCACCTCCCCGGTGCGCTCGGTCTGGCTGGACATCCCCGAGCTGGTGGAGGCCGCGAAGGAGACGGCGAAGACCGGTGCGACGGAGTTCTGCATCGTGGCCGCGGTCCGTGGCCCGGACGAGCGGCTCATGTCGCAGGTCCGCGCCGGCATCCAGGCGATCCACGCGGAGGTGGACATCAACATCGCGTGCTCGCTCGGGATGCTCACCCAGGAGCAGGTCGAGGAGCTCAGGGAGATGGGGGTCCACCGGTACAACCACAACCTCGAGGCGGCCCGCTCCTACTTCGGCGACGTGGTCACCACGCACTCCTACGAGGAGCGCTGGGCCACCTGCGCCATGGTGAAGACGTCCGGCATGGAGCTGTGCTGCGGCGGTCTCGTGGGCATGGGCGAGACGCTCGAGCAGCGCGCGGAGCTCGCTGCCCAGCTCGCCGAGCTCGACCCGCACGAGGTGCCCCTCAACTTCCTCAACCCTCGACCGGGCACACCGTTCGGGGACATGGAGGTCATGGACGGCCGGGACGCGCTGCGCACGATCGCCGCCTTCCGGCTGGCGATGCCGCACACGATCCTGCGGTACGCCGGGGGCCGGGAGCTGACGCTGGGGGACCTCGGCACGCGCGACGGGCTGCTCGGGGGCGTCAACGCCGTCATCGTCGGCAACTACCTGACCACGCTCGGGCGCAGGCCCGAGGAGGACCTCGAGCTGCTCCACGACCTGAAGATGCCGGTCCGGGAGCTGCAGAAGACGCTGTGATGACCCAGGAGGTCCGGTCGCCCGGCGGCGCCTGCGGTCCCTACTGCGGCCACTGCGGCAACGACCGCGCGACCGGGGAGCACGCCAGGTGTGACCGCGGGATGCTTCTCGAGCCGCCCCGCTACTGCACCGTGTGCCGCAGGCGGATGGTCGTGCAGGTGACACCGACCGGGTGGACCGCGAGCTGCTCCCGGCACGGGGTGGCCGGTGTCCAGCGCTGACCCGATGATCGAGGACCTCCTCGCCAGAGATCGCGCACTGGTCTGGCACCCCTACTCCTCGATCACCTCGCCGGGAGCGATGCGCGTGGTCGAGCACGCCGAGGGCGTTCGGCTGCACTTCGCCGACGGCACGAGCGCGATCGACGCCATGGCGTCGTGGTGGTGCATGATCCACGGCTACCGCAACCCCGCGCTCGACCAGGCCCTGCACGCCCAGGTCGACCGGATGAGCCACGTCATGTTCGGCGGTCTCACGCACGCACCCGCGGTGCACCTCGCCGAGCGGCTGGTCGAGATCACTCCCGACCCGCTGCGACACGTCTTCTTCTGCGACTCCGGCTCGGTGTCCGTGGAGGTCGCGGTCAAGCTGGCGCTGCAGTACCAGGGGGCGCGAGGCCGCCGAGGCAGGACCCGGCTGCTGACCGTCCGCGGCGGCTACCACGGCGACACCCTCACGCCCATGAGCGTGTGCGACCCGGTCACCGGGATGCACAACCTGTTCACCGGTGCGCTCGCCGAGCAGGTGTTCGCGCCCCGTCCGCCGGCCGGCATCGACCGCCCCGACGAAGACCCGGAGGTGGTCGCCTGGGCCGACGCCGTGCGCGCCCTGGCGGCACGTCACGTCGACGACGTCGCAGCGATCGTCGTGGAGCCGATCCTCCAGGGCGCCGGGGGCATGTACGCCTACAGTCCGGCCTGCCTGCGCCTGCTCCGAGAGGTGGCGGACGAACACGGTTTCCTGCTGGTGCTGGACGAGATCGCCACCGGCTTCGGCAGGACCGGGACCCTCTTCGCGTGCCAGCACGCGGGCGTCGTACCCGACATCATGTGCCTCGGCAAGGCACTCACGGGCGGCTACCTGTCGATGGCCGCAATGCTGTGCACGACCGAGGTCGCCCACACGGTGTCGGCCGGGCCGGGTGGCGCGCTCATGCACGGGCCGACGTTCATGGCCAACCCCCTCGCCTGCGCGGTCTCGCTGGCGAGCACCGATCTCCTCCTGGCAGGCGACTGGTCGGCTACCGTCGACCGGATCTCCACGGGTCTGACCCGGAGTCTCGCGCCGGCACAAGGGGTGCCCGGCGTCAAGGACGTCCGGGTGATCGGCGCGGTCGGGGTCGTCCAGCTCGAGGGGCCCGTCGACGTGGCCGGGGTGACCGACGCGGCCCTCCGCCGCGGAGTGTGGGTACGGCCGTTCCTCGACCTCGTCTACACGATGCCTCCCTACGTGTGCACCGACCGGGACGTCGAGACGATCGGGCGGGCGATCGTCGGTGCGGTCGAGGAGACAACACGTTGACCGGCCTCGACGCCTGGCTCTCGGCCGAGGCCGAGGAACGGACCTCCCGAGGCTTGACCAGGAACCTGGTTCCGCGCACGCCTCCGGGCGTAGGACGACCGGAACCGATCGACCTGGCAGGGAACGACTACCTGGGCCTGACCACGGATCCTCGCCTGGTGAAGGCCGCGGTGGCCGCGACGCGGACCTGGGGCGCCGGCTCGACGGGCTCCCGCCTGGTGACCGGTACGACGCAGCTGCACGTCGAGCTCGAGGACGCGCTGGCCCGACTCACCGGCCGGGAGTCGGCGCTGGTGTTCTCCTCCGGGTATCTCGCCAACCTCGGCGCGGTGTCAGCCCTCGGCGGAGCCGGCACGCTGATCGTCTCGGACGCCCATGTGCACGCCTCGCTCGTCGACGCCTGTCGACTCTCCCGGTCGCCCGTGGTCGTCGTCCCGCACAACGACGTCGAGGCGGTCGAGCGCGCGTTGCGGCGACGGCGCGAACCGCGGGCGCTGGTGCTGACCGAGTCCGTCTTCAGCGTGCTCGGCGACGCCGCTCCGCTCACCGACCTCGCGGCCGTGTGCGAGCAGCACGACGCGGTGCTGCTCGTCGACGAGGCCCACGGACTCGGTGTCACGGGACACGGTCGCGGGTCGGTGGCGGCGGCAGGGCTTGCCCAGGCGTCGCACGTGGTCGTGACCGCCACCCTCTCCAAGGCGCTCGGCAGCCAGGGGGGCGCAGTCCTGGGCTCGAGGCGGCTGACTGCCCACCTGGTGAACAGGGCCCGGTCGTTCATCTTCGACACCGGGCTCGCACCCGCCGCCTCGGCCGCCGCGCTCGCCGCCGTCCAGGTCGTGGCGACGGAGCCGGAGCTGACCGCCGACGTCCTCGGGGTCGCCGCCGCGCTCGCGTCCGCCTGCGGCGTCACGGCACCGGCCGGTGCGGTGCTGTCGGTCCCCGTGGCAGGACCCCGGGCAGCGGTCGAGGCAGCGAACCTCTGCGCCGACCAAGGGGTCCGGGTCGGCAGCTTCCGGCCACCATCGGTCCCGGACGGGGTGAGCCGGCTCCGGCTGACGGCCTCCGCCGTTCTCGGCCGGGAGCGAGGTCGGGACCGCCTGGCCCACGCCTGCGAGGTCGTGACCCGGGCGCTGGCGGCGGTGACGTGAGCCTCCCCCGGGTGCTCGTCGTCACCGGCACCGACACCGAGGTGGGCAAGACCGTGGTCACGGCAGCCCTCGCCGCCTGCCTGGCACCTGACCGCCCCGTGGCGGTCTTCAAGCCGGCGCAGACCGGAGTGGGCTCGTCCGACCCCGGTGACGTCGACGAGGTACGCCGCCTCTCCGGCGTCACTGCCGTGCACGAGGGCGTCCGCCTGCGTCACCCCCTGGCGCCGACCGTCGCCGCACGGCTGGCAGGAGTGCCGCTGCCCAGCGTGGCCGAGCACGCCGAGTCGGTGCACCGGCTTGCCGCGACGCACGGCACCGTCCTGGTCGAGGGTGCGGGGGGCGTACTGGTGGGTCTCGACGGGGCGGGCGCGAACCTTGCCGACCTGGCGTCGCGGCTCACCCTCCCGGTGGCGTTCGTGGTGGTGGCTCGCGCCGGGCTGGGGACGCTCAACCACACCGGGCTCACCGTCGAGGCGCTGCGTGCCCGTGACCAGACCGTGCTCGGCGTCGTGGTGGGTGCCGTGCCCGACAGACCCGGCCTGGCCGAACGGACCAACCTCGACGGGCTCGCCGAGGTCACCGGCGTGCCCGTGCTCGGGAAGGTCCCCTCAGGGGCCGGGAGGCTTCCGCCCGAGTCGTTCCGCTCGGTCGCACGCACCTGGTTCACTCCCCCGATCGGCGACGCCTGACGCGTGCGGCCACCACGAGCCTGGCACCTGGAGCCTGGCACCACGACCAAGCCCGGCGCGGCAAACCCGTGTCGCGCGCACGGCGACTCTGCATGCTGTGACGGGTGCAGCCGGTGATCAAGGGCCTGAGCGACCACGTGAGCCGGGAGGACCCCGGCGGTGTGGTCGGGCTGTAGCTGTTCGGATCGTAGGTCAAGGGTGGACTACGCCCCGACAGCGACATCGACCTTCTGCTCCTCACCGAACGGTCGCTGTCACTGGCTGAACGACAGACCCTTGTCGCGTTCCTTCTGCAGTTCTCGGGTCGTAGAGCGACCGCCGTCCCCGGGCGACCGCTCGAGCTGACCTCTGTCGTGATCGATGACGTCGTCCCGTGGACCCACCCGTGTGCGACTTCCTGTACGGCGAGTGGCTTCGGGACGAGCTCGTCGCAGGACACGTCCCGGAGCGGCGGGCGAACGCCGACCTGGCCGTGCTTCTCACGACGGTCCGGCAGCACGCGGGGTCCGGACCCCGCCGACCTCCTGGCCCCGTGCCGGCGCATGATCTGCAGCGGTGGATGCAGGACAGCCTGTCCCCACTCCTCGACGACCTCGTCGGCGACGAGCGAAAGGTCTGGGCGAGGTCCGGGACGACTGGTCCGGACGCCAAGAGGAAGCCCACGAGACCGCCCGCCTGCTCGCCAGGCAGATCCGCGGCCACGGGCACCGTGTCGACGAGGCCTGACCCGCTCCTCGACCGTGGTCGGTGCGGCTCGAACCGCTGTCCGCGCCGTTTCCGCCCCGAGGCTTCCGCTCGCTGCCATCATCAGGCCCGAGCAGCCCACACGAAAGGGGGACAACATGGCTCGGTCGCACGCATCAACCGCTGACGACACCTTCGACACCGACGACGCCGGCTCTGCTGGCCGCAGTGGCCGCGCAGGTGGTCGGCGTCGCCGCGGGAGATCGGTCCGGGCGCTGTCACGACTGACAGTAGCGCTCCTGTTCCTCGTCGCCATCGGATCCTCCTACGGCTGGTACCAGGAACGGCAGTGGAACCCCGACAGCCCGGTGGACGAGGGCTGCACCATCCAGGGCGACTACCTGATCACGGTGAGCTTCGTCCAGGGCCCCGGTGAAATCGCCAGTGTGCGGGTGACGTCCGAACCGGATCGGGTCGTGGTCGGCGTCCGGACCGAGAGCGTCCACGACGATGACTCCGCGGAGATCGGGAGCACGGCCACGTACTCGACGACGCTGGGGAGCGGCCTGAACGGCCGACCGATCCTCAACCCCGACGGCAGCGTGCTGCCCTGTCGCGTGGTTCCCTGACGGCTGCCACGGCTGAGCATCTGCGACCTTGCCAATTCGCGAACCCTCCACGTCGAGCGCCGTTAGCCTGTCCGACGTGGGGAGCCAGCCTGATGTCGGGGAGATCGAACGCCTGGTCCTGGCGCGGCTGCGCCCCGAAGGCACAACGACACCGACGATCGCCGAGCAGCTCGGGCGCCCGACCGGGACCGTCGACACGGCGGTATCACGGCTGGTGCGAGCCGGGTTGGCCGAGGCGACCGACGGCGTCGTGGCTCTGACGCCGCTGGGACGGCTCGTTGCCGACGGAATCAGAGAAGCCGAGCCACCCACGACGGTTGCAGGGCAGACGACCACGGTCGATCTCGCCGGGATCGCGAAGTCCATCGGCGCGTCGTGGGAGGCGCATGCTCGACAGCGCGCGACCCGCGAGAGGGCAGCACGTGCGGGGGTGCTCGCGTCGGACGCGGAGCGGGACACCGCGGTGCAGTCGCTGTCGGAGGCGTTCTCCCAGGGCAGGCTCTCGTCGACCGAGTTCGAGGAGCGGACGAGCAAGGCCCTCGCGGCTCGGACGCACGGGCAGCTCGACGACGTGCTCCGCGACCTGGGAGGCCTTCGGCGACCGGTCAGAAGCCATCCGGTGCGCAGGGCCGTGTTCTGGGTGGTGGCCTTCCTGTGCTCGCCCTTCGTGCTGCTCGGCGCATTGTTCCTCGCCTTCGGCGTCGACTCCGGTGACCGTCTCGGAGGCATCGTGTTCCTGGTCCTGCTGCTCCCGGGGCTGCTCAAGCTCCGGCGCTGGGCCTGGCCACGTGGCTGAGTCCCAGCGCAGGGAGGTCGGACTGCCGTCCGAAGCGGGCTCCACCAGAAACGGTCGGGCTCCACACCCCCGACGCCGAACCTCCTCGTTGACCTGCGACGCCAGGTCAGGTACCGAGGGCGTCGAAGTACTCCCGTGCGACATGCTTCGG
>DATIBI010000036.1:0-8025 GCA_035457605.1 Nocardioidaceae bacterium
GTCGCCCTTGCGCGGGGTGCCGGGGTAGTCCTGCGCGGCGACCACGACGGCGACCGCCGCCCCCTCGCGCCAGCGCAGCGGCTCGACCCCGGCAAGCCGGCCCTGCGCCGCCGCCTGCAGCACGACACCGAGCGGCGACTCGAGCATCGCCAGCAGCGGCTGGGTCTCCGGGTCCCCGAAGCGGGTGTTGAACTCGACCACCCGCACCCCGCGCGTCGTGAGCGCGAGGCCCGCGTAGAGCAGGCCCTGGAACGGGGTGCCGCGGCGGGCCATCTCGTCGACGGTCGGCTGCAGCACCCGCTCGGTGACGTCGGCGACGAGGTCGGCCGGCGCCCAGGGCAGCGGGGTGTAGGCACCCATCCCGCCGGTGTTCGGGCCCGCGTCCCCGTCGCCGACCCGCTTGAAGTCCTGGGCCGGCCGGAGGGGTACGACGGTCGAGCCGTCCACGATCGCGAACAGCGACACCTCCGGGCCGTCGAGGTACTCCTCGACGACGACTCGGTCGCATCCGGCGGCGTGGGCCAGTGCTGCGTCGCGGTCGTCGGTGACCACCACGCCCTTGCCCGCGGCGAGGCCGTCGTCCTTGACCACGTAGGGCGGGCCGAACGCGTCCAGCGCGGCCGCGACCTCCTCGGGGGTCGTGCACACGTGCGCCATCGCGGTCGGCACCCCGGCCGCGGCCATGACCTCCTTGGCGAACGCCTTCGACCCCTCGAGGCAGGCGGCCTCGCGTGAGGGACCGAAGCAGTCGATGCCGCGGGCGCGGACGTCGTCGGCGACGCCTGCGACCAGAGGCGCCTCCGGACCGATCACGACCAGGTCGACGCCCAGCCGCTCGGCGAGGTCCGCCACCGCCGTACCGTCCATCGGGTCCACGTCGTGCAGGGCGGCCACTCCGGCGATGCCGGGGTTGCCCGGAGCCACGTGCACCTCGGTGACCTCGGGGTCGCGGGAGAGCGCCAGAGCAAGGGCGTGCTCACGCCCACCGGTGCCGATCACGAGTGTCTTCACGGAAGCCCATCCTAGGTTCGTGGCGGTGCGCCCACCGGGGCGAGGACGCACGATGGACGGTCAGGGGCGGACGGTCAGGGGCGGACGGTCAGCGCAGGATGACGGTCTGCTCGCGACCGGGACCCACGCCGATCGCCCAGAACGGCGCCCCCGACATCTCCTCGAGCGCGCGCACGTAGATCTGCGCGTTCTTGGGCAGCTCCTCGAAGCTGCGGCAGTGCGAGATGTCCTCGTTCCAGCCGTCGAAGAACTCGTAGACCGGCTTGGCGTGGTGGAACTCCGACTGGGTCATCGGCATCTCCTCGTGCCGGACCCCGTCGACCTCGTAGGCCACGCAGACCGGGATCCGCTCCCAGGCGCCGAGGATGTCGAGCTTGGTCAGGCAGAACTCGGTGAGCCCGTTGATCCGCGCGGCGTAGCGCGCGATGACCGCGTCGTACCAGCCGCAGCGGCGGTTCCGTCCCGTCGTCGTGCCGAACTCCGAGCCGAGGTCGCGCAACCGGGTGCCGTCGTCGTCGAGCAGCTCGGTCGGGAACGGGCCGGCGCCGACCCGAGTGGTGTAGGCCTTCACGACGCCGATCACCCGGTCGATGCGGGTCGGGCCGACCCCGACGCCGGCGCAGACCCCGCCCGCGGTCGGGTTGCTGGAGGTGACGAAGGGATAGGTGCCGTGGTCGACGTCGAGCATCGTCGCCTGCGCGCCCTCGAACAGCACCGTCTCGCCGGCGTCGAGGGCGGCGTTGACCACGCGTGAGGTGTCCGCGACGAACGGCTTGATCTGGTCGGCGTAGGCCGCGATCTCCTCCATCACGGCGTCCACCTCGATCGCGCGGCGGTTGTAGACCTTCACCAGCAGGTGGTTCTTCTGCTCGAGCGCGGCTTCCACCTTCTGCCGCAGGATCTTCTCGTCGAAGATGTCGGCGACGCGGACGCCCATCCGGTTGATCTTGTCGGCGTACGCCGGACCGATCCCCCGGCCCGTCGTACCGATCTGGTTCTTGCCCAGGAAACGCTCGGTGACCTTGTCGATCGTGGTGTGGTACGACGTGATCAGGTGGGCGTTGCTGGAGATCAGCAGCTTGCTGGTGTCCACGCCCCGGGCGTTGAGACCCTCGATCTCCTTGAGCAGCACGGCGGCGTCGACGACCACCCCGTTGCCGATCACTGGGGTCACCCCAGGGGTCAGGATCCCGCTCGGCAGCAGGTGCAGCGCAAACTTCTCGCCGTTGATCACGATCGTGTGACCGGCGTTGTTCCCGCCCTGATATCTCACGCAATAATCAATGGACGAACCGAGCTGGTCGGTTGCCTTGCCCTTTCCCTCGTCTCCCCACTGGGCACCGACAAGGACAATCGCGGGCATGGAAGCACCCCTCTCGCTGGCCGATCGGGTCGGGGTAGGCAGGTGGTTGCCGGGTCCCGATCCCGGACGGGTGTGGCCGAGGCATCACGGCCAGACAACAAAGAAGCCCCGGCTGCGCAACAGCACCGGGGCTCTTGCGACGACACGATAACAGAGCACTCCGGGCGGCCTGTAGTGTCCAAGAGGTGGACCCCCTGCTACTGATCACGAACGCCGAGGCCGGCACGACGGACGCCGAGAACATCCAGAAGGCGCTGTCGGTGCTGCGCGAGGCGGGGGACGTCGAGGTGTGCTCCACCTCCAACCCCGGTGAGCTCGACGGGGTGCTGCACCGGCGCGGTGGGCGCCGCGTCGTCGTCGCCGGCGGGGACGGCAGCCTGCACGCCGTCGTGGCCGCGCTGCACCGCCGCCAGGAGCTGTCCGAGGTGATCCTCGGGCTCATCCCGCTCGGCACCGGCAACGACTTCGCGCGCGGCGCGAACATCCCGCTCGACCCCGAGGAGGCGGCCCGGCTGGTCGTCAAGGGGAACGTGCGACGGGTCGACCTGCTCGTGGACTGCGTGGGCCAGGTCGTCGTGAACAACGTGCACATCGGCGTCGGCGCACAGGCCAGCCGCAAGGCACACACGTGGAAGAAGCGGGTCGGCCGGCTCGGTTACGTGGTCGGCGCGGCCATCGCCGCGGTCAACCCGCCCTTCGTGCGGCTGCGGGTGGAGGTCGACGGCGAGGAGGTCGCCGACTTCGCGCACCCGATCCTCATGGTGGCCGTCGGCAACGGCCCGAACGTGGGTGGCGGCGCGGAGATCACGCCGGAGGCCGACCCGGAGGACGGCAAGTGCGACGTGATGGTGTCCTTCGCGATCGGACCGGTGGCCCGGTTCGGGTACGCCCTCCGGTTCCGCCGGGGTGAGCACCATCGGCGCGACGACGTCCGCTACGTACGCGGCTCCCAGGTCACGGTGTCCGGGCAGTCCTTCTACTGCAGCGCGGACGGCGAGGTCTACGGTCCCGAGCGGCACCGGACCTGGCACGTCGAGCCCGGTGCGTTCGCCATGACGCTGCCCGACTGAACGAGATCGCGCCGGGCCCTCGCCCGGCCGACCTGACACGCCCGTTCCGCAGGGTCAGATCCACCCGCGGCGTACCGCCTCGACGCCCGCGTGGAACCGCGACTCGACCCCGAGCTCGGCGAGGAGGTCGGCCACCCGGCGCCGCACGGTGCGCAGGCTCAGCCCGAGGGCCCGCGCGATCTGCTCGTCCTTCGCGCCCGACGCGAGCTGGTCGAGCAGGAGCCGGCGCTCGTCGACCCGGTCGCCCTCCTCCCAGCCCCCGTCGAAGCCCGGAACTGCCATCGCCTTGTCCCACAGGCTGTCGAAGTAGGCGCGCAGCACTCCCACCAGCGAGTGCTCCTGGACCACCAGGCGGCGACCGGTGATCCCGTCCCAGCGGTCGGGCATCAACGCCGACTGCGTGCCGAGGATCGACAGCCGGCACGGTACGACGGCCAGGATCCGCACGTGCTCGCCGGCCTCCGCCCGCGCCCGCACCAGGTCCGGCGCCTCCTCGAGCACCCGGGCGGGGTAGATCGCCCGCGACCGACGTCCGGAGGCGATCGCACTGCGCACCCACTCGTCGATCTCGTCCGTGACCGGCAGCCGCCACTGGTCCGGGCGCAACCAGCACAGGTCACCCACCGACTCGCGGGTCAACGTCCGGATCAGCTCCGCGACGTCACCGCCCTGCACCGCGAACACGTCGACGGTCGCCTCGGCCGTCTTGCGCGCGGACCGGTGCTCGGCGGCGAAGGACGGGAGCGCGCTGCGCAGCGCCTCCAGCGCCTCCCCCTCCTGCAGGAGCCGGCGCAGATGCAGGTCGGCCACCTCGCCGAGCACCTCCTGCGGGGGGCGGGCGGTGACCACGGCCCCGTCGAGGGCGACCAGCTCGGCGTCGAGCAGCGGCTGCAGCCGCGCGTCCGCCCGGTCTGTCGTGCAGCCGAGCTCGTCGGCGAGCTGTTCCAGGGTCCCGCCGGAGTGCCGCAGCACCGAGCGGTAGACGTGCTCGTCCTGCGCGGAGAGTCCGAGCAGCCCAAGTGCGCCGGAGCGCGGCATCGACGACGGCATGGTGGCAGGATAGTGCCACTGGCAGCAAAGTGACAGGCTGAACCTGTGCAACTGCTGTCATCGTTGTGTCAGCGACAGATCGACCAGTTCACGGGGGACGCGAGGGCTGGTCGTTCACGCACAAGTCGAAGCGCCGGAATCGCAGCAGGGGACGATTCCGGCGCTTCGCCCTTTTCCGGACCTTGTGGTCCTGGGGTGGTGAGTGGGGCGCCCCCTACCCGGTCAGGACAGCAGCGTGTCCGCCGCGGTCGGGCTGGAGTCTCGGAGGAACTCGCGGCACCGGTCCGCCTCGGGGGCCTCCCCGATCCGACCGGCCGCCTCGGCCAGCGCGGCGAGCGCGCGGAGGAACCCCCGGTTCGGCTCGTGCTCCCACGGCACGGGCCCGTGCCCCTTCCAGCCGTTGCGGCGGAGCAGGTCCAGGCTGCGGTGGTAGCCGACCCGGGCGTAGGCGTAGGCGGTCACGTCGTCGACGGCACCGTCGGCGAGGGCCTGCTCGGCCAGGGTGGCCCAGGCCAGAGGGGACTCCGGGTGCGCGCGGACCACCTGGGCAGGCGCTGTGCCCGCGGCGAGCTCGTCGGCCGCGGGGTCGGCGGGCAGGTGCGTGGGCGGGGGTCCGGCCATCAGGTTCTCGAAGGTCATGGCGCCATTGTGCCCGTCGTACCAACGCAGCAGGGCCCGGCCGCGAGCGCGGCCGGGCCCCGAGGTTCGCCGTGGTTCCGGCCGGTCTCAGGCGGACAGGGTGTGTCCCGTGCTGCGGAGGTTCTCGCAGGCCTCGACGATCCGCGCGGCCATGCCGGCCTCCGCGGCCTTGCCCCACGAGCGGGGGTCGTAGACCTTCTTGTTGCCCACCTCGCCGTCGACCTTGAGGACGCCGTCGTAGTTGGTGAACATGTGCCCGGCGACCGGACGGGTGAAGGCGTACTGGGTGTCGGTGTCCACGTTCATCTTGACCACGCCGTAGTCCACCGCCGCGCCGATCTCCTCGGCGGTCGAGCCGGAGCCGCCGTGGAAGACGAGGTCAAAGGGGCGCGAGCCGGACTCGAGGCCGAGCTTCTCGACGACCGCCTCCTGGGCGTGCTTGAGGATCTCCGGGCGCAGCTTGACGTTGCCCGGCTTGTAGACGCCGTGCACGTTGCCGAAGGTCAGCGCGGTCATGTACCGGCCCTTCTCGCCGGTGCCGAGCGCCTCCACCGTCGCGAGGGCGTCCTCGGGAGTCGTGTAGAGCTTCTCGTCGATCGCACCGACGATGCCATCCTCCTCACCGCCGACGACGCCGACCTCGATCTCGAGGATGATCTTGGCGGCGGCCGCCTTCTCGAGCAGCTCGGCGGCGATCTCGAGGTTCTCCTCCAGGGGTACGGCGGACCCGTCCCACATGTGCGACTGGAAGAGCGGTGCCTGGCCGTTGCGCACCCGCTCGGCGGAGACCTCGAGCAGCGGCCGGACGAACCCGTCGAGCTTGTTCTTCGGGCAGTGGTCGGTGTGCAGCGCGATGTTGACCGGGTAGCTCTTCGCGACCTCGGCGGCGTAGGCGGCGAACGCCAACGAGCCGGTGACCATGTTCTTCACGCTCGGACCGGAGAGGTACTCCGCGCCGCCGGTGGAGATCTGGATGATCCCGTCGCTCCCGGCGTCAGCGAATCCCTTCAGGGCTGCATTGAGGGTCTGCGAGGACGAGACGTTGATCGCGGGGAAGGCGAACGACTCGCGCTTCGCCTTGTCGAGCATCTCGGCGTAGACCTCGGGGGTCGCGATAGGCATCGGGCTGCACTCCTGTGTGAGACGGCTGGTCGTGCGCGGCCGGGATCGGCCTCACGTGGTCACTCTAGAAGCACCCCTCCAGCCCCGGCGAGCCCTTCGGCGTGTGCGCCGGCCTCAGTCCCGGTCCGCGGACTGCCTGACCCGTTCGCGGCCCGGGGTGGCGAGGTCGAACCGCCGGATCGCGAACCGGAACAACACGTAGTAGAGCACCGCATAGCCCAGGCCGACCGGGATCAGCCCGAGCGGGTTGGTCGCGGTGGTGAAGTTCAGCGCGTAGTCGATGAACCCGGCGGAGAACCCGAAGCCGTTCTTCATCCCGAGCGCGTTCACCAGCGCCATCGACGTACCGGTCAGGACGGCGTGGATCAGGTACAGCGGCCAGGCCACGAACATGAACGCGAACTCCAGCGGTTCCGTCACCCCGGTGAGGAACGACGTCAGCGCCGCGGAGAGCATGATGCCGCCGACGTACTTGCGCCGGTGCCGGGCGGACTCGTGGTAGATCGCCAGGGCAGCGGCGGGCAGCGCGAACATCATGATCGGGAAGAACCCGGTCATGAAGCCCCCGGCCGTGGGGTCGCCTGCCAGGAACCGCGCGATGTCGCCGTTGACCACCGCGCCGGAGTCGGTCTCGTAGCGGCCGACCGCGAACCACGGCACGGAGTTGAGGATGTGATGCAGGCCGAACGGGATCAGCAGCCGGTTCGCGAACCCGTAGATCCCGGCACCGACGATCTCGTTCTGCACCAGCCACTGGCCCAGCGACAGCAGCCCCCGGTCGAAGGCCGGGTAGGCGAACGCCATCGCCACCCCGAGCACCAGGCACGCGTTCGCGGTGAGGATCGGCACGAACCTGCGGCCGCCGAAGAACGCCAGGTAGGGCGGCAGGGCGATCCGGTAGTAGCGCTGCCACAGCACCGCGCTGATCAGCCCCACCAGGATCCCGCCGAACACGCCGTAGTCGACGGTGGTGCCGTTGGAGACCTCGCTCTCGGGCAGCACGTAGGGCGACATCGCGTCTCCGACGCCACGGAACACCAGGTAGCCGACCACGGCGGCCAGGGCGGTCGACCCGTCGGACTTGCGGGCGAAGCCGACCGCGACGCCCACCGCGAACAGCAGGCCAAGGTTGTTGAACAGCACCCCGCCGGCCGCGGCGAGGATCGCGGCAACCGGCTCCAGCCACGGCCAGCGCGACGCCAGTGCCAGACCGGTGTCACCGGCCCCGAGCATGTCCGGCTGCCCGAGCCGGAACAGCAGCGCGGCGACGGGCAGCGCCGCGATCGGCAGCATCAGGCTGCGCCCCAGCCGCTGGAGGACGCTCAGGCTCGCGTCACGCGCGGTGCCCGACCGCGACCGGGAACTGCCCGTCGTCTCAGCGGCGCACATCCGACTCCCTCGCGATCCTGGTCACTGACGCCGACGCTGACGCGCCCGCGTACGGGTGTCAAGGATGTCAGGTTTGGTCCGCCGGGCTGCGCTTGCCCCGGTCGTGACGCGGGATGGTTAGATGCAGGTGTGAGCCAAGCAGAGCAGATCATCGCCGGGCTCGGCGGAAGTGCCAACATCGTCGAGGTGGAGGCGTGCATCACCCGGCTCCGGACCGAGGTCGCCGACTCCACCCTCATCGACGAGGCCGCACTGCAGGCGGCCGGCGTGCACGGCGTGATGCGTTCGGGCACGGTGGTGCAGGTCGTCGTGGGCCCTGCGGCCGACACCCTGGCGAGTGACATCGAAGACCTGATCTGATGCTGCAGGTGCTGTCGCCGG
>DATIBI010000037.1:0-23459 GCA_035457605.1 Nocardioidaceae bacterium
CGACTCGACTTCCGCACCCTCACCCAGGCGGACTTCGACGCCATCGCCCACGAGCTGAACGAACGACCTCGACAGACCCTGAAGTTCAAGACACCATCACAAGCACTAGCTGAAGCGTTGCGTTGACCGCCTGAACTCGCACCGATGAGCGGACGTCCCCACCTGTCCGGGTGACTCGATAGGTTCATCAACATGAACGAGTGTGACTTCTGCTGGATCGCGAACGACCGGCAAGGAGAGCGCGCCTCATGAGCGAGCAGTTCTATTCGGATGCGAGGTTTTACGACCGGTTGTTCCCCGGAGGCGAACAGGCCGCCGACTTCTATCGGGCCGAGGCCGATCTGCAAGGCGGGTGTGTCTTGGAACTCGGATGCGGCACCGGACACAAACTGATCCCGATCGCATCCGACGGGCATCCGTGCATGGGCCTGGAACTCTCGCCAGAAATGCTTACCGAGGCTCAACGCAAGGCGAACGAGCGCGGCGTGGAGGTGGAGTGGGTGAAGGGCGACATGCGCAAGTTCGACCTGGGCCGAACGTTCGACCTCGTGTTCATCGCCGCCAACTCATTGCTCCATCTGCATGAGGCTGAGGACTTGGTGGACTGCTTCCGGTCGGTGCGCAGGCACCTAGCGCCCGGAGCGCGGTTCATCTTCGACGTGTTCAACCCGAGCGTGCGCATGCTTGCCCAAGCCGACGGCGTTCGACGCAGGCGCGAGGCATTGTCGTTCATGGATCCCGATCGTGGCGTAGTGCACGTCGACGTCGCGGAGACCTACGACGCGGCCGCGCAGGTGACTCACGGGAGGTGGTACTTCTCGACCGATGCCGAAGCCGACTTCGTTGTCGCGCCGCTTGAGATCAGGAGCATCTTCCCCCAAGAGTTGCCGCTGCTTCTCTCGCTCGGCGGTCTCCGGGTTATCGAACGCTTCGGCGACTGGTCCCGTGCGCCACTCACCGCAAATGCGGCGCTCCAAATTTACATCTGCGAATCGGACTGAACCGAGGGCAGGACTGTCGGTTGAGGCCATCCTCCAGGCACGCTCATCTGCCGCCGACAGTGAAAGTGCGATCATGCCGATGACAGCGCGTGGAAGTTCAGCCGCGGTGGCTCCGTATCGCATTTACGAGAGCCGTGCGCACGAGTACGTGGACGAGAGGAGGCAACTCCTCAAGGTCGAACCATCCGATGTCGTCGTGTTCCTCGGGAGCGACGTTCGCTGGCTCTCCCTGCCAGTCACGCACAAGCCAAGCGCTAAGGAGTGCCGGCTCTTCTGCAGGTCCTACGGTCAGCCGACACAGATGAGACGTCGAGCCCGTCGCTATCTGCACGCCGAGTTCCTCGCGCAGTTCCCGCGTGAGCGCGCCAAGTTCTGACTCGCCAGCCTCAATGAGCCCACCGGGCAAGTCCCAGACGTCCGGGTACGCACGCTTGTTTGCACTCCGATGCCCGAGCAGGACTCGACCTTCACGAACCAGCGCGCCGACAACGACCTCATGCATTCGCGTATTGGAGCATGGACCTCCGTCAAGCGAACGTCCGCTCTTGCCGCCGTTGATGAGCGTTGACGCTTCGCGCTGTCGACTCAGCACTGGGGGCGTGGACACCTCACGATCGGGGCCGGCCGTCTCCGGCATCGTCGTCACCTCATCTCCGACGCTGCGGTTGGCCGTCGACGCCTACCTGGCGCGCTTCAAAGGACAGTCGCCGGTGCACACCGAGTCGGATCTGCGGGGCTTCGTGGTCTGGTGCGAGGACCGCGAGCTCGATGCGTTCGCGGCGACACGGCCTCACCTCGAGCTCTACGCCCGGTGGCTGCAAGAGGTCCGCCGGTTCCGCCCCTCGACGGTGTCGCGTCGCATGTCCGTGGTCGCCGGGTTCTACCGCACCTGCGTCATCGACGGCGTCCTGGAGCACTCACCCGCTGAATACGTCCGCCGACCTTACGTGCCGAGTCGCCGACCCTGGAACTGACCCACCTGCAGTTCGTAGCGCTGCTCACCGCCGCGAGGACCCCGGCCAACCGATGCGACTTCGCGCTGGTCTCGATGCTCGGGCGCCTGGGCTTGCGGATCCTCGAGACCACTGGCGGCAACATCGACGACCTCGGCGAAGAGCACGGCCACCGGGTCCTCCGGGTCCGCGGGAAGGCGGCAAGGTGGTGCTCGTTCCGCTACCGCCAGCGGTCAGTCGAGCGATCGAAGGGGCCATCAGCGATCGCGCCGCCGGCGCCATTCTGTTGACCTCCTGGGGTACCCGGATGGACCGGCACTGCGCCACCCGGCGGCTACGGCGGCTTGCCGAGGACGCGGGAGTGAAGCTTCCTCGGATGCACCTGCACATGCTGCGGCACAACTTCGTGACCATGAGCTCGACGCTGGAGTCGACCTACGCGACTCCAAATCGCAGCCCGCCACGCCGACCCACGGACCACCATGCGCTACGACCGTGCCTGCAAGAACCTCGACAGACACTCCAACTACATCCTCGCCGCCTACGTGGCCTCTGGCACCTGACCAGCTCCTGTCGTGCCGATGAGCGGACCTCTCAGTCGTTCGCGGCGAATCGCTCCCACGCTGCCTGCCGACTTACTCCACACGCCTTGCCAATCTCCTCCCAGGTGCGCCCCTGGAGTCTCGCCTTTCCAACCGCCTTTCGCTGCCATTCGTCCAGCACGTCCATGCCTTCTCGAATGCCCGCGACCACGCGAAGTGGGTCGGACTCCCAGTCGTCCTCAACAGTCAGCGTGACGGTCAGCATCGGCTCTGTGGTTCGCGTTTCGCTCATACGTCAAGGTTTCCTGACAAGCAGCCCAGTTGTCAAGGATTCCTGACGGAGCCTTTCTCGCTGTCCGTAATGGCGGGATCGGATCTGGGCTGCGAACGCGGATGGGTGGCTACGCCCTGGGACTTCCCCTGCTTGCGGTCGGCCTGGAAATCCTGGCTCTTTTGGTACGTCAAGCACTTTCGCAGCACTTTCGCACCTGACGTACGCAACGCACTCACATGCCGGAGAGAGGTAAGCGCGCACCTGCCGATGAGCGATCGTGGCTCCACGCCGCTACGGTGAGTGGGTTCACCAGTCAGGAGGCGTCAGTGTCCAACTATCCCGTCTTGGTTCACACCGCAATCGACGCGCGCGACTGCCGAGGTTTAGCCGAGTTCTATCGCCAGCTCCTCGGGCTGCACTACCGGGATCGAGACAAGCCACCAACTGACGGCAGCCCTGACGAAGTGGACTGGATTGTCCTGCTCGACGACGAGGGCAACCGAGTGATGACTATTCAAAAGAAGGTGGACACTACGCCTCCAACGTGGCCGTCCGAGGTAGTTCCGATGCAGATGCACACGGACTTCGAGGTCCCGACGCTTGAAGATCTGGAGCGACACCGCGAGCGTGCTGAGAAGTTGGGCGCTCGGCTCTTGCATGACCGTACGCACGTGGAGGACGCACCCCTCTACGTGCTCGCCGATCCGGCTGGCCACCCCTTCTGTCTGCTGGTCTGACACGTCCGGGCGCGGCGATGCCAGGCAAGGCACTCAGATCTCGCGGCACTCGAAGAGGAAGTGCGTGGTCCCGAGTGCTTCGCTGGCAGTGCGGGTCTCCTGAAAGCTGTCGGCCTTCAAGGCACTCAATGCGTCATCGAGTGAGTCGAAGTCGACCACCACAACACGCGCCACATGGCCAATCACCCCAACCGGCGGCGATCGGGTTCAGCAGTCGAACACGGACCAGCAGAGGTCATTTCGCAACTGTTGATCGTCAAGCACGAGCTCGCGGATCGTGTCCGGCAGCTGGTCACGCTGCCACTGGCACTCACGTCTGCCTGCGGCATCGCCTTCGCCTGCCGGTGCTGCCGCACCTGCCGCCTTGATGGCATAGGCGGCCGCGCCGAGCTCGTGCGCCGCGACGTGCGGGACGACCGCGGCCTGCCCAGCAGAAAATGCAGCGTGCCGTGGTGCCCCACGCAGCACGCGGGCGGCGGCCATCGCATGCCCGCCCGCGGCCCGGGCCTGCATCATCTTGACCTCGCCCCGCGCCCAAGCGCGCGCATGCTCGATGGCCAGACGCGGGCGTGGGTCGTCGGGTTGGGCTGCCTCGAACAGGTCCAGTACGTGCTCGGCGCACGCCGCTGCCCAAAGAGCGAGGCGGTGGTGATCCGCGTCCGTGAGCGTCCCGCCGCGGCGGATCGTCACGAAGCGAGGATCCCGGACCTTCGGAAGGATCATCGTGGGCATCATTTCCTTCGGATCATCGCCACCCGACGCCCGGCGTAGCGGGAGCCCGCACTGATCGGCGCTGCACGCTTGGGGGCGGCACCGGCGGAATCTACCCCTGCCGTCACCAGGAGCACCACCCACGTCCGCAGCTCCTGCGGGCGGGCACGTCCTGGTGTGCGCCCGCAGAGAAACCCCGTTGCGAGTGGCCGGCAGCGGATGTCAGGTTGATCAGCCACCATTCACGGAGGGAACATGCCGCGCATGTCGCTGCCCACCCCCACGCTGCACACTGCTCGCCTGCAGTTGCGCCCCTTCACCAGCGCCGACGCGGACGCCTTGTTCGCGCTGCACAGCAGCGCCTACGTGCTGCGCTACTGGGACGCGCCGCCCTGGAGCGAACGCGTGCGCGCCGAGCGGTTCATCACGGCTTGCCGGCAGATGGCGGAGGAAGGCACCGGGGCGCGGCTGGCCGTGGACCGTGTTTCCGACGGGTCGTTCATCGGCTGGTGCAGCCTGAACCGGTGGAACCCGGACTACCGCAGCGCGTCGCTGGGCTACTGCCTCGACGATGCAGCATGGGGCAACGGCTACGCCACGGAGGCCGCGCGTGCCTTGCTGCAGTGGGCGTTCGGCACGCTGGACCTGAATCGCGTCCAGGCCGAGACCGATACGCGCAACGCGGCATCTGCCCGCGTGCTGGAGAAGCTCGGCTTCGTTCGTGAAGGGACGCTGCGCGAAGACTGCGTCGTGGACGGCGAGGTCTCCGACTCGTGGGTCTACGGGCTGATCAGGCGGGAGTGGCGGCCGTCGTCCGAGCCGGTCGCTGTCCTCTGAGTCCTCGCTCCCTCGCGAGACGCCGCCCGGCATCCGAGTGCTAATGCCGCGTTCCGAGACCTGACGTCAAGGCGACGACGCGCGGCCGGCCCCTGGTGCGGCATGATCGCGCGCGTGGCGATCCGTCGCTACCGCGACGACGACGTGGCGCCGACGCCTCACCGAGGGGCCCTACCCGTGGAGCGTGCTCGTGGTCGTGCATCCCGACGACCGCCGAGTTGCCGGCTTCGTGCTGGGCAGCGGGCCCGGGCACGTCGCGACGCTGCACGCGATCCATGTTCTTCCCGAGCTGCACGGCAGGGCGGGCGAGGCACGCACGACATCGGCGGCACGCTGGTGCCCATCGGGCGGTATCGACTCCCAATCTGATGCGCGTGTGGTCTTCAGGACCCCTGGGGAAGGCACCCCGGTCCACATCGACCTCGACCTGGACGGGTACCGCGTTGGTCTGGCGAGCGAGGCTTCATCGCGAGACGACAGTGGGCTCGACCCCGTTGTCGCCGGTCAGCGCGCGGCGGTGATCCTGTGGACCGGGGACATGCCGGCGGCGTATGGGCGTCTGCAGGAGCTAGGCGCCACGCCCGTGAAGGCGCCACAGCCCTGGCTGGATCGACTCCTCATCGCCCGGGCGGAAGACCCGGACGGACACCTGATCCAGGTAGTCCAACCCGCCGCGCGAACACCTAACTGAAATGTGCCTTGGGAAGCGGATCCCGGCGAAGGGCGCCTGTGACAGCATCCGACGCATGACTGACCCGACCAGGATCGTCGGCAAGGCCGACGCTGCGCTCGATGAGCGACTCAACGACGAGCTGGACAAGTTCAATGCAGCCGCCAACCCCGACTTCGACCCAGCTGAGGAACTCACCGTCCGGGTCGACGAGGACGGAGAGCTCGTCGCCGGTCTTTCAGGTTGGACGTGGGGGCATGCCGCAGGAATAGCCATGACCTGGGTCCACGAGGACAAGCGAGGAACCGGCATGGGTGCAAGCCTCATCGCCGCGTTCGAGGACGAGGCCCGGAAGCGGGGCTGCACGCACGCCTTCGTCACCTCCTTCACCTTCCAAGCCCCCGGCTTCTATCAGCGCCTTGGCTACAAGGAGATCTTCCGCTGGGAGTCTGTCCCGACGGCCGGCAGGGATGACGTCCACATGCGGAAGGAGCTCTGAGGCCCTCGGACAGACCACGGCCGAGACTCACCCTGCGCGCACTCACGCTGCGGCCGGGAGCACGTGCCGGTGAGGCGGTGCGCGTGATAATGGCTGGCCGAGGTCGCGGGCAGCAAACGGACACACGCCAAGAAAGAGGTCCGGATAACTACATTTGTGTAGTTATCCGAACCCTCATGTGTGACTGCTGTGACTGATGTTTACTCAACTGGTCGAAGTGTCGTCGCCAGTGAGGAAAACGCCGATGTCCCCCCGTCGACGCGAAGTCCCCCGCGCGGTCCGGTCCTGCTCCGTCGGGCTGGTCGCCTCGCTCGCCCTTGGCTCCGCCATGGCCGCGTTCCCGGCCTCGTCCGTCGCAGGCCCGGTCCCGCACCCGGCGCGGTCCGGTCCCGCCGAGACCGCGGCGACGGTGGTCGTGCCGACCACGCCGACCGTGCGCGAGTTCCGGCTTCCGGAGCTGGCCGAGAAGTCCCGCGCCGTCGCGGCGACGTCGGCGCGGACGCTGGGCTCGACGCGCACCCTCGTCGCCGCACCCCGCCCGGTCTCGGGCTACGGGGTCGTCGGTGCGACCTGGGAGGGGCGCCGCCCCGCGGGGCTGAGCTTCGCCGTGCGCACCCGCGTCGCGGACGGCCGGTGGTCGGAGTGGCAGACCCTGCACGGTGGGGACTGCCCCTGCGCCGACTGCGCGGCGAAGCGTGCGGCGGAGTCCCTCGGTGGCCACGGCCCCGACGCCGGCACGCCGGAGTTCGAGAACGCACGACCGGGCACCGACGCGCTCGTCGTCGGTGACGTCGACGCCGTGCAGCTGCGCGTGAGCAGCCGGCGGGGCGTCGTACCCACGGATCTGACCCTCTCGGTCGTCGACCCCGGCCGGACCCGGACCGCGCCCGCGACCGACGCCGCGCGGGAGGTCGGCCCGTCCCGGGCGGTCTCCGCACCGCGGACCGCGGTCGCGGCCGCCGACGTCACCGCCCCCAAGCCGACGATCCTGACGCGGGCGCAGTGGGGCGCGGACGAGCGAATGCGGACGGGCAAGCCGAGCTACGGCACCATCAAGGCCGCGTTCGTGCACCACACCGTGAACGCCAACGACTACACCCGCGCCGAGGTGCCCGGGATCATCCGGGGCATCTACGCGTACCACACCCAGTCCCGGGGGTGGAGCGACATCGGCTACAACTTCCTCGTCGACCGCTTCGGCCGGATCTGGGAAGGGCGCTACGGCGGCGTGGCCAGGCCGGTGATCGGGGCCCACACCTACGGCTACAACCACCTCGCCTTCGCGATGTCCGCGATCGGCAACTTCGACGTCACCGAGCCGTCCAAGGCGATGCTCGACGCCTACGGGCGGCTCTTCGCGTGGAAGCTCTCGCTGCACGACATCAAGGCGAAGAGCACCGTCTACCTCGACGGCAAGAAGTTCCCGGCGATCAACGGGCACCGCGACGTCGGGCAGACCGCCTGCCCCGGCCGCTACCTGTACGGCAAACTGCCCGGCATCCGCACCCGCGCCGCGGACATCCAGGCCGGCGGGACCACCACCGCGCCGTCGCCGAGCCCGAGCCCGTCGCCGAGCCCGACGCCGAGCCCGACCCCGAGCCCGACGCCGAGCCCGACGCCGACCCCGACCCCGACGCCGGAGCCGGTCGTGCGCGGTGTTCACGTCGCGCGGGACCTGGAGGGCGACGGGCGCGCCGACCTGCTGGTGCGGGACCGGAGCACCGGCTCGGTGCAGGCGCTGCGCGGAGACCGAGGACCGGGTTTCCAGCCCGCGCGCGAGCTCGCGATCCCCGGCCGTCGGATCGACCTGTTCACCGGCGTCGGCGACGTCACCGGCGACGGCCGGCCCGACGTGGTGACGCGGGTACGACGGACGGGCGTCACGCAGCTGCGTCCGGGTCGTCCGACCGGCTTCGCTGCCCCGGTCAATGCGGTGGACACCACCAAGTTCCGCGGCACGGACCTGCTCGCCGGAGCCGGCAACGTCGTCGGCACCCGGTGGCCGGACCTTCTGGCCCGGGACACCGCGACCAAGCAGCTGTGGGTCTACCCGGGACGGTCCGGTGGACGCTGGGGCTCCCGGCAGCTCGTCTGGAAGTCCGCCTCCGGCGTCAGGACCGTCGCGGGGGTCCACGACGTCAACGGCGACACGCGACGCGACATCGTGGTGACCACCGCCAAGAAGCTGCTGGTCCTGCGCGGGCTGGGGTCGGGACGGTTCGCCTCACCGGTGACGCTGTCGTCGGACTGGCAGCGAGACCTGACCGTCGTCGGCCAGGACCTGACCGGGGACGGCGCCCCGGACCTGCTGGCCCGGCTACGCGCCACCGGTCGCACCGCCGTCCACGCCGTCGAGTCCGACGGTCGCCCCGGCCCGCAGCTGGGCAGCTGGGCGACCTGGTCGGGGCTGAAGCAGATCACCGCCGTCGGGGACCCCGGAACCGGGACGACCCGTCTCCTGGCGCGGACCGGCGACGACACCATGGTGCTGCTGGACTCCCTCGGCACCGGCTGGTTCGCGCCGACCATCGACACCGGTCGCCTGATGGCCGACGCCGACTTCGTGCAGGTCGCCGGCGACTGGACCGGCGACAGCCACCCGGATGTGATCGCCCGCTCCGCCAGCACCGGGAACCTGTGGCTCTACCCCGGCACCGGCGCCGGTGACCTGGGGTCGCGGACGAGGATCGGGCGCGACTGGGGCAACCGGCGCGACCTGGTCGTGTCCGAGGACCTGACCGGGGACGGCCGGCCCGACCTGCTGGCGCGGGACCCCGACGGCGCGTTCTACGTCTACCCCAGTGACGGGGCGGGAGGCCGCGGGACACGAGCCGTGGCCAAGAGCGCGCTCTTCGCCATCGACCGGATCACGCCGGTCGGCTACTGGAACGGTGACAACTACCGGGACCTGGTGGTCCGGCGGGCGACCACCAAGGAGCTGTTCCTGCTGCCCGGTGGGGCGAACGGACGGCTGGGCCAGCCGGTCCGGCTGACCGGAAGCTTCGCCGGCTACGACCGGGTCCTGGGGGTCGGCGACTTCGACCACAACGGCACCCCCGACCTGGTGGCGACCGACGTCGCGACCGGCCGCCTGTGGCTCATGCCCGGTCGGTCCACCGGGCTCGGGGCTCCGCGGTACCTCGCGCCGGACCTCAGCCGGTTCGACCGGATCGGCTGACCGCGCCGGGGCGCGGGGACGCGCCGGCCGCGCCGAGCTTGGGGGCGGGCAGGACGTCGAAGGCTGCCGTCCGCCCGTCCGTGTCGGCCTGTCCCAGGGCCAGCACGTGGTAGGTCCACCTGCCCGGGCGGTCGTCGGGGAGCCAGGCGATCCGTACGCGGCCGCGCGCGGTGACCAGGTGGGTGTCCGCCCAAGACAGCTGCTCGGGCGGCACGCCGTCGACGCTGAGGACCTGGAAGAAGAAGCCGTGCAGGTGGAAGGACCGGTCCCGGTCCGTGTCGTTGACGAGGTCCCACACCTGCAACCCCCCGACCTGGACGGGCGCGTCGGCCGTCCGGGGGACGGCGCCGAGCGGGACGGTCCTCGTCGGGGGCGCGCCCGGTGCGGCGAGCGGGCGGATCCCGCGGCCGAGGACGGCCGGTTCGGGCGAGGCGACCCCGGCCGCTCTGGCCGCAGCGGCGACGTGCACGGTGGCGAGCCGTCGGGCGGGCCGCGAGCCCGCGGGCGGTGGCAGCGGTCGGGCCAGCACCGGGACGGGTCGCCCCTCGGGCAGCGGCCCGACGAGCAGGTCCACCCGCTGTCCCGGCGCGAGCAGCACTCCGTCGGTGCGCCTCGGAGCGGCCAGCAGGCCACCGTCACCGCCGATCACGGTGACCGGCTGACCGACGAGGGCCACTGCGAGGGCAGAGGCGCCGGCAGCGTGGACGAGTCGCCACCGCTCCGTGGCCCCGGCCGACATCAGCATGTGCGGTGCGGCCACGCCGTTCACGAGGACCGTCTCCCGGCCGCCTCGGTCCGGGCCGACGGTGCCTAGGACGAGCAGCCGGTCGTCCCCGGCCGGCTCGTCGACATCGCGCACGATGACCCCTCCGTACGCGCCGTGCCGCAGAGCGGACCCGGCGGCGAGCGCGTGGTACCAGAACGTGCCGGCGTCCGGCAGGTCGAACCGGTACTCCCGGGTGCCTCCGGGCTGGACCGGGTGGACACCCATGCCCACCTCGGTCTCGGCGGGGTGTCGCAGCCCGTGCCAGTGGATGCCGCTCGGCTCGGGCAGCCCGTTGACGAACCGGACGACCAGCGTGTCGCCGGTGCTCGCCTCGATGGTCGGTCCGGGAACGTGGCCATTGAAGGCGAAGCCCCGGGCGAGGGCGCCCGACCCGGTCTCCCAGGTGTGCTCGTCGACCTCGAGGTGCACGAACTGGACCACGCCGGTCGGCGCCGCTCGGGGTGGCTCCACGGTGGGTCCTGCTGTCGATCTCCCTCTCGGACTGCCAGCTGGTGAACGCGTCATGGGGCCCTCCCTGGGCGGACGAGGTCGGGCGCTCCGCCCGAGCACGCGCCCAGCCTGCGCCGCGCGGCTGACCCGGCACTGACGGGTCACTGTCGGACGACCCCGGCGACGGCTAGCGTGGACGGGCAAGGAGGAGTGACCGGGGGTCAGTCGCGCTTCCGCGGATGGACCTGGTGGTGCTCATGGAGTTCAGGTTGTTGGGGCCGCTGGAGCTGACCGTCGACGGTGAGCCGCGGCCGCTCGTCTCGCCCGGCGAGAAGGCGGTGCTGGCGCTGCTGCTGCTGTCGGCGGGGCGGGTGGTCCCGCGCGAGGCTCTCGTCGACGCGCTGTGGGGCGAGGACCTGCCCACCAACCCCGTCAACGCCGTGCAGGGCCGGATCTCCCGGTTGCGCCGGGCCCTGGACGACGTCGGGGTGCCCGGCACGCTGGTCGCCGCGCACGGTCCGGGGTACGTCGTACGCGTCGAGCCGGACCAGGTGGACGCGCACCGTTTCAGCCGGCTGGTCCGCGCGGCCCGCGCCGAGGGCGGGAACCCGAAGGTGGCCACCGGCCTCTACGCCGAGGCGCTCGCGTTGTGGCGGGGCCCGGCGCTGGCCGACTTCGCCGCCGAGCCGTGGGCGGCCGCTGACGCGACCCGGCTGGAGGAGCTGCGGCTGGCCGCGGTCGAGGAACGCATCGAGCTGGAGCTGGACAGCGGTCGGCACTCCGACCTGGTCGACGACCTGGAGGGCCTGGCCGCAGGCAACCCGCTGCGCGAACGGCTGCACGGACAGCTGATGCTTGCGCTGTACCGGTGCGGTCGACAGGCCGACGCGCTCGCGGCGTACCGACGGCTGCAGCAGACCCTGGACGAGCAGCTCGGGCTCGACCCGTCCGAGGAGCTGCGGGACCTGGAGCAGGCGATCCTGCGGCAGGACGCCCGGCTCCGCGCACCGGCGCGGGAGCTGCCCAACACGTTGACGAACCTCCCGGTGCGCGTGACCTCCTTCGTGGGCCGGGAGCGGGAGCTCGGCCAGCTCACCGCCCTGCTGGCCGAGCACCGGCTGGTCACGCTGACCGGGCCGGGCGGCGCGGGAAAGACGAGCCTGGCGCTGCAGGCTGCCGCCGAGGCGACGGACCGCTCACCCGACGGTGTCTGGGTGGTGCGGCTGGCGGGCGTGGAGAGCCCGGCCTCCGTTCCCGAGGTGGTCGCTGAGTCCGTCGGGGCCCAGCGCCCCACCGGCGGGGTCGTCGCCAGCCTGGTCGGCTACCTGCGGGACCGGGCGGCGCTGGTGGTGCTGGACAACTGCGAGCACCTGGTCGGGGCCTGTGCCGAGCTGGCCGAGCTGCTGCTCACCTCGGGGCCCCGGCTGCACCTGCTGGTGACGAGCAGGGAGCCGCTCCGGGTGCCCGGCGAGGTCCAGCTGGCGGTGCCGCCCCTGGCCGTGCCGGCACCGGACGCCACCGCGGAGGAGGCTCGCGAGGTGGGTTCGGTGCGGCTGTTCCTGGACCGGGCCACCAGCATCGTCCCCGGCCTGCGGGTGGACGACGAGACGGTGGCGCACATCGCCCGGATCTGCCGGCAGGTGGACGGACTGCCGCTGGCGGTGGAGCTGGCGGCCGCCCGGGTCGGGACGCTGCCCGTCGCCGAGCTCGCGGCCCGGTTGGACGACCGGTTCCGGCTGCTGACGGGTGGGGCACGCACCGCCGAGGCCCGCCAGAAGACGCTGCGGGCCACGGTCGACTGGAGCCACCAGCTGCTCAGCGTGCCGGAGCAGGTGCTGTTCCGGCGGCTGTCGGTGTTCCGGGGCGGGTGGACCCTGGAGGCCGCCGAGCGGGTCACCGCCGACGACGGACTGCCCGCCGCGAGCGTGCTGGACCTGCTGGGTGCGCTCGTCGACCGTTCGCTGGTGTACGCCGACGTCGGCGTGTCCGCCGGACGGTTCCGGATGCTGGAGACGCTGCGGCAGTACGCCCACGAACGCGCGGACGCCGCAGGCGAGGTCGAACGACTCGACGCCGCCCATGCCCGGTACTTCACCGGGCTGGCCGAGACCGGTGAGCACCGTTTGCGCGGTCCGGGCCAGACGGCGTGGCTGCAGGTCCTGCGAGCCGAACGCCGCAACCTCGACGCGGCCCTCCTGTGGTGCCGGCGGAGTGCCGACGCCGACCCCGACCTCGGACCCAGGCTGGTCGCCGCGATGGGCTGGTTCTGGTACTTCACCAGCAACCAGAGCGCAGTCGAGCAGATCGACGACATGCTCCGGTCCGCCACCGGGGCGTCCGAGGCGGCCCGTGCCCGAGCCGTCCAGGCCAGGTCGATCGTCGCCCGCCCCGGGTCGTGCATCGTCCATCCCAGCCCGGCCTGTGCCGCAGCGGCACAGGCCAGCCTCGACGAGCTCGACCGTCTCGGCAAGCAGCACGCCGCGGCATACTCGCGGACCCTGCTCGCGGTGGAGGCCGTGGCCGGTGCGCTCACCCCGGAGCCGGCCGACCTGCTGGCGGCGGCCCGCGAGGCGTTCGCCGCCGCCGACGACCGGTGGGGGCAGGCGCTGGCCGGCTTCGTGGAGATGGAGCTGGCGTTCGCCGCCGGACGGCTCGGTGAGGGACGGGCGGGGTTCCGGCGCGCGCTGGCAGGCTTCCGCGAGCTCGACGACCACTGGGGGATCTCCGCGGTGCAGTACCACTACGGCATGGCGCTGCACCGTGCCGGCGAGCTGACGGAGGCGCTGGAGGTGTACCGCTCCGCCCTGGCGGAGGGGCGGATCGGGCTGACCAACACCGTGCAGTACGCGCTGGCCAACCTGGGCCACATCAGCCTGCTGCTCGGCGACCTGGACGCGGCAGCGGCCTACTTCGCCAGCGCGCACGCCGTCGCCCGGGACCTGGGCGCCGAGGCGAGCGTGCTGGCGCTGCTCGGCGAGGGTCACCTGGCCCGGCTCCGCGACAGCCCCGCGGACGCGCGGCTGCGGTACACCGCGGCGCTGACCCGGATCGACGAGAACGAGACACCGGACTGGGCGGCCGTGGCCCACAACGGGCTCGGGCGCCTGGACCTGGAGGCCGGCGACCTGACGGCCGCGCACCACCGGCACGCGCGGGCCTGGCGGCTGGTCGCCCCGGACGGGACGCCCACCGCGCCCGCCGGGGCCACCGCGCTGGAGGGGCTCGCGGCGGTGGCCGCGGCCCGGAGGCTGCCCCGGGCCGCACGCCGGCTCCTCGCCGCGGCGGAGGGTCGGCGACGGGACCGGGGCTGGCCCGCCTCCGCGCTGGAGCAGCGCGACGTCGAACGGCTCGGCGCGCCGCTGGAGCAGCCGGCCCGGCTCACCGGGTCACCTCGATGACCGTCATCAAACCGCCGCCGCCGCGGACCTCGGTGTTGTCGTTGGTGGTGTGGTGCGGGATGTGGCAGTGCAGCAGCCAGCGACCGGGCTCCCGCGCCTCCCAGATCACGTCGTAGCGCTCGCCGGGTCCGACGTTGATGGTGTCCTTGAGCAGCTGCGCCGCCGGTGGCACCGGCTCGCCGTCGGTCTGCACGACCCGGAACGGGCCGCCGTGGATGTGCATCGGGTGCACGAAGTTGTTGTGCGTGCCGATGAACCGCACCCGCAACCGCTCGCCGACGCGCATCCGCACGGTCCCGGTCTCCGGGTAGGCCTTGCCGTTGATCGTGAAGTAGTTCGGCAGCGCTCCCTCCATGGACATCGCCGGGAAGGTGAACCCGTCCCGGACCAGCCACTCCTGGAGCTGCACCACCAGCTCCTGGTCGTAGTCGAGGACGCGGTCGCGCCGGGGGTCCTTCGGGTCGACCAGCAACGCGCCGTACAACCCCAGGGCCTGCTGGCGGTCGGGGGCGGCGTGGGAGTGGTAGAAGTACGTGCCCGGCCGGCGGACGGTGAACTCGTAGGTGTGCTCACCGCCCGGCGGGATCGGCTGCTGGGTGACGTCCGCCGCGCCGTCCATGGCATTGGGCAGCACCAGCCCGTGCCAGTGGATGCTCGTCGGCTCCGGCAGCTCGTTCCGCACGTGGATCCGCACCCGGTCACCCTCGGTGACCCGAAGCCGCGGCCCGGGGACCTGGCCGTTCACGGCGTAGGCGTCCACCCTGCGTCCGGGCAGGATCGTCCAGCCGGTGACCGAGGTGGTCAGCTCGAACACCTTGACCCCTGCCACGAGCCGCGGTCGCAGGACCCGGTCACCGCGAGCGTGCGCGGCAGCCACGGAGGTGACCGTCTCGGGGTCGACCGCGGCCATGTCCCGCATCGCGTCCGCGGAGGTCTCGCGGGTCATCACCATGCCCGGCGGCATCACGGCGCCGCCGACGTCCTCCGCGCTCAGCCCGAGGTTCACCCTGGTGGCCGGGAGCGCCACCGCCAGCGTGAGGGCCAGCACGGTCAGCAGCGTCATCACAGCCAGCTGGGGGCGGGTCACGTCCGAGGCCGGGTGGGCGTGGTGGTGGCCCTCCGGAGCGTGCCGAGGACGGTCGGGGGTGGTGGTCATGACAGGGCCTCCGCGTAGTCGTGGTCGTGAGCGGCGGGTACGTCGATCCGCTCGACGTCTCGGGGACGGGCGGTCATGAGGCCGTGCTTGAGGTTCTTCGCGACCATCCACACGTTGACCGGGTAGGCGGTGGCGAAGCCGACCGTCACACCCAGCGACATCACCGCCCAGAACAGCGGCTCGGTGGGTTCCATCGCCCGCATGTCGCGGCCCATCATCAGCAGGACCATCACCGGGAACATGCCGGCCGCCATCATGTTCATCGACAGCCACTCCGGCATGAAGGCGCTCCGGAGCGCCCTGAGGTAGGAGCCGCCCATCATCCCCTTCATGAACAGCGCCTGGAAGATCAGCAGGCCGAACCCGAACCCGGCGACGTACTCCACGACGAGGTCGATCCCCATCGGCAGGCCGAGCACGGCGGTGATCACGGCGGCGGCGACGATGCCCGTGGCGTCACCGGCGATGCAGTGCACGGTGGACCCGACGCCCTGCTTCCACAGAGGCCGGATGAACCGCTCGTGCTCGCCGGGACGCGGCTCCTTGTCGGTGAGCACGTACAACGCCACCGCGACCGGGCCCATGTACGGGGTGACCAGCACCCAGCCCCACTTCATCACCCGTTCCTCGGGGTTGCCGGCGACGAAGTTGTCCCACACCACGTAGGCCGTCGACAGCGCCGCCAGCGCGAACCACGTCCACAGGAAGGACTCGGGGACGATCACGACCGCTCACCGTCCCCGACGAGCGTCGGGCGCGCGGCCGGCGGAGCCACGTCACCGGGTCGCCGCGCTCCCCGGGTGGCGTCACGCCACATGAGGACGCCCATCGCGAGGCCCCAGGGGGCCAGCAGGGCCATGCCGACGAGGCGGGGGGTCGAGTCGAAGAAGCCGACGTAGGACACCATCACGCCGTGGACGATCCAGGCGCCCCCCGAGCCCGTCGCGAGCGCGCCGAGCCACCGCGGGTAGGACGACCCGGCCAGGGTCGCCAGGCCGAGCAGGACGAGCGCCAGACCCAGCAGGATGTTGGAGTAGCTCTGGAAGCCGAGCTCGGTCCACCGCACAGTCTCGGCGGCGGCGAACGCGGCGGTCTTCTCCGGGCCCTGTGCCCCGACCCAGGCCTCGGTGGCCCACTTCAGTGCGACGCCGTCCACCGCCTGCAGCGCGGTGATCGCGGCGGCCGCCTGCACGGTGGCGAAGAGACCGAACCGGGCGAGCGCCCTGGCCGGCCCGGACCCGGTCCGGAGCGCATGGTGGACGGCCATCAGCCCGGCGAACAGCAGCAGCGCGGCACCCCACTGGGCGAGGTGGACCGCGATCCAGCTGGTGCTCTCGGCGTACTCGGTGAACACCGCAGGGTTGTCCATCACGTCCTCGCGGTGCGGGTGGACGGCCGTGGCGGCCAGCGGCAGCACGACGCCGAGCGCGAGCGCCACCGATCCGGCCCGCATGGTCGCCGAGTCCGTGCCGAAGCGGGTGCTTCGGCGTACCTCGTTCGTCTGCATCGACTTCTCCTTCCGACGAGGTTGGGTGGTACGACGGTGCGGCGGGGTCCTTGCGGGCGGCTGTCGATGCGCTGACGGGGGAAGGAAGGTCGGGGTCAGCCGCCCGGAAGGTTTCGGTCAGGTCCTGCGGGCAGGCTCGTCCACGAGTCCGGCGGAAGACCGGGTGGAGGAGCCGAAGGAGAAGGCCATGGCAACCGCACTGGTGATCGAGGAAGAGCGCGGGACGTGCTCGGGTGAGTACCACCAGCACAACGGCTACTACGCCGGCGACTTCTTCGGGCAGGCCGCCCAGGCCCAGGTCGCGGCGGCTCCGCTGCTCATCCACGCGGGGTGATCCGCTCGACCGGTCATCGGCCCAGTCTTCGGGTGTAGCCGTGCGGCCGGGTCGTCCGGACGCGCTGACGAGCGACGCAGCCGGGAGGAACCGGACATGGCAGACGTGACGTTGGAACGCAAGGAGTCGCTGTCCCGGCAGCAGGCGGCAGTCTGGCTCTCGGCGCTGTCGAAGGCGTTCTCCCACGGCGGGCACGTCTCCCTGCCGTTGGGGCCGGACACGCTCGGCCTCGAGGTCCCCGAGCACGTGCGTGCCGAGTTCGAGGTCGAGGTCGACGGGGACGAGGTGCAGGTCGAGATCGAGTTCACCTGGTCCACCTCGCACGCGGCGCGGGAAGCCGACCCCTCCGCCGGCACGTGACCGCGTCCGTCGTCGTCTCCGCCCTGCTGGCGGCGATCGCGCTTGTCGCGGTCGTCGCGGTCGTGGTGGCGCTGGCCACGGACGACCGTGACCCGAGCGTGGTGCTGGCCTGGTTGTTCGTGATCCTGCTGGTGCCGGTGCTGGGCGTGGTCGCGTACTTCTTCCTCGGTCGCAACCACCGCCGAGAGACGCGGCGACGAGCCGAACGGCGCAGCACCATGCGGGCGATGAACGACCGCATGCTGGAACCGGTGCTGTCCGCGAGCTCGTCGTTCTCCGAGGCGGCGGTGAAGCAGCTCGACGGGACCCCGGGACAGCGCGTCGAGTCCGCCGGGCGGCGCGAGGGCGGGATGGTCCCGCTCCCGGCCGACAGCCTCCGGCTCTACTTCACCGGCGCGGACAAGTTCCGCGACCTGTTCGCGGACCTGCGCGAGGCACGGGAGTCGGTCCAGCTGATGTACCTCATCTGGGAGCGGGACGAGCTGACCGCCGAGGTGACCGAGATCCTGCTGGACCGGATCGGAGCCGGTGTGCGGGTGCACATCCTCTACGACTGGCTGAGCTCGCTGCCGTACAAGAAGGACGAGCTCGAGCGGCTCGCCGGCGCCGGCGCGGCCGTCGTGCCCTGCTACAAGCGGCCATCGCAGCTGAACTACCGCAACCACATGAAGATGGCGATCGTGGACGGCTCGGTCGTCTACTCCGGCGGCATGAACATGGGTCAGGAGTACGTCGACGGCGGCAGTCGCTTCGACACCTGGCGGGACACCCACTTCCGCATGACCGGTCCGGTCGTCGCGCCGTACCACGCGCTGTTCTGCACCACCTGGATGATGAACGGGTCCGACGACCTCCCGGACGGCCTCCCGCCCCCGGTCGCCCACGCCGCGGGGGAGGGGCTGCCGGTCCAGGTGCTGCACTCGAGCGTGTCGACCCGGTTCCCCACGATCCGTGACGTGTTCGTGGTCGCGCTGACCACCGCGCGGGAGCGTGCCTGGATCCAGTCGCCGTACTTCGTGCCGGACGAGCCCTTGATCACGGCGATGTGCGTCGCCGCGTCGAGCGGGGTGGACGTCCGGCTGATGATGACCGGCCTGCCCGACAAGCGGGTGCCGTACTACGCCGCGCACGCCTACTTCCCCAAGGTCCTCGACTCCGGCGTGCGGGTCTTCGAGTACGACGCGGGCTTCCTGCACGCGAAGACGGTCACCGTCGACGACGAGCTCGTAGTCATCGGCACCTGCAACTGGGACGTCCGCAGCCTGATCCTGCACGACGAGGTGGTCTCGGTCCTCTACGACGAGGACACGGCACGGACCTGTGCTGCCCAGTACGAACGCGACCTCGCGCACTGCACCGAGGTGACCCCGGCCAGGCTGGCCGCGCTCAGCCGGTGGGAGACCCTGCGCAACGCCGTCTGCCGCCTGTTCTCGCGTCTCCTCTAGGGCGGTTTGCGGGCTCACCGGACGGGCAGGTCTCGCTTTCGCTGCAGCACGGCACCGCTCCCCGCCAGAATGGCTGGTGGAGAGGAGTGCCGCCATGAGTCACCCCGCTGCGGAGGTCCCGACGCCGGTCCCCGACCGGACCGCGGAGCACCTCGGGCTCGCCGACGAGTACGTCGCCCGGAACTACGAGCCGCTCCCGGTGGTCCTCACCGAGGGAGAGGGCGTGTGGGTGCGTGACGTGGAGGGTCGGCGCTACCTCGACTGCCTCGCGGCCTACTCGGCGCTCAACTTCGGGCACCGCCACCCGGTGCTCGTGGAGGCGGTGACCCGGCAGCTGGGCCGGCTGACGCTCACCAGCCGCGCCTTCCACAACGACCAGCTCGGCCCGTTCTGCCGGGAGCTCGCCACGCTCGCGGGGATGGACATGGTGCTGCCCATGAACACCGGTGCCGAGGCGGTCGAGACCGCGGTCAAGGTGGCCCGGCGGTGGGGCTACCAGCGCAAGCTGGTCGAGCCCGACCGGGCGACCATCGTGGTGGCCGCCGGCAACTTCCACGGCCGCACCACCACGATCATCAGCTTCTCCACCGACGAGGAGGCGCGGGCCCAGTTCGGGCCGTTCACACCGGGGTTCCGGATCGTCCCCTACGGCGACGCCGAGGCGATGGCAGCCGCGCTCGACGAGACCACCGTGGCGGTGCTGATCGAGCCGGTGCAGGGCGAGGCAGGGGTCATCGTCCCGCCCGCTGGCTACCTCCGGGCCGTGCGCAGCCTGTGCACCGAGCACCGCGTGCTGCTGGTGGCCGACGAGATCCAGTCCGGGCTCGGGCGGGTCGGCGCCACGTTCGCCTGCGACCTCGAGGACGTGGTTCCCGACCTGTACGTGCTCGGCAAGGCGCTGGGTGGGGGACTGGTCCCCGTCTCCGCGGTGGTGTCCCGGCGGGACGTGCTCGACGTGATCACCCCGGGCAGCCATGGCTCCACGTTCGGCGGGAACCCGCTGGCCGCGGCGGTCGGCCGGGCGGTCGTGGGCCTGCTCGCGACCGGCGAGATGCAGGAGCGCAGCGCCGCCCTGGGCGAGCACCTGCAGGAGCGGCTGGACCCGCTGGTCGGCCGCGGAGCCACCGCCGTGCGCACCCGGGGCCTGTGGGCCGGCATCGACATCGACCCGGACCTGATGTCCGGACGCGAGGCGTGCCGGCGGCTGCTGGCGGCCGGGGTACTGACCAAGGAGACCCACGGCCGGACCGTCCGGCTGGCGCCGCCGCTGGTCATCGAGCCCGAGGAGCTCGACTGGATGGTCGACCGTCTCGAGGACGTCCTCGAAGGCGACCTGCGCGCGACGCGTGGCTGAGAGCATGAGGGCATGGCTCTGACCTACGTGCTGCTGGCCCTGGCGATCGTGGCGGAGGTGGTCGGGACGATCTGCCTCCGCCTGTCCGAGGGGTTCACCCGGCTGATCCCGTCGCTGGCGGTGGTGGCCGGCTACGCGATCGCCTTCACGCTGCTCGCGGTCGTGCTCAAGCGAGGGCTGCCCGTCGCGGTCGCCTACGCCATCTGGGCCGGCGCCGGGGTGGCCCTGGTCGCAGCGGTCGGAGTGGTCTTCCTCGACGAGAGGCTCTCGGTGGCGCAGGTGGTCGGCATCTGCCTGGTGATCGCCGGGGTGGTCGCGCTCGAGGTGGGTGGCGCCGAGGTCTGAGCGGGGCCGCTCTCACTCCCCTCTCACTCACCGGGGACGATGCCACGCCCGGCGTACCCCTGCCACCGTGGCCGCATGACGACTCGTCGACGGCTCGCCGGCGTCCTGGCCGGGGTGGCCCTGCTCGCCTCGGCGGTCACCGGGTGCGGGGACACGCCCGACGTGTGCGAGGACGTGGACGCGCTGCAGGAGTCCGCCGACAACCTGCGCAACGCCGAGGTCGGCGCCGGGGCCCTGGACACGATCACGACCGAGCTGGCCACGATCCAGTCCACGCTGCGCGAGCTGGGCACGGACGCCTCGGAGCAGTACGCCCCCGAGGTCGACGCGGTCCGCTCCGAGGTGTCGGACCTGCGGGCCAGCGTGGTCGCGGCCACCGCCGACCCGTCATCGGCCTCGCTCGCCGCGGTCCGCGACGACGTCCGGGCACTGGGGACCGCGGTCGGCAACCTGGGTGACGCCATCGCCGAGACCTGTTGACCGCTCGGACGAGGTCCCCGACCGCTCCGGTCCCGGTCCGGGCCGGCGTCCGGTGGACGGTGACCGGCGTCGCCCTCGCCGCTGCCCTCGTCCGGCTACCGTTCCTGGACAGGTTCGCCTACCCCGACGAGGCCGGGCTGCTGACCGTTGCGACGGCCTGGGACACCGGCGGGCCCTACCTGTACGGGCCCTACTTCGTCGACCGACCCCCGCTGCTGCTGGGCTTCTGGTGGCTGGCCGGGCAGCTCGGGGGGCTCACCGCCGCCCGGCTGCTGGGGCTGGTCGTCGCGGCCGCGCTCGTGCTCGCCTCCGCCTGGGCGGCCAGGCGAGCGGGCGGGCAGCGCGCGGTGGTACCGGCGTGTGCCACTGCCGCCGCCCTGGGTGCGAGCCCGTTGCTGGCGGCCCAGGAGATCAGCGCGGAGCTGCTCGCGGCACCGGTCACCCTGGCGGCCTGCGCCGTGGCCCTCACCGCGGCACGATCCCTGCATCACCGCCGTGGCGTGCTGCTCCTGCTCACCGGGGTGCTCATGGTCCTGCCGCTGCTGGTGAAGCAGAACCTGGTCAGCGCGTCCGTCTTCGCGCTGGCTCTGGTCCTGGTCGGTG
Organism: Nocardioidaceae bacterium; assembly: GCA_035457605.1. Lineage (GTDB taxonomy): Bacteria > Actinomycetota > Actinomycetes > Propionibacteriales > Nocardioidaceae > Nocardioides_C. The sequence goes on from DATIBI010000037.1 coordinate 21,601, forward strand.
GCGTCCGGGCCGGGAGACGGCGCCGTGCCGCAGCGGATCTCGGCCTGCTCCTGCTCGGCGCCGTTCTCGTGGTGCCGGCGCTGCTGGTCTGGGCGCGCTGGTCGGGCCAGAGCGCGGAGGGTGTGGCCTACCAGCTGTGGGGGTTCCGCCTCGACGCCTCCGCGGTCATCCCGGTGCAGGGCGCCGGGGCGCCCCTCGTCCGCGGCGTGCTGCTGGTCGGCGCCGCGCTGGTCAGCGGACTCGGCCTGGTGCTGGGCTGCTTCGCCGTCCGGGCCGGGCGCCTGGGCCTGCGCCGGCTGGCCCCGGTGTGGACGGCGACGCTGCTGATGGCGGGCGCGGACCTCGCCGGGGTCGTGCTCGGCGGCAGCTACTGGCGGCACTACCTCCTGGCGGCGCTGCCCGCCTGCGTCCTGATGGTGGCACTGCTCGCCGGGCACCCGGCCGTGCCCCAACGACGCCCGGTCGTGCTCGTCACCGTGATGGTGGCGTCGACCCTCGTCGCCGGGGCGGTGGCGCTGTCACCGCTCAACCGGACTGTCGCAGCGGACGAGCAGGCGGCCGGGTGGGTCACGAGCGCGAGCCGGCCCGGTGACACCGGGCTGGCGGTCTACGGACGGGCCGACCTCGTGGAAGGGGCCGGGCTGGACCCGGCCGGCTACCCGTTCCTGTGGAGCCTGCCGGTGTGCGTGCTCGATCCCGACCTGTCGATCATGCGCGGCCACCTCAGCGGTGCGAGCCCGCCGACCTGGGTGCTGGTGGCCAACGACCCCGGTTCGTGGGGGCTGGACGGGGACAGGCTCGAGGCGGTGCTTGCGCGCCACTACGACCACGTCGCCACGGTTTGCGGGGTCGACGTGCTCCGGCACCAGGGCGAGCGCGGGCGAACGCTGCCCGGGCCGCCACGGGTGTGCGGCGCCGGTGGCCGGTCAGTCGTCGGGATCGGTGTCCGCGGCGGCCTGCCGCCGCTCCAGGGCGTCGAGCCGCTCCTGGATCGCGCTCAGCGCAGCGAGGATCTCCTTCTCGACCGCGAGCTCGTGCCGTTCCACCGGCGCCTCGTCCTGGCGGACGAACAGCGACGCGAGCGCCGCACTGACCAGGGACAGCAGCAGGAACCCGGTCAGCATGAGCACGACCGAGACGACGGCCCCCTCCGTGGTCCGCGGCGGCTGTCCGATGAAGCCGACCGTGGTCATCAGTGACACCGCCCACCACAGCCCCCTCCAGTAGGACCCGACCGTCTCGGACTCGAACGCCGCCGCGGCGCCGGCGCCGAGGACCAGCAGCACCGAGCTGACGAGTAGTCCCGGCTTGAGCCAGCGCCGGCTCACGGGCAGTGCTTTCACGACGGCTCCTCGAGGTGTGCGGACGGGTGGGCTGTCTCCTCACGCGCCCAGGCCGGTGAGCAGCCTGGCGCGGACGGACGGGCGTGCGGCGAAGGCGCCGCCGGCGAGGAAGGCGGCCTGGACGATCTCGTGCGCGCGGTCGGCGGCCATGAAGTCGTTGCCCATCAGCTCCTGCTCCTCCTCCCCGGGCCGGAACACGACCACCTCGGTGCCCTTCGCGCGCAGCGCCCGCATCTCCCGGCGCACGAGGCGGCCGGCGTGCCATCGGGTGGTGCCGTAGACGTCGCGCGGCAGACCGCTGGGGCCGGACATCGGGGAGATGATGATGACCAGGTCGAGTGCGAGCCGCCTCAGGATCGCCGCGTTGGTCGGGGAGTGTGCGCCCCCGTCGACGTAGGTGTGGTCGCCGATCCGGATCGGGGCGAAGTAGCCCGGGACGGCGCACGAGGCCGCCACCGCCAGGTGCAGCGGGACCTCCGCTGTGCCGGGCCTGCCGAACACGACCCGCCGGCCGTC
>DATIBI010000038.1:0-3273 GCA_035457605.1 Nocardioidaceae bacterium
GGCTCGCACAAGCCGAACACCGCGGTGCCGCAGGCCTTCTACAACGCCAAGGCCGGGATCCGGAAGCTGACCACGGAGACCGGCGCCGGCCAGTGGGGCAGCTCGCTGGCGTTCGCGTGCGCGCAGTTCGACCTCGAGTGCGAGGTGTGGCAGGTGCGCGCGTCGTACGACCAGAAGCCCTACCGACGGATGATGATCGAGACGTTCGGCGGGACGGTCCACCCGTCGCCGTCGGAGCTGACCGCCGCGGGCAGGGCGGTGCTGGCCGAGCACCCCGATTCCACCGGGTCGCTGGGGATCGCGATCAGCGAGGCGGTCGCGGTGGCCGCCGGAGACCCGGACACCAACTACGCGCTCGGCAGCGTGCTCAACCACGTGCTGCTGCACCAGACGATCATCGGCGAGGAGGCGCTGCTGCAGCTCGCGAAGCTCGGCGAGACCGCGGACCTGCTGGTCGGCTGCACCGGCGGCGGCTCCAACTTCGGCGGGCTGATGTTCCCGTTCCTGCGGGAGAAGTGGGCCGGGCGGATGGCCCCGACCGTGCGCGCGGTGGAGCCCGCCGCGTGCCCGTCGCTGACCCAGGGCACCTACGCCTACGACTTCGGCGACACCGCCGGGATGACCCCGTTGATGAAGATGCACACCCTCGGCCACGACTTCGTGCCCGACCCGATCCACGCCGGCGGGCTGCGCTACCACGGGATGAGCCCGCTGATCAGCCACCTCTACGAGAGCAAGGAGATCGAGGCCGTCGCCAAGCCGCAGCGAGACTGCTTCGCGGCCGGGGTGCTGTTCGCGCGCACGGAGGGGATCGTGCCCGCGCCCGAGCCGACCCACGCGCTCGCCGCCGCGGTCGAGGAGGCCGAGCGGTGCAAGGAGAGCGGCGAGGAGAAGGTCATCCTCACCGCGCTCTGCGGGCACGGGCACCTGGACCTGCCGGCCTACGACGCCTACCTCTCCGGGCAGATCACCGACCACGCCTGGGAGGACGAGGACGTGCAGGCGGCGGTCGCCGAGGCGCTGGCCAAGCTCCCGACGCTCGCCTGAGCCGGATCGGAGCCGCGCTCGGGTAGCGTCGAGCCATGGCCGAGCTGCATGACCTGACCGCGCTGGAGCAGGCCGCGGCCATCCGCGCCCGGGAGGTCTCACCCGTCGAGCTCGTCGACCACTACCTGGCCCGGGTCGGCCGGCTCGACGCCACGGTCGGCGCCTTCGTCACCGTCACCGACGAGCTGGCGAGGATGCAGGCGAAGGTGGCGGAGTCGCGCCTCGGTCAGGACGGCCTGCCGCTGCTGTTCGGCGTCCCGACGGCGGTCAAGGACCTGAACCAGACCGCCGGCGTGCGCACGACCTACGGCTCGGCGACCTACGCCGACTTCGTTCCCGACGTCTCCGACGCGGTCGTCGACCGGATCGACCAGGCCGGGATGATCAGCCTCGGCAAGACCAACGCGCCGGAGTTCGGGACCCCCTGCTACACCGAGCCCGACGTGGCGCCACCGGCCCGGACCCCGTTCGACCTCGACCGGATGGCCGGTGGCTCCAGCGGGGGCGCCGGCGCTGCGGTCGCCGCCGGGCTGGTCGGCCTCGCGCAGGGCTCGGACGGCGGCGGGTCGATCCGGATCCCGGCGAGCTGCTGCGGGCTCTACGGTCTCAAGCCGAGCCGCGGCCGGGTGAGCGCGGGCCCGGTGTACGGCGACCCGGTCGGCCTCGGCGCGCAGGGGCCGCTCGCCCGCACCGTCCGCGACGCCGCCGCCTTCCTCGACGTGATGGCCGGGCCGGTCGTGGGCGACCCGTTCTGGGCGCCGCCGCTGCCGCCGGGGGAGACCTTCCTCGACTGGTGCGAGCAGGACCCCGGCCGGCTCCGCGTGGCCCGGTTCAGCCGGCCGATGATCCCGGTCTCCTCGGTGCACGACGAGTGTCTGCGCGCCTACGAGGACGCGACCGCCCTGCTGCTGCGCCTCGGGCACGACGTGGAGGAGATCGACGTACCCATCCCTTCCGACGCGGTGGCCACCTTCGAGACGTGCTGGGCGGTGCTCACCGCGCTGACCCCGGTCCCGGCCGGGACCGAGCACCTGATGCGCCCGCTGACCCGCTGGCTGCGGGACCGCGGGGAGGCGGTGTCGGGGCCCCAGTTCGGGGTGGCCGTGGGTGAGGCGCGGCGGATCGCGGCCCGGGCGCTGGCGGCGCTCGCGCCCTACGACGTGGTGCTGACCCCGACCCTGGCGCAGCCGCCGCTGAGGGTCGGGGAGATCCGCGACGACGCCGACCCGGCACGGGACTTCGAGAACCAGAAGGCGTTCACCCCGTTCACCTCGATGTGGAACCTGACCGGCATGCCCGCGGCGTCGCTGCCGCTGCACGTGACCGGCGACGGCCTGCCGGTGGGGGTGATGCTCGCGGCGCGACCGGCCGAGGAGCACCTGCTGCTCGCGCTGTCGGCGCAGGTCGAGGCCGCCGCCCCGTGGGCGGACCGGCACCCCGCCTGCTGGTGACCCGCCGCCAACCGGACGGTGACCCGGCGGTGACCGAGCACGGATCCCGGGTCAGACCGCGAACGTCCCGCCCGAGCGCCAGTAGACGTTGTCCTCGCGGGCGAGGAACTGCTCGTCGACCAGGTAGCGCCGCAGCGCCGCGTAGTCGTCGTGGAAGCCGGACAGCACCTCGTTCACCTCGGTCTCGGTGAAGGTCCGTCCGGGCTCGAAGCTCTGCGCGATGTGGTCGAGCACGACCAGCCGCTTGGAGCGCTTGGTGGGCATCAGGGTGAGCCGTCCGTCGGTGACGAACCGGTCCACGATCACGCGGTCCTCCTCCACCCGCGCCAGTCTAGGCAGCGTTTCTTCCGGAGACACCCGCTACGTCCGTGAGAGCCCCCGGACCGGTCAGACGGCGAGCAGCCGTTCGCACTCGGCGATCAGCCGGCGGCGCAGCGGCGCCCCGCGCTCGGCGAACATCCGCTGGGCCGCGACGTACTCCTGCTTGCCCTCGACCGTCTCGATCCGGACCGGTGTGTAGCCGAGCGCGCTCAGGTCGTACGGCGACGCCCGCATGTCGAGCTCGCGGATGTCCCGGGCGAGCTCGAAGCAGTCGGCCACCAGCTCCGAGCTCACCATCGGGACGAGCCGCGCGCTGTGCTTGTACAGGTCCATCCCGGCGTGGAGGCATCCCGGCTGCTCGACCGCGGGCCGGTCGTCGCGGCCGGGGGAGAGCGTGTTCAACGGCCGCGCGTCGGCGGTGAAGAACCGGAACGCGTCGAAGTGGGAGCAGGCG
>DATIBI010000039.1:0-4321 GCA_035457605.1 Nocardioidaceae bacterium
CCCGACGATGACGCCGGTGCAGAAGGTGGCGATGGGCCTGGTGCTCGTCGTCGTGGACGCCTGGTTCGCCGGGTTCGACGCCGTCCCCGACGTGCTGGGCTGGGTCCTGGTGCTGCTCGGCCTGCACGGGCTGCGGACCGCCCTGCCGTCCCCCGTGACGCTGACCGCCCTGGCCGCGCTGGCGGGCGTCGTGTCCCTCGCCCTGCTCTCGCCGAGCCTCCTCGCGGACACCCCCGAGAGCACCCTCTGGCTGGTCAGCCTGCCGCAGACCCTCTTCTGCCTGGTCCTGGCCGGCGCCATGGCCGCGCTGCTGGGACCACCCCGGCCGGACCTGGCGCGCCGGTTCGGCGTGCTGCGCTGGGTCTTCGTGCTGGTCGCCGTGCTGCCGGTGCTGCTGTACGGCGGCGGGGTGGACGGCCTGCTGGTCCCGACCGCCGTGGTCGCGGTGGCCGCGAGCGTGTACCTGGTCTACCTGCTGTTCCGGGTCCCGGCCGACGTCGTGGCGCCGGCGCGACCCGCCGCGGACGCCTGACGCGCGCATGCAAGACGACGAGAGCCGCCCCCCGGAAGTCCGGGGAGCGGCTCTGGCGTCATGTGACGTGCTGCCGGGGCTGTGCCTCAGGCAGGGACCACGTTCAGGTTGACGGTGGCGTCGACCTCGTCGTGCACCTTCACGGTCACCTGGTGCGCGCCCAGGGACTTGATCGGGTTGCCGACGATGATCTTGCGCTTGTCGACCTCGGCACCCGCCTCGGTGATCGCGTTGGCGATGTCGCTGACGGTGACCGCACCGAACAGGCGACCGCCCTCGCCGGCGCGGACCGGGAGCGTGAAGGTCGAGCCCTCGAGCTTGGCCTTGACCTCCTTGGCGTGGTCGAGGTCGCGGACCTCGCGGGTGGCGCGAGCGGCCTTGATCGACTCGATCGTCTTCTCGCCACCACGGGTCCAGCGGATCGCGAAGCCACGTGGGACGAGGTAGTTGCGGCCGTAGCCGTCGCGGACCTCGACCACGTCGCCCGCCGCGCCGAGGCCGGTGACCTCCTGAGTCAGGATGAGCTTCATCAGTCAGTCTCCCCTCAGCGAGCCGTGGACGTGTAGGGCAGGAGGGCGACCTCGCGGGCGTTCTTGACCGCCGTGGCGACGTCGCGCTGGTGCTGCACGCAGTTGCCGGTCACCCGACGAGCGCGGATCTTGCCGCGGTCGGAGATGAACTTACGGAGGAGGGTGGTGTCCTTGTAGTCGACGTAGGACACCTTCTCCTTGCAGAACTGGCAAACCTTCTTCTTCGGCTTGCGGAGTACTGGCTTGGCCATTGTGGTGCTCCCTTTCGTGAGCCCGGCTCTCGCCGGAATGGTCAGCTGTAGCAACTACAGCCAGTGGAACGGACAGATGCGCCGGCCGGGGCCGGACGCCAGATCAGAACGGGGGCTCCTCCGAGGACCCGCCGCCGGTGGCCCACGGGTCGTTCGCCGGGACCTGCTGGCCGCCGCCGAAGCCGCCACCCTGGCCGCCGGAGCCGCCACCCTGCTGGCCACCCCAGCTGCCGCCGGAGCCACCACCCTGGTTGCCGCCCGAGGCCCAGGGGTCGTCGCCGCCGAAGCCGCCACCGCCACCCTGACCACCCGAGCGGGTGGTCTTGGTGACCTTGGCCGTGGCGTACTTCAGCGACGGGCCGACCTCGTCGACGTCGATCTCGAACACGGTGCGCTTCTCGCCCTCGCGGGTCTCGAAGGAGCGCGCCTTGAGGCGGCCCTGGATGACGACGCGCATCCCGCGCTGCAGCGACTCGGCAACGTTCTCGGCCGCCTGGCGCCACACCGAGCAGCTCAGGAACAGCGCCTCGCCGTCCTTCCACTCGTTGCTCTGCCGGTCGAACGTGCGCGGCGTCGAGGCGATGCGGAAGTTGGCAACGGCCGCACCCGAAGGGGTGAAGCGGAGCTCGGGGTCGTCGACAAGATTGCCGACTACGGTGATAACGGTCTCGCCTGCCATCTCAGGCCTCCCTGGTCGTGGGTGAACTCGTACGTGGATGACCGGGGGAATCGGTCGGTGTTACCGATGTTCTGATCGTGTGGAGCAGATCAGCGAACGTCGGGACGAATGACCTTAGTGCGCAGCACCGACTCGTTCAGCGAAAGCTGACGGTCGAGCTCCTTCACCGTGGCCGGCTCGGCCTGCAGCTCGATGACGGCGTAGATGCCCTCGGCGTTCTTGGCGACCTCGTAGGCGAGGCGGCGACGTCCCCAGACGTCGACCTTCTCCACCGAACCGCCGTCCTTCTTGACGACGTTGTCGAGGTACTGCTCCAGGGAAGGCGCAACGGTGCGCTCTTCGAGGTTGGGGTCGAGGATGACCATCACTTCATAGGCACGCAAAGCGGTCTCCACCTCCTTCGGACTCAGGCGGCCACGGGATCTCCGTGGCAGGAGGGCTGTGCGTCCGTCGTACCCGTCCGCCAGCGGCGGGCCCGACACATCGAGGGCCCGGACACCCAATCCTGTTTGGGGCCGAGCCGAACGACGGTTCAGGGTACCAGCGCACCCGATCCCGCCCGAAATCGTCGTCCCCAGGCTGACGCGGCACCGTCGGCGGCCCCGACTAGGGTGGGCCGCATGGCCGCAGACACCACCCCGCTCGTCATCGGCGCCCACGTCGACCAGACCGACCCCGTCGCCGAGGCCCAGGCGCGCGGCGCCACCCTCAGCCAGTTCTTCCTCGGCGACCCGCAGGGCTACAAGGGTCCCGAGTTCGCCTACGCGGGGGGCGGTGAAGGGCTGCGCCGGGCCGCCGAGCAGGCCGGGATCGACCTCTACGTGCACGCGCCGTACATCATCAACGTGGCCACCACGAACAACCGGATCCGGATCCCGAGCCGCAAGCTGCTGCAGCAGCACATCGACGCTGCCGCGGCGATCGGCGCGAAGGGGCTGATCGTCCACGGCGGGCACGTGAACAAGGACGACGACCCGGAGAAGGGCTTCGACAACTGGCGCAAGGCGGTGGCGCAGACCGACATCAAGCTGCCGCTGCTGATCGAGAACACCGCCGGCGGCACCAACGCGATGACCCGCTACCTCGACCGGATCGGCCGGGTGTGGGACGCGATCTCCGGCGCCGAGGGCGCGGACATGGTCGGCTTCTGCCTCGACACCTGCCACGCCCACGCCGGCGGCAACGACCTGACCACGATCGTGGAGCAGGTGCGCGCGATCACCGGTCGGATCGACCTGGTGCACGCCAACGACAGCCGCGACGCCTTCGACTCCGGCGCCGACCGGCACACCAACTTCGGGCAGGGGCAGATCGACCCCGACGAGCTGGTCGCCGTGATCCGCGAGGCGGGCGCGCCGGTGGTGTGCGAGACGCCGGGCGGCGCGGCGGAGCACAAGGCCGACTTCGACTGGATCCGCGGGCGGCTCGGCTGAGCACGACGGGCCGGTCCGGCACCGACGCGCACCGGGCCCGACCCCGGTCCGTGGCCCGGATCCCGCCCCTCGCCCGGGGCCCGAAGCGGCGCTGTGGCGACGTGTAGCCTCGGGCAGCGTGAACGCCGCGAACCTGACCGTCCGCACCATCACCCCCGCCGAGCACCTGGACTTCATCCGGTCCCAGCGCTCGGCGAGCTTTTTGCAGACCCCCGCCTGGGGCGAGGTGAAGAGCGACTGGCGGCGTGAGTCGATCGGTTGGTACGACGGTGACGGCACCCTCGCCGGGGTCGCGCTGGTGCTCTACCGGCAGCTGCCCAAGGTGCGGCGGTACCTCGCCTACCTTCCGGAGGGCCCGGTCATCGACTGGTCCAGCCAGAACCTGTCGGACTGGTTGGCGCCGATGACCCGGCACCTGGGCGAGCAGGGCGCGTTCGGCGTGCGGATGGGTCCGCCGGTGGTGACCCGGCGCTGGACCGCCGACGCGGTGAAGAAGGGCGTGGCCGACCCCGAGGTCGGCCGCCTGTCCGACGTACCTCCCGCCGAGCGCTCCCAGGTCGGCGCCCGGGTCGTCTCCCAGCTGCGCGAGCTCGGCTGGCGGCTGCAGGCGGTCGAGGGCGGGTTCGCCGCGGGCCAGCCGCAGTACAACTTCCAGATCCCGCTGACCGGGCGCACCGAGGACGAGGTCCTCAAGGGGATGAACCAGCTCTGGCGCCGCAACATCAAGAAGGCGACCAAGGCCGGGGTGGAGGTTTCACGTGCAACCACCGAGGACCTCGACGAGCGGTTGCGGGAGTTCCACGAGCTCTACGTGCACACCGCCGAGCGCGACCACTTCACGCCCCGCCCACTGTCGTACTTCCAGACCATGTTCCGGGCCCTGCTTGCCGAGGAGC
>DATIBI010000040.1:0-3922 GCA_035457605.1 Nocardioidaceae bacterium
CCCCCGCCGTCCTGCGTTGGCTTGTGCATGCGGTGTGCACCGAGCGCGGCAGCACCGGAAGCTCCCGGTCAGTGGCTCAGTCGGCGCGGGCCCGGAGGCCGACGATCCGGCCGTCGACCAGACCGACCACGGGTCCCCACGCGCCGGCGGCCTCGTCGAGCTCGTCGACTGCCCAGAGGGGAAGCCCGTCGACCAGCGGGCCGGCGACCGGCACGATGTCGGCGTCGCCGGGCGCCTCGGCGGTCTCAGGATCGGTGAGGTACTCCGCCCACTCGTCGGGGTCGATCCGGTAGATGGTCTCCTCGGGTCCGTCGCCCACACGGATCTCGCCATCTTCGACACGGACCGCGGCCCCGTGGCTCCCCAGGTGGGCGAGCAGCGCCTGCCAGGCCTCCTCGCTCGTCCACACACGGCGGACGAACGGCTCACCGGGCAGCCAGTCTGCGTCGATCTGCAGCTTGTAGCGACGCGCCGCCGCCAGCTGGGCCGCCGCCCACCAGGTGCGGGCAACCTCCTCCGGGACCCCTTGCGTCGCACGAACCTCGAGCTCGCCCCGGATCCGGCGACCGTGGGGCTGCCGGTCGTGCGGGAGGACCTCGGGGTCGACGAACGACCAGCTCAGTCGGACACCGTCGCCGACAGGCACTGCGTCGTCGAGCCGGAGGCTCCGTGGAGTACCCGGGACGTCGATGACCCGGGACGCCCGGCGTACCGCCGCCAGGTAGCGCCTCACGACGAGTCGCCCACCTTGGTCCAGTACCTCTGGACCCCGCACTCCGCCACCTCCCGAAGCTAGCAGCGGCGGGGACCGGACATCGGCTCCCTCGCCGACCTCGATGTCCGAGGTTCCCCGCTCAGCCGGCGGCCTCACGAGCGCAGACGGCATCGCTGTACTCCCAGTCGGCGAGGTGGGAACGCATCAGAGGTTCGGCGCGCTGCCGCCCGAGGTTCCACTCCAGCCAGTCGTCGTCGCGGGGTCCGTGCCCCATCAGCGCACACTCGACCACGTCGTCCGGGAGGGTGGCGAGCACGGGCACCGCGTCCGCGGAGAGCACCTGCAGGTAGTACCAGTCGACCTTGCCGGTCTCCTCGTACCGGTCCAGGTTGTGCCGCGCGATCCAGGCGTCAGGGTTGACCGCGGCCAGCAGGAGCAGGAGCCCGGCCCCGCTGAGCAACGCGGCACGGGGCAGCCAGGCCGCGCGGAGCGTCAGCCCCGCTGCCATCACGAACAGCACCAGCAGTCCCAGCCAGCCCTCGAAGACGTCGACCAGCAGACGGAGCTGGGTGAAGCCGTAGGCCTCCTGGTAGACGTGCATCCGGTAGAGAGCGGAGGCGACCACGACCAGCGTCAGCACGCAGAGCAGGCCGAGCGACCCGCGCAGCCACGCCAGGTCCGCAGCGGTGGTGCGCGGCGCCTTGCGGGCGGCCGCCCACACCACGATCAGGGTGAGCGCGGTGGCCACCGTGAGCTGGCCGAAGCCCTGGTGGACGTACTCCGCGTAGGTCAGCCCTGTCGTGCGCTCGAGATAGTCGTGGCCCCCGAAGATGACGGTGGCCTGCGCGCCGAGAAACACCAAGAAGACGGCGTCGACGAGCAGCACCGGGGCCAGCCACTCGTAGCGGTGCACGACGGGCCGCGCCGGACCGGCCCCCGGCTCGACGTTCGGCGGGTTCAGCGCGAGGTACGTCGCCGCCAGCACGATCCCGCCGACCGCAACGGTGACGAACGCCCGCAGCACGAACGAGTCGAGCCGTAGGTCCGGGACGACCGCGCCGGCCCACTGCGCGAAGACCGCGTCGGCGGAGGCGAACAGCAGTCCGAAGACGACAACACCCAGCAGTGACCACACGACCGTGCGCAGCGCCGCCGCGCTGCTTCCCTGGCCGGTGACGGCGCGCACGGAGCGACCCAGCCACGGGATCCCCCGGAGTCCGGCGAGCGGCCAGGAGATACCGGCCAGCACGAAGGCGGGCAGGGTCCGACCGTTCACGAGCCCGGCCACGCAGAGCGCACCGCCGGCCAGGAGACACAGGACCACGATCCAGTCTGCGTCCCGGACGACGACGGTCGCCGCCAGGAGCACGCACAGCGCGGCACAGGCCAGGGTGAAGGGGGATCTGCGGTGGACGCTGAACCCGAGGATCACGACTCCGGCCGCCAGCAGGACGACGAACGTGCCGAGCCCGAAGTCCCGGAACGGCAGGACGATCCCGGCCAGCAGGCCGACGCCGAGGCCGGACAGGACCGCACGCACGTTCCCGGGAACGCCCGTGTCGGGCCAGAACCTGCCGAACAGCGTGTCCATCGTCGGCTCGGGCACCCGGGCCACGGTGGGTGCGGACACGGCGGGACCTTGGGGGCTTGTCATGGCTGGCTCCTGGGTCTCGCTGCGGACGTGACTGTGCTGTCGTGGCTCGTGCGGGAGGTCCACGCGGACACGGGCGCCGGTGCAGCCCGGCTCCGGTTCGACGAAGTGGATGGTGCCGCCGTGGAGGTCGGTCACCCAGCGGGCGATCGCGAGGCCGAGTCCGGTGCCGCCGCCGCCCTCGGCCTCCGCCAGCGTCCCGAACCGCTCGAAGACGCGGTCCCGGTCGGCGGCAGGGACCCCTGGCCCCTCGTCGGTGACCTCCAGTCGCCAGCCCGTGGCCGTGTCCTGGGCGGTGATCCGGACGACCCCACCGGCCGGACTGTGTCGGGAGGCGTTGTCGAGCAGGTTGGCGACCAGCTGGTGGAGCCGTGCCGGGTCGGCCGGGGCCGTGAGCGCGGGTGGCGTGACGCGGACGTCGTACCTCACCTCGCGACCCGTCACCCGGGCCTCGGCGACAGCGCGCTCGAGCAGCTCCAGGACGGGCACCTGGGTGGTGGACAGCTGCGCCGCACCGGCGTCCACCCGGGCGAGGTCGAGCAGGTCGGAGGCGAGGGTGGCGAGCCGCTCGGCCTGGTCGAGCGCCGCCCGCAAGGACACGGGGTCCGGCTCCGCGACCCCGTCGACGAGGTTCTCGAGCACGGCGCACAAGGCGGCGAGCGGGGTGCGAAGCTCGTGGCTCACGTTCGCCACCAGCTCGCGGCGCTGGCGGTCGACGGCGGCCAGGTCCTCGGCCATCCGGTTGAAGGCCCGGGCGAGCTCGCCCACCTCGTCGCTCGAGGTCGCGGTGACCCGGCCGGAGTAGTCGCCGCGGGCCATCCGCCGCGCGGCAGCGGTCATGTCGCGCAGGGGCGAGGTCATCCCCACGGCCAGCAGCTGGGTCACGCCGAGGGCCAGGGCCACGGTGACGGGGACGCTGAGCCAGAACGGCACTCCCCCGCCGGCGCCGATCGCGGCGACGACCGAGGCCACGGTGACACTGACCGCGACGAGCAGCCCGAGCTTGAGCTTGACCGACGTGACCTGGTCCAGCAGCGGGCTGCTCACGTGCCGCTCCCCGGCTCGAGGGCGTAGCCGACACCGTGCACCGTGCGCACCCGGTCCGCACCGATCTTGGCGCGCAGCGCCTTCACGTGGCTGTCGACCGTCCGGGTCCCGGAGGCACCCGACCAGCCCCAGACCTCGGCGTAGAGACTCTCCCGGGTGAGGACGACGCCCGGGTTGCCGGCCAGGCAGAGCAGGAGGTCGAACTCGGTGGGCGTCAGGTGCACCTCCGTGTCGGTGACCCAGACCCGGCGCGAGGCCGCATCGACCCGCAGGTCGCCAAGGTCGGTGGCGGAGCGGGCCGCCAGCTCCGCTGCGCGCTCGACCCGCCGCAGCAGGGCGGCGACCCGGGCCACCAGCTCCCGCATGCGAAACGGCTTGGTGAGGTAGTCGTCGGCGCCGACGCCGAGCCCCACCAGGATGTCCGCCTCGTCGTCGCGCGCAGTCAGCATGAGCACCGGGACCGGCCGCTCGGCCTGGATCCGCCGGCACACCTCGTGGCCGTCGAACCC
>DATIBI010000041.1:0-12640 GCA_035457605.1 Nocardioidaceae bacterium
CTTGCTCTTGGCCTGGCGGGCCTTCGGGTTCGACCGCACCCACTCCAGCTCGCGCTCGAGCATCTTGGCGCGCTTCGCGTCCTTCGCGCCCTCGACCTTGAGCCGTTCCTTCTTGGTCTCCAGGTAGGTCGAGTAGTTGCCCTCGTAGGGGTGCGTCTTGCCCCGGTCGAGCTCGAGGATCCAGCTCGCGACGTTGTCCAGGAAGTACCGGTCGTGGGTGACCGCGAGCACGGCGCCCGGGTAGGAGCCCAGGTGCCCCTCCAGCCACTTCACCGACTCGGCGTCGAGGTGGTTGGTGGGCTCGTCGAGCAGCAGCAGGTCCGGCTGCTGCAGGAGCAGCTTGCACAGCGCGACCCGGCGGCGCTCACCACCGGAGAGGTTGTCCACGAGCGCCTCCGGCGGCGGACAGCGCAGGGCGTCCATCGCCTGGTCGAGACGGCTGTCGAGGTCCCACGCGTTGGCGTGGTCGAGGTCGGACTGCAGGTCGCCCATCTCGGCGAGCAGCTTGTCGTAGTCGGCGTCCGGGTCCGCGAGCTCCTCGGAGATCTTGTTGAACCGGTCGAGCTTGCCCTTGATGTCGCCGACCGCCTCCTCGACGTTCTCCAGGACGGTCTTGCCCTCGGTCAGCGGCGGCTCCTGCTGGAGCATCCCGACCGTGGCTTCGGGGTCGCGGATCGCGTCGCCGTTGGATGGCTGGTCGAGGCCGGCCATGATCTTCAGCAACGTCGACTTGCCCGTGCCATTGGGGCCGACCACACCGATCTTGGCGCCGTGGAGGAACGAGAGGGTGACGTTGTCCAGGACGACCTTGTCGCCGTGAGCCTTGCGCACGTTGCGCAGCGTGAACACATACTCAGCCATGGTCAGAGAGCCTACGGCTCCGTGGCTGCTCCGCTCCAATCGCCCCTGCTCGTCCCTCGCACCGGGCGGCGTTGCCGGCGCCGGTGGCGTTTCCGCCGCCGCAGCGCGCCGGCCTCCGGCGGCGTGACCGGCACCGGCACGCGACAGCCTCGACGTGCCGGCATCGACAGCGCGACACCCCGGCGTGTGGCGGCCCCGGCAGCGCCACAACCCCCGGCGTGGCCGGCACCGGCAGCGCGACAACCCTGTGTGGCCGGCCGTCGCCTGCCCGGTCAGGCCGCGGAGTGCTCCCCGGCCAGCGGGTTGCCGAAGCTGTCAAGACGGGGCAGGTCGCCGGGCTCGCTGTGCAGCAGCTCCTTCAGCTCGCTCTCGACCTCGGCGTCGGCCTCGTCACGCACCGGTCGGGTCGACTTCATGAACGTGCTCTGGCCGCGGGTGAGGTCGTGGCCGACGACGGTCGCCTCCACCACGAAGGTGGTCGAGGTCTGGCCGTCCTCGCGGGTCCACACGTCGGTGCGCAACCGTCCGTGGACCACGACCGCGTCGCCCTTGCGGACCGAGTCGCGGATGTTGTCGGCGAGGGACCGCCAGGCGCTCACCGAGAACCAGGTGGTCTCGCCGTCCACCCACTCCCCCGAGCGCTTGCGGATCCGCGGCGTCGAGCCGACCCGGAAGTTGACCACGTTGCCGTCCTTGGTCTCCCGGTGGGTGACGTCGCCGCCGACCCAGCCCTGGAATGTCACGAATACGTCGTTCATGTCTGGCTCCTTGCGTGTGGTTGTTCGACCTGCACGCAAGGCTGCCGAGCACCCAGGACTCCGCGGAACAGGCACGTTGCCGACTGTGGAGTGACGGGGGTACGGCGTCGGCTGTGGACGGGTTCTGGCCCGCCGTACCCAAGGTGCCTCATCCAGCTCACCGGTGGTCAGCGCGGGTGTCGCGCC
Organism: Nocardioidaceae bacterium; assembly: GCA_035457605.1. Classification (GTDB taxonomy): domain Bacteria; phylum Actinomycetota; class Actinomycetes; order Propionibacteriales; family Nocardioidaceae; genus Nocardioides_C. The sequence continues at coordinate 1,806 of DATIBI010000041.1, forward strand.
ATGCGGGGCCCCGACATGTGCCCGGATCTGCTCACCGCCTGGCTGGCGCCTCGCGCTTCGGTGCGATCGTCAGGTGTCGCGGCCTTCGGGGGGTGCCATTCGCAACAAAGCGTGCGCACACGTTGAGCCCAGAGGTGAGCCCGAGGTCAGCCCGAGGTCAGCCCGAGGCGAGCCCGGGGTCCGCTCGAGGCGGAGCCCGAGGTCAGCCCGCCGTGAGTTCGGGTTGCGCGCCCTCTCGACCCCAACCCCCGTGATGTCTCACCACGACCGGGGCCGGCGCGGGGGCCCGTGGGTCTCACCACGACCCGAGCCGGCGCGAGGGGCACTCGGGGTCACTTGAGCGCGGCGGCCAGGCCTCCGCGGGTGGTCCGGTACGCCTCGACCTCGGCCTCGATCGGCTCGATGACCAGCCGCTCGGTCACCTCCTCGATCGCGCTGTGCAGCCGGCGGTCCACCGCCCTCGCCTTCGACCGGGCGCTCAACCCTGCGAGCACCCGGCAGACCAGCGCGAGCAGCACGCCGACCAGGACGCCGCCGAGCAGCATCAGCGTGGGTACCGGCACGCCGCGGTAGTCCGGGGTCGCCGGCTCGGGAAGCTGCAGGTAGCCCATCACCGCCAGGGCGGCGAGCCAGAGGCCGCCGCCGAGCGCGGTCAGGATCAGCAACCACTGCAGCACCCGGACCAGCCGCCACCACACGGGTGTGCGGGTCATGCCGAGGTCGGTCCCACCGACAGCGCGGTCCAGCGCGTCACCGAGGTCGTCGAACCGGGACACCGAGGCCCGACGGATCGCGGCCTCCCAGGGCTTGCTCAGCCCCGCCGCGGCGTCCTCGGCGACCGCGCGGACCGCCGTGTCCACCCGGGCCCGTTGCACCTGGGACGCCTCGGGCACCGAGCTGCGGGCGCCTCCGGTGAGGAGACGACCCTCCGGCCCAAGATCGAGGTGGAGCCGCTTGAGCGGGTCCGGTCGCAGCCGGGAGAGCCAGGAGGTGACCGGCCAGCCGGTGGCGCGGGCAGCACGCACCCGGGTCGCCTTCTCCACCGCGTGCACCACGGTGGGCACCCCGGCGGCGTCGGCGAACGACTCGACCAGCTCGGCCTTGCGCGCCCGGGCCACGTCGGTGGGCTTGGCGGTGCCGCTGACCTCCTGGAGCCGGCCGGCCGCGTTGGTCACGTCGGCCAGCAGCCTGGCCTTGGCCGCCTTCTTCGCCGCCACCCGTTCCGCGATGGCCCGTTTCAGCTCGTCGATGCCGTCGCCGTCGCGTGCGGAGGTCGCGAACACCGGCACCCCGTCGAGCCCGTCGGCGTCGAGCAGCCGGCGCAGGTCGTCGAGCATCGACTGGCGACGGTCCGCCGGCACCTCGTCGACGTGGTTCAGCGCCACCAGCATCACGTCGCGGTGCGTGGCCAGCGGGCGGAGGTAGCGGTCGTGGATCGCGGCGTCGGCGTACTTCTGCGGGTCGAGCACCCACACCAGCACGTCGGTGAGCTTGACCAGCCGGTCGACCTCGACGTGGTGGGCGACCTCGGTGGAGTCATGGTCGGGCAGGTCCAGCAGCACCAGCCCGTGCAGGTCGGTGTCCTCGCGCCGGGTGTCGAGCATGCTGTCGCGGGAGACCTGGTGCCGTCTCGGCACGCCGAGCCAGTCGAGCAGCTCACCGGCCCCCTCGGCGCCCCACGTGCACGCCATCGTCCACGACGTGGTCGGCCGGCGCACGCCGATCGCGGCGAGGTCCAGCCCGCTGATCGCGTTGAACGTCGAGGACTTGCCCGAGCCGGTCGCGCCGGCCAGGGCCACCACGGTGTGCTCCGGGGACAGCCGCAGCCGGCTCCCGGCGCGGTCCACCACCCCGGCGACGTCGTCGAGCAGGGCGTCGTCCAGCCGGCCGCGGGCGGCCTCGACGGCGCGCTCGAGCCCCTCGACCCGCGCCGCGACGTCTGAGGAGCCCTTGCCGATCATCTTCTTGGCGCCCTCGAGCAGCGCGGTCATGCAGTGCCTCCGTCGGCCTTGTCGTCCGGCGCGATCTCCGCCAGCGAGCTCTCCTCGTCCGAGGTCGGAGCCAGCTTCGCGGCGAAGCGCAGGTCGTCGATGCGGCGCGACACCTCGCGCAGGTTCTCGGGGGCGTCCTGCTCCACGCCGAGCTCGTCGAGGACGCCCAGGTACCGAGCGCGTTCCGCGTCCATCAGCGTCGACACCCGCCGTTCCAGGTCGGTGCGCGCGGTGGCGGCGAGCCGTCGTACCGCCTGGTCACCGAACACCGCCTCCAGCAGCTTCTGGCCGACCACGGCGCTGCCGCCGGCGATCCCGGCCTCAGCACCGGTCACCCCGGCGGTGTGCGCGAACACCACGATCATCAGCGCGACGCTGAGCCCGTTGACGCCGAAGGCGAGGAACCGGGCCGTGGACCGCTTGCCGGCCCCCTCCCGGCGCACCATCTCCAGCACGTCGTGCTGCCAGTCCCGGACCGCGCGGGCCGCCTGCGCCCGGAAGTCGCGGGAGGCCCGGCCGAGGTCCCGGCCCGAGTCCTCGAGCAGGTGCTGGCCGGCCTGCACCGAGCGCCAGGACGCCTCGGCCCGCTCGGCGGCGTTCTCGGCGTGCTCCAGGATCAGCGTCTCCAGCCCGGACTCGACCGCGACCGTCACCTTCTCGGCCTGCTGCGGGCGGCCCTTGACGATCCCGGTGACCCGGTCGCGCAGCCAGCCCACCTTGGTCTCCAGCGACCGCAGCAGCTCACCGGTGCCGACGAACTCCTGCCACCGGGCGAGCACCTCCCCGCGCAGCAGCGTGCCGTCGGCGGAGGCCTCGTCGACCCGGGCGACCGCCTCGTCGTAGGCCTTGTCCACGTCCTCGCGCAGCCGGGCGGCCATCGCCGCCTGCTCGGCCGCGGCGTCGGCGACGTCGTGAGTACGACGGGCCAGGGTCCGGACCGCACCGTCGAGGGTCTGCTTCACGACCGCGGCGCGGGCATTCGCGTCGGAGGCGAGCATCTCCAGCCAGCCCCGGATCTCCGCGACGGCCTCGGCCGGCAGCAGGCCCTCGTCGTCGACCTTGCCCTCGGCCACCGTGAACAGCGGCGAGTCGCGCAGCCCGCGGGCGGTGAGCATCCGGGCGAGGTGACCGGTCACCTCGTCCATGGCCGCGGGCGCCGTCCGGTCCAGCACGATCGCGACCGCCGTGCTGCGCTCGGCGGCGGCCCGCAGGAACTCCCACGGCACCTGGTCGGCGTACCGCGCGGCGGAGGTCACGAAAAGCCACAGGTCGGCGGCGGCGAGCAGCTGGGCCGCGAGCGTGCGGTTGCGCTCCTCCACCGAGTCGATGTCGGGGGCGTCGAGGATCGCCAGGCCCAGCGGCACCTGGTCGGAGGGGACCAGCTGCAGCGCGCCGGGGTCACCGGTCGCGCCGGTGGTGCGGGCGAGGTCGGGCAGGATCCGGTCCTTGTCGAACCAGTCCGCGTCGGCGGGGTTGTGCACCAGCACCGGGGACCGGGTGGTGGGCCGGAGCACGCCGGGCTCGGTGACCTTCGTGCCCACGAGCGAGTTCACCAGGGTGGACTTGCCCGCCCCGGTGGACCCGCCGACCACGGTGAGCAGCGGGGCGTCGATCTGGATCAGCCGCGGCAGGACGTAGTCCTCGATCTGGTCGACCATCTCGGCGCGGGTACGGCGGGTCGCCTCGGCGCCGGGCACGTCCAGGGGAAGGGCGGCGGCCTGGAGGGCCTCCCGCAGGCGCACCAACGCCGTGATCATGTCGGTCGTTGTCGCGGGGGCGTTCACCGTCCACCTTCTAGCCGAGGACCCGTCACGAAAGTTCTACCAGCCGCCGGCGGAAAGACCACAAAGGGCCGTAGGGCCACCAGCCGGTCCACCATCACCTGCCCACGTCGGGCGAAGTCATGCGGGGCGGTGCCGCGGAGGTACCGGTCGTGGAGGAAGCCGAGCTCGATCGCCTGCTGCTGGTAGTCCCGCATCGCCTGCAACGCCGGCGGGCCCCCGTTCGCGCGGGCGAAGGCGCGGGCGGCGCGGCGGCCGGGAAGCCGGACCAGCCACGGCACCTCGTGGTGACCGATGAACCCACGGTTGGCGCAGTCGGTCAGGGCCCGGGTGAGCATCTGGGCCTCCCGGTTGCGCGCCCACACCGCGAACCCGACGAGCACGAAGAAGGCCGGGACCATCGCGAAGAGGTAGGTGAGCACGAACAGCTGGCCGCCGCCGAGGAACACCGACCCGTTCCAGAGCGCGTGGCAGAGGACGGCCACGACGTACCCCAGCAGCGGGGCGGCGAAGCGCCAGAACCTGCTGCGGGTCAGCACGGCGTACCCGACCCCGATGCCGATCGCGGCAGTGAAGAACGGGTGCGCGAACGGGCTGAAGATGCCGCGGACGATGAAGGTGCCGGTCGCGGCACCGAGACCGCCCGGACCGAGGTCGTCCCCGCCCATGTAGGCCGAGGCGAGGTAGAGGATGTTCTCGGTGAACGCGAACCCGATCCCGACCATGCCGGCGTAGACGATCCCGTCGAGGATCCCGTCGATCTCGTGACGGCGGGCGAACAGCAGCAGCACCACGAACAGCCCCTTGGCCGCCTCCTCCGTCACCGGTGCGACCACCGACGCCGACAGGCTCTCCGGGGTGCCGAAGGCGAGCTGGTCCACGGTCTGCAGCAGCAGCGCCGCCGCGGTCGCGACGAGTGCGCCCCAGCCGAGCGCCAGCATGATCAGGCCCCGAGGCTCCGGCTCGTAGCGGTCCAGCCACATGAAGCTGGCCACGAGCGGGCCGACGGGCAGGGCGGCGAGGAAAACGCCGATCGCCAGCGCTCCGGGGGCGCCGGAGCCGAGCAGCACCAACGCCATCACACCGGCGCCGAGCAGCATCGCCACCGAGACCACGACCGTGAAGCCGGCGCTCCCCCGGCGGCGCGGAGCGGCAAGCTGCGGCCCGCCGGGAGGCGCAACGGGCCCGCCCATGGTGCCGCCGTCCCCAGTCATGGGGGGAAGCCTAGCCACCCACCCGGACCCGGTTTCACGTCGCGGCACCCCGGAGCCGGGTCGTAGAGTGCTCGATGTGAGCGACAACACCGAGAATGCGAGCACGTCCGTCCCCGCAGACGCGGCGACCCCGCCCGAGGGCACGGACACCACCCCGAAGACCGAGAGCCACGACCCGGCGGTTCCCGAGGCCTATGCAGCGTTCATGCGTCAGGGCTGGGGCGACCGGGAGCTGGACCTGCCCCCACACCCGGTGGCGCCGTGGGCGGCCAAGCGACGCCAGCGGCTGGCGGAGATGTTCCCCGGCGAGCGGCTGGTGGTCCCCGCCGGCACGTTCAAGGTGCGCTCCAACGACACCGACTACCGGTTCCGCCCGGAGACCGCGCACACCTACCTGTGCGGCAACCAGACCACCGACGCCGTGCTGGTCCTCGAGGACGGCGAGGCGACGCTGTTCGCCCGGCCGCGCTCCTCGCGGCAGACCGACGAGTTCTTCCGCGACCGCCAGTACGGCGAGCTGTGGGCCGGCCGGCGCCCGTCGCTGCACGAGATCGAGAGCTCGCTGGGGCTGACCTGCCGGCACATCGACGAGCTGCCGTCGGCGCTGCGGACCTCGGGGAAGACCCGGGTGCTGCGCGGCGTCGACTCTCGCGTGGACCGGGAGGTGGCCGCGGACGAGACGCGCGACGACGAGTTCGCCCGGGTCCTGTCCGAGATGCGCCTGGTCAAGGACGCCTGGGAGCTCGAGCAGCTCCAGGAGGCCTGCGACATCACCACCCTCGGGTTCGCCGACAGCGTCCGTGAGTGGGACAACGTGCTCAAGTACGGCGAGCGCTGGATCGAGGGCACCTTCTTCCGCCGGGCCCGGGCGATGGGCAACGACATCGGCTACGACTCGATCGTCGGCGGCGGCAAGCACGCCACGACCCTGCACTGGATCGACAACTCCGGCCCGATCACGCCCGGTGACCTGGTGCTGCTGGACATGGGGGTGGAGGCCTCGACGCTCTACACCGCCGACGTCACCCGCACGATCCCGGTGGACGGGACGTTCTCGCCGGTCCAGCGTGACCTGTACTCGCTGGTGCTGAAGGCGCAGCAGGCAGGCATCGAGGCGGTCAGGCCGGGCGTACCCTTCACCGCCGCGCACACCGCCGCGATGACGGTGATCGCGCACGGGCTCGAGGACATGGGGCTGCTGCCCGTCTCCGCGGAGGAGGCGCTCTCCCCCGAGAGCAAGGTCTACGCCCGCTGGACGCTGCACGGCACCAGCCACATGCTCGGCATGGACGTGCACGACTGCGCCCAGGCCTCGCTCGACGTGTACCCGCGCGGGGACCTCGCGGCCGGGATGGTGCTCACCGTCGAGCCGGGGCTGTACTTCCAGGAGGACGACCTGCTCGTCCCCGAGGAGCTGCGCGGGATCGGCATCCGGATCGAGGACGACATCGTGGTCACCGAGACCGGGGCGCAGAACCTGTCCGAGGCGCTGCCGCGGGAGATCTCGGCGATCGAGGAGTGGATGGGCGCGCTGCGCGCCTGAGAGGTACGTCGGACGGGCGGGGCCGTGCGTGCGAGACGCCGGCCCCGCCCGTCGTACCGTCCGGAACCGGCTCAGTCGCGGATGGTGAACCGGAACGTGAACGCCGTGCCCTTCGCGTTCCTGGCGTGCAGGTGCATCACGCCGCGCGCGCTGGCGTACCTCCCGGTCCCGCCGGTGATCGCGAGCACCGAGTCGTGCTTGTCGAAGAACGGGCCCTCGACCACCAGCGACCCCTTGTCCAGCCAGGTCGTCCACGAGCACTGCCAGGCCTTCCCCACCACCGTGCGGATGCAGGACCCCTGGTTGTGGCCCACCTTCCTCGCATTGGTCCTGTTGTAGATCGGGTTGGCGAAGGTGAGCAGGTCGCCCGCGCTGTCCCCCTTCGGTGCGTTGTCCACGACGGCATCCGTGATCGCTCGTTCGACGACGATGACGTTCCGGGTCGCGGCGGCGGCGACGCTGTCCCGGGTAGTCACGTCCTGGTCGGCCTGGGCCGCGGTGACCGCGAGGGCGGTCGCGGTGACGGCGGTGGCCACGGTGCTCGCGATGACGACTCTCCTGCGCATGGTGCCCTCCTGACTGCTGAGCGGAGACGCCGGTCGGGCATGCGAGGAGGCCGGCACCGGGCCCTGCTGGGGGTGGTCCATCCAGGCCGCCGGCCGAGCACGCCGGCACGTCGACTCCCAGCGCATGTCCGTCTTTCACGCTAGACCCCGTCGGCGGGCGGCGAACAGCACAGCAAACCGTGGCATTTCCGCGTCAGGCGGACGGCGGCGCAGCGGCGGAGGCGTGGCCGGGCCGGGAGGCGACGACCAACCCGGCGGCCCACCCGGGCGCTCGCCCGTGCGGCGGGGGTGCGACCACATCCATGGCGTGCCCGCTGCGGGCCAGCAGCCAGGAGACCAGCGAGTTGGAGTTCCACATGTCCCCGGTGCGCATCTCGTCGCGACCCCAGGTGGCCGTGGGGAAGGAGGGCGCGAGGTCGAGGACCCGTGCGGCCCGGTGCGGGTCAGTGCTCAGGCGCTGCGGGCTGTCCACCGCGTCGGCCGCGTCCGGGATGAAGCCGTCGCGCCAGCACCGGACCTCGTACCGGAACAGCCGGGACCGTCCGAGCAGCCTCAGTCCGACCGGGCCCTCGCACACCGCGCCGTGGTCCGGGCCCGCGAGGCTCCAGACCGGCGCCATCTCGATCACGTGGGTAGCGCCGTCGAGGTGGACCTGCAGCGCGGAGTGGTAGAGGTCGCACCGGTCACGGCGTCCGACGTACGCGGTGAACGCCTCGAAGACCCGCCCGTTGACGCGCACGCAGCCGGTGTTGTCCCCGGCGCCCAGGGGCAGCCAGTACAGGTCCACCGCCGCGAAGGTCACCTGGCCCCTCCCTCTCCTGCGGGCTCGCCCTCCCCTCGAGCATGCGGCGCGGACAGCGGGAGCTGAACGGTCAGAGGTCCCGTTCGCCGGGCACCGAACGCCCCGGGGGTCTAGCATCACCGGATGGCCCGCACGCTGCCGCAGGACGCCGAGCCCCAGGTGGCTCTGGTTCTCGACGCCGGCGGCGCCCGCTCGGCGTACCAGGTGGGCGCGCTGGAGGTACTGCTCCCGGCTCTGGCGGAACGCGGTCAACGCCCGCGCCTGCTGGTCGGCACCAGCGCCGGGGCGCTGCTCAGCGGCGTTCTCACCGCGACGGCCCACCTAGAGGCGGAGGAGCAGGTCGCCCGGCTGACGAGCGTGCTCGGCCAGGCCACGAAGCCGCACGTGATGCAGCCGTTGTGGAGACAGGTGCCGGAAGTGCTGGTGCGCTACGCGTCGGAGACGTTGGGACTGTCGTTCTTCCGTCTGCGTGGCCTGTTCGGCACCCAGCCGCTCGCCCGGACCCTCGGCCGGTCCATCGACTGGGACGCCCTGCACCGCAACGTCGAGGAGGGTCTCGTCGAGGCCTCGGCCGTCACGACGACGTCCGTCCGGTCCGGACGGGTGGTGATGTTCACCGAGTCCGCCTCCCCCGTGCCGAGCTCGGCGCCCGAGCACCACGGGCGCTTCGTCGCCACCCGGCTCGGCGTCTCCCACCTGATGGCGTCGGCCGCGATCCCGGCGCTGTTCCCCGCGGTGCGGGTCGACGAGCCCGCCGAGGCGGCGGGGTGGTACGTCGACGGGGCCACCCGACGCCGGGTGCCGCTCGCACCTGCCCTGGAGCTCGGCGCCGATCGCGTCGTCGCGGTCGGCACCGGTGGGCTGTACCCGCCCGACCTGGACCCGGACCAGGACGCGGTCGCCGTCGACCTGGGAGACGGCGGGGCCACTCTGCTCGGCGCGGTCATGGACGCCCCGCTGCGCGACGACCTGCGCCGACTCACCGAGCTGAACGCGATGACCGAGGACGCCGAGCTCGCACCGGCCCTGGAACGCCACCGCGCGGCCCGCGGACGGTCGCCGTACCGCACCGTGCCCTTCGTCGCGGTCGCGCCGGAGGACGGCGAGGAGCTCGCCCGCGCCGCGATGGACGTGTTCCGCGCCAACCACGGCTCGCTGCACCGCACGCTCGGCGATCCCGACCTGCAGATCATGCACCGGCTGCTCGGCAGCGACAGCCCCCTGCAAGGTGAGCTCCTGTCCTACCTGATGTTCGACCCCGACTTCTTCGCCGCCGCCGCCGCGTTCGGCCGCCGTGATGCCCTGCACTGGGTCGAGCAACATCCCGACCTGTGGCGGACCGAGGCGCTTCCCCGCCGGGAGAGCTGACGCGCTCCCCTCCATCACGCCGCAGGCCGTGAACAGGGGCCAGACGTCAGGGCAGGAGGACGATCTTGCCGATGTGGCTGGCGGTGGCGAACTCCTCCTGCGCACGGTGGATGTCGCGAAGCGGATGGCGCGCCGCGATGGGCGGCCGCACGTCGCCCGCGCGAGCCAGCTCCACAAGCGCGGCGAAGTCCTCGCGAGTGTGCATGGACGAGCCGACCAGCCGCAGGCTGTGCAGGTACAGCCTGCGCAGGTCCAGCTCCACGACCGGACCTGCGATCGCGCCCGCGATCACCCAGCGACCGTCGTCGGTCAGCAGCGGCAGGAGCTCGGCCAGGCCCGGGCCACCGACGACGTCGGCGACCACCTGCACCCCCTCCGGAGCGACCTCGCGCACCTGCGCGGCGACGTCACCCCGATCACGGAGGACGACATGGTGGGCCCCGATGTCGGTCACGGCGTCCGCCTTGGCCGCTGAGGTGACCGCGACGACGGTCGCCCCGCGCGCGGCGGCGAGCTGGACGAGCGCGACACCCACCCCGCCCGAGGCGCCGGTGACCACCACGGTCTCACCGGCGGACACCTCAGCGCGACGGAGCATCCGGGTCGCGGTCCCGTAGGCCACCGGGAGGCAGGCGAGCTCCTCGACGGTCAGGGGCGACCCGGTCATGTCGTGGACGTGGTCGGCGGCCACCACGACGTACCCGGCGAACCCGCCGTCGACCTCGCTGCCGAGGTACCCGACCGGCGGCGCCTGGGCGGAGCCGTCCCGGTACAGCGCCGGGTCGACGAGCACCGGCCGTCCGACAAGAGGTGCGCCGACGTCGTCACCTGCGGCCACCACCACGCCGGCCACGTCGCCGCCCTGCACCCGCGGGAAGTCCAACGGACCTAGCCAACCGGCCTCGGCGTCCGGGTCGCCGGGCATCCCGTAGGCACCCTGCCTGGTCCACAGGTCGGTGTTGTTGACGCCGGCCGCACCGACCTCCACCAGCACCTCCCGGGGACCGGGGTCGCGCACCGTCCAGTCGTCGCGGACCTCGAGCGCGTCCGGCCCGCCATGCTTGAGGAGCACCGCCGCCGTGGTCGTGATGGGCATGGACGAATCCTCCCACAGTCGGGAGCGGCGACCACCCAGGCTGGGTACCTCCAGGGAGCCACCCAACTGCCCACTTACGCGCACAGCTCCTCGGTGCCAAGAGGCGGCAGGGGCATACGGCATACTGGCGTCGGGCCGGACGCCATCGGCCTTGGGATGACCGGTTTGAAGTCCGATGCTTAGCCCGATGGCATTCCCGACCGCCCGCCCTCGTAGCTCAGCTGGATAGAGCACCAGACTTCTAATCTGATGGTCGCAGGTTCGAGTCCTGCCGGGGGCGCACTGTGATTTGTAGTCATCCGGCTGAGCCTTGACGTTTCGGCTTCGGCTGAGGCCGGACGGTGTTCCGGGTGATTGCCCTCCTCCCGAGTGGTGGTCTCAGCCTCGTGAAGCATGCGTCCCCGCCGGACCACTGCGCGGCTCGGCGCAACGCCCCTCCCCCAGCGCCACTAGGCAGAGTGGTGCAGGGCGAGC
>DATIBI010000042.1:0-2491 GCA_035457605.1 Nocardioidaceae bacterium
CGCTGCCGATCGAGTCTCCGCACCCGTACGGCAACAACGGCGACTGCAGGTGGAGGTACAAGAACGGCAAGCGCGGCTTCTCCTTCCACTTCACGCTGCTGGACATGGAGAAGGACTACGACTACGTCTACGTCAAGAACGGGAAGGGCAGGGTGCTGGCCACCTACACCGGCACCGCCACGCGGGGGTTCGACTCGCCGTGCATCAACACCCCCAGAGGTTTTGTGCAGATGAAGAGTGACGCGGCGGTCACCGGCCAGGGCTTCAAGATCAACAGGGTGAAGCGGTGCTGACCTGCTGAGAGCGTCGAAGGGCCCCCGTCATGGCGACGGGGGCCCTGCGCGTGCCGGGGAGACGGAGGCTCCGCGGGTGCGGGGGCTCGTGGCCCCGCCTCCGACGACCACCACCCGCGTGGCCTGAGGTCTCTGGTCGACCGACACCAGGCTTCGCACTGGCGCTCCTCTGTCCGCTTGTCGATACGTGGCGGCGTGCCGATTTCGCCGTATGTATTATTCCAAGTAATTTACTCGACAAAGCAAACGAAGACTGCGAAAGGTGGGTTCATGTCTGCTCCCCCTGACATCGCCCTCGACGAGGTTGTCGTGCTCGTCGGCAACCCCAGAGCCTCCTCCAGGACCAGCACGGTCGCCCGGGCCGTCGGTGCCACGCTGTGCGACGACGCCGGCCCGGGTCCGCGCGTCATCGAGATCGCCGGGCTGCGAGAGCGGCCCGGCGCGGACGTCACGGCGCTGCACGAGGCGCACGAGGTGGTGCGGCGGGCCCGGCTCCTGGTCGTGGCCACGCCCGTCTACAAGGCGAGCTTCACCGGCGCCCTGAAGTCCTTCGTGGACGGTCTCGCTCCCGACGCGCTCGAGTCCGCGGTCGCCGTCCCCGTGGTGCTGACCGGTTCGAGCGGTCACGGCGTGCTCGCGGACCTCCAGCTCCGCACCGTGCTCCAGGCTGCAGGCGCCCTGCTCCCGGTGCCGTCCTTCGTGCTCGAGGAGCGGCACCTGGACGAGCTTCCGCAGCACCTCGACGCGTGGCGTGGACGGTTCGGTACGGCGGTCGCGGCGGTCCTGCGCACGCAGCGGTCCCAGGAGGTGGGGGTCCGATGAGCACACTGCCGGCGCACGAGACGACCGCCGCCTCCGAGCCCGTCTCGGACGACCTGTTCCGCTCGGTGTTCCGCGACCACGCGGCCCGCGTCGTGGTGATCACCGCCCAGGGTCAGCGGGAGCCGGTGGGCTTCACCGCGACCTCCCTGACCTCGGTCTCCCTGAAGCCTCCGATGGTGTCGTTCGCGGTCGCCCGGACCGCCTCGGTCTGGCGGACGCTGTCGCACTCGGCGCGAGTCGCGGTCCACCTGCTCGGTCAGGACCAGGACGACCTCGCGACCACGTTCGCGACCAGCGGCATCAACCGCTTCGCCGGGCTGGAGTGGCGCGCCGGACCGCACGGCGAGCCGCTGATCGAGGGCTGCGCGGCCTACCTCGGCTGCCGGGTCGTGCAGCACGTGCCCGCGGGCGACCACGTCGTGGTCCTGGCCCAGGTCACCCGCGCGCAGGTGGAGCGTGCCGGCGAGCCGCTGCTCTACCACGACGGCGGCTACGCGTCGGTGAGTTCCGCGCCCGCCCCGCACTCCCACGGCACGCTCAGGAGGCTTCGATGACCACCACCCTCGTCACACCGCAGGAGGTCGCGGAGGCCGGCTCCGCCACGCCGAGCCGTCGGCGGCAGAGGTCGCGACGTGCGGCCGGGCGTCTCGGCTGGCTCCGACGATGGGCCAGCCCGGTCGCGATCCTGCTGACCTGGCAGCTGCTCAGCAACGCCGGCATCCTCACCGAGGACGTGCTGGCGTCCCCGCTGCAGATCCTCTCGACCGGAATCGGACTGCTGGCGGACGGCACGCTCCAGTCGGCGACGGCCACGTCCATCACCCGGGTGGTCTCGGGCTTCCTGATCGGCGCCTCCGTGGGCCTGGTCCTCGCCACCGTCGCCGGGCTCTCACGAGTGGGGGAGGACGCCGTCGACCCGCCGATGCAGATGCTGCGGACCCTGCCGCACTTCGGTCTGATCCCGCTGTTCATCGTGTGGATGGGGATCGGGGAGACACCCAAGATCGCGCTGATCGCCATGGGCGTCACATTCCCGCTCTACCTCAACACCTTCGCGGGGATCCGCAGCGTCGACCGGAAGCTGCTCGAGGCGGCTCACACGCTGAACCTCACCCACCGCCAGCGGCTACGGCACGTGGTGATCCCCGGTGCGCTCCCGCAGGCGCTGGTCGGCCTCCGCCAGAGCCTCGGCGTCGCCTGGCTCTCCCTCATCGTCGCCGAGACCGTCAGCGCCGACGCCGGCCTCGGCTACCTCATCAACGATGCCCGCGAGTTCCTCAAGACCGACGTCATCGTCGTCGGGCTCGCGGTCTACAGCCTGCTCGGCCTGCTCACCGACACCCTCGTCCGACTCATCGAAAGGAAGGCGCTGACAT
>DATIBI010000043.1:0-5061 GCA_035457605.1 Nocardioidaceae bacterium
GTTCGGCCCAAAGCTCACGCTGGACGACAGCCTCGGCCACCCGCCAAGGTCTGAGCAGCAGGCGACCCGTCTCGAGCACCACCTCGCGGCCCGGAGTCGCTCCACCTGCCATGGCAGCAACCCTCTCACGGGCGAACGCACTGCAGAGAGATGTCGTTTTCGTCTAGGCAGAACAGGTAACGCAGGGAACTACTGCGGCCTGGCCGTCTAGGATCCGAGAGGTGAGCAGTCCTGTTCCACGCGTGTCGGACCGGGTCGCCACCGCGGCGGCCGAGGCCCTGGTCGGGCGCGAGGAGGAGAGACGCCGGCTCGCAGGCCTGCTCACCGCCGACGCCGAGGTGGTCGTCTTCGTGCACGGCCCCGGAGGCATCGGGAAGACGGTCCTGGTCGAGGGCGTCCTGGCTGCGATGAGGCTTCACTCCCGGGTGGTCGACGGGCGCGAGACGGAACCGACTGTGAAGGGCTTCCTCGCCGCGCTGGGTACGGCGCTCGACGTACCCACCCCGGCGACGACCGCCCAAGTGACCGCCGCGATCGGTGCTGCGTCGCTGGACGTGCTGGTCGTGGAGCACCTCGAACACCTCAACCTGCTCGACGGCTGGCTCCGCAACGAGCTCGCGGCCGGGCTCCCAGAGCACGTGAAGCTGGTGCTCGTCGGGCGGCGTGGACCAAACCTGGCGTGGCGTACGTCGCGGGGCTGGCGCCACCTGGTTTCCGAGCTCGAGGTCGGGCCGATGAAGGACGCCGACGTGCGCGCCCTGCTCGCCAAGCGCGGCATCGACGCGGACACCGCCGAGGCGATCTCGGACTGGACACATGGGCACCCGCTCGCCGTCGAGCTGGGCGTGGAGGCGTGGCGCCGGCAGCCCGCCCTCGACCCCCGACCCGGGGCACCCGGCGACGTGGTGGAGGAGCTCTTCGCGGTCTTGCTCGACGACCTCGAGGAGGAGGAGCGCGTCGTCGTCGAGGCCGCGTCGGTGCTGCGGCGCATCACCCGCCCCGGACTCGCCGCGGTGCTGCCCCATGACGGTGACGTCGAGGCCGCCTGGACGTTGCTCAGGCGCCTGCCGTTCACCGCGGTGACCCCGGCCGGGCTCGAGCTACACGGCATCGCGCAGAGCGTCATCAGCGAGGCGGTCGAGCTGCGCGACCCCGTCGGCGTCCGTCGCCTGCGGGCGCGGGCAGCCGAGTCGCTGATCTCGGCTGTCGAGGACACCCCGGACTGGCACACCACGGCCGACCTGATCCACCTGGTGCAGAACCCGTTGATCCGCAACGCCTACCTACCGCCGGGTGGCCTCCAGCACCCCGTCGAGCGGGCAGAGCCCGAGGACCGGGACCACGTGCTCGACATCTCCCGCCGTTGGGAGGGAGACGCCGCCCGACAGCTCGTCGAGCGGTGGTGGAACCTCCACCCCGAGACGTTCTCGGTCGTCCGCGGCGAGGACGGGACGGCGCGGGCCTTCAGCGTCACCGCCGCGGTCCACGCGGTCGCTCCGGCGCTGCGCCGAGAGGACCCCGTGCTCCGGGCTGTCGACGCGCACCTCCGGGCGGCGCCGATGCCGGACGGCCAGGATGCGTGGCTGCTGCGGACCACGCTGAGCTCCCGCCGGGGGGAGGGCAGGTGCCCCGAGATGGCCACGATGGTGATCGACCTCAAGCGCGTCTACTTCGAGCTGCGTCGGAGTCTTCGGCGCGTCTACACCGTCGTGCAGGACTGGGGCGAGGTCGGGCCGATGCTGCGGGTGATGGGCTTCGACCGGCTGCCCGCGCCGGTCCGCGTCGGTGACCGCTCGTTCGTGGCCGCGGTCCTCGACTTCGGGCCGGGCGGGGTGTCTGCCTGGCTGGCGCGACACGTGCAGGTCGAGTCCGCGCAGGCGCCCGGTCCCGCGGCGTACGACGCCCAGGGTGGCGCCGACGCGGACGGCGACAGCACCAGCGTGGTGCTTCACGTGCTCAGCCCCCGCGAGCGCGAGGTGCTCGCGTTGCTCGCCGGCGGGCTGACGAACCGGCAGCTCGCCGAGTCGCTGTTCATCAGCGAGCGGACCGCCAACCGGCACGTCAGCAACATCTTCACCAAGCTCGCGGTCAACAACCGGACGGCCGCCGCGCGCTGGGCGGTCGACGCCGGACTGGTGGGCTGACCCCGGCTCAGGCCACCCACAGCCGCGCCTCGCGCACGGTGTGGCTGTCGAGCCCGACGCCGTCGCGGAGCAGCAGCGTCTCCTCCACGAGACCGACCACCACTTCGTGGTCGCCGCTGCGCCGGCGCGTGTGCACCCGGCACAGCAGGACTGCGAGGGCGCCGCCGAGCACGGGGAGACCGTCGCTGGCCTCGGTCCACGTGACCCCCGCGAAGCGGTCGTCCCGGTCGGCGAACCGCAACGCGACGTCGACCTGGTCGCGACCCAGCACGTTGACCGCGAACCGGCCACTCGGCCTCATCTCCGCCCAGGAGCGGGAGGTCGCGCTGGGACAGAACAGCACAAGCGGCGGCTCGGCCGACACCGAGGCGAACGAGCTCACGGTCACGCCGACGAGCCCGGAGAGGCCCCGGCCGGTCACCACCACGACGGGCTCGGTGACCGACCGGAGCGCCGCCCGGAGGTCGTGGCTCATGCCACGGCTGAGTCGACGGAGGCCGCCGACGTGACGGCGGTCGGTGCGGCCAGCACGTCGTACTCCACGACGTCCAGGCCGGCGAAGGCCGGGTTGGCCTCGATCCCGCGGAACAGGGCGGTCCCCCGGGACGCGTCGGCTGCCTGTTTCGAGGCGAAGACGTAGACGCCGCCGTACCGGCCGGCCGCCTCGTCGGCCAGCCAGTACTTCGCCTGGAGCCCGGGCCAGTCCAGGAAGGCCGGGGCGACCTGCTCGGTGATCGCGAGGTAGTCCTCGTGGCTGACAGTGATGGAGAAGGTGACGATGCGGATGTACATGGCAGATCCTCGATTCGTAGGAGTTGAACTCGTCCCCACGACGCTAAGAACCCGGGCGGCGACGCAGCATCGGCAGTTCGCTCCATTCCACACCGTCGCGAATGGAGCGCCGGATGGAGCGTTTGCCCGATGAGGCAGAGACCGGCGACTCCTACGTTCTTCGGCATGACCACAACCGCTCAGGTCCGTCGCTCGCTCGACGAGTCGACCTTGGACCGCTTCCGTGAACGTGCTGCCTTCCACGATGCCGCCGGCATCTACGCCTCCGAGGACCTCGAGGACCTCCGGGCCGTCAACTGGCTCCGCGCCGCCCTGCCCGAGAGCAGAGGTGGGTTGGGGCTGAAGCTCGACCAGCTCGGCCGCGAGCAGCGCCGGATGGCGGGCTACTCCCCGGCCACCGCGCTGTCCACCGGCATGCACCACTACTGGGTGGGCATGGCCGCGGACCTCGCCGCGCTCGGCGTGGCCGAGGCGGACAGGATCATCGGCTGGGTCGCCGACGGCGAGCTGCTCGCCTCCGGTCACGCCGAGGTCGGCAACGATGTCCCGCTGTCGTACTCCACCACCCGCGCCGAGCGGGTCCCCGGTGGCTGGCGGATCCACGGCCGCAAGATGTTCGGCTCCCTCGGCCCGCACTGGGACCGGATGGGGTTCCACGCGATGGACGCCTCCGGCGAGGCGCCAGTGATCGTGCACGGCTTCGTCCGGCGCAGCGCCGCCGGCGTCCAGGTGCTCGACAACTGGGACTCCCAGGGGATGCGGGCGACCGAGAGCCACGACACGGTGCTCGACGAGGTATTCGTGCCCGACGCGGACGTACTCTGCGTGGTGCCCGCCGGGCCCTCCGACGACCCTCGGCTCGGCGCAATGCTGGTCTGGGCGTTGACCTTGATCGCCAACACGTACGTCGGCATCGCCGAGCGAGCCCTGGAGATCGCCGTCGAGTCGGCCACGAGCCGTACGTCGGTCGCGATCCCGGGCCGGACCTTCTCCCGGAACCCGCACGTGCAGGGCCAGGTCGCCGACATGTACCTGACCCTCGACGCCGCTCGCACGCTGGTCGAGCAGATCGGTGTCGACTGGGTGGCCGGGGTGGACCACGGTCCGATGTGGGGGGTGAAGGTGTTCACCGCGAAGTGGCACGCCGCGACCGCCGCGCAGCGCGTGGTGGACCTCGCCTGCGACGTGGTGGGCGGCTCGTCGTTCCGCCGCGGCACCGAGATCGAGCGGCTCTCCCGCGACGTGCGGGCGGCGCGTTTCCACCCCGGCACCGACGCCTTCACTCACGAGGTGATCGGCAAGGCCCTGCTCGGTGTCGGAGGTGAGGGCTCCCGCTGGTGACTCGCCGGTGACCCGCGTGCGGGCCACCGGGCCGGCAGGCAGGCTCCCCGGGCACGACCTTCACCACTGCAGTCAGCGGTCGATGACGGGCAGCCCTGCCTGCCCTCGGCGCGCGACGGGTTCGCGGCGTAACGCCCGTGACTCGACGCCGAGCGTTCCGGCCTCTCGTGGTGCGCCGCAGGGCGCCCCGGTCGGGATCGAGAGGCGGAAGGACTGGGATCGAGGGGCGGGCTCGACCGGAGGAATCGGTGACGCCGTCGTACTCATACGCGCGTGAGCGACCCGTATGTCTTACTGTTCTGCGGCCGCGTGCTCGCGCGCACACGCAATGACCGCGGTCAGGTCGAGCCCGTACGCCGGACCGTTGCCAGCCTCGTACTCCTCGACTCGGGCCGCACCTCGCTCGAGGAGTCGGGCAGCTCCGAGGCTGTTACCGCGGGCGGCATGCGTCAGGCCGACACAGACCTGCGCGAGACCTTGCCACAAGTCGCGTTCTTCGTCCGGACCAGCCTTCCAGCGGGCCTCCAAGACCTCATGCGCAGCGAACGGCCGGCCTTCCTGCAACAGCCTCCGGGCGAAACTAACTGTCTCCACCGGAGGCAGCGCCTCTTCCGGAACCGGCTCGACGCCGGCAGCCCCGTAGGGCAGGGGGCGGCCAAGAGCATCGCGAGGGCGTGCCTGCCGCGGCCGACCAGCATCGTCCCGGTCTCGGCCCCGATCGCCGGTCACTGAGGGCACCGACCCACGAGGCCCTGAACAAGTACCGTCGTCATTCATCCATGGT
>DATIBI010000044.1:0-3705 GCA_035457605.1 Nocardioidaceae bacterium
CGGTCGAGGACGCCGAGCTGGAACCAGACCGCCTTCGCGCCGATGTCGACCGCCTGGTCGGCGAAGACCCCGGCCGCCTCGGAGCGGCGGAACACGTCGACCACGTCGACCTCGAGGGGCACCTCGGCCAGCGAGGCGTAGCCGTCCTCGCCGAGCACGTGGTTGGCCTCGGGGTGGATCGGGACGATCCGCTTGCCGTGCTGCTGCAGGAACCTGGCGACGCCGTAGGCGGTCCGGCTCGGGTTGCCGCCGAGCCCGACGACGGCCCAGGTCTGGCACTTCTCGAGCATGAAGCGCAGGTTGTCCTCGTCGTGCCACGGCGCCGGGTTCGTCGTCATCCTTCGAGCCTAACGCGGGCCCTGGGCGGTCCAGGCTACTGAGCAGTAGGATTAGCCGCATGAGCGCTGAGTACCCCATGTTTGCCCTGTCCGAGGAGCACCTGGCGATCCGCGAGGCGGTCCGCGCGGTGTGCGATGCGAAGGTCGCCCCGCACGCGGCCGAGGCCGACGAGACGGGCGAGTTCCCGCGGGCGGCCTTCGAGGCGCTCGCCGGGTCGGACTTCGCGGCGCCGCACATCGCCGAGGAGTACGGCGGCGCGGGTGCGGACGCCCTGGCCACCTGCATCGTGATCGAGGAGGTCGCCCGCGCGGACGCCTCGGCGTCGCTGATCCCGGGGGTGAACAAGCTCGGCACGATGCCGCTGATCCTCGGCGGGTCGGAGGAGCTGCGGAAGAAGTACCTGACCCCGGTCGCGGCCGGGCAGGCGATGTTCTCCTACTGCCTGTCCGAGCCCGAGGCGGGTTCGGACGCGGCGTCGATGAAGACCAGGGCGGTCCGCGACGGCGATCACTGGGTGCTCAACGGCGTGAAGCGGTGGATCACCAACGCCGGTGAGTCGGAGTACTACACGGTCTTCGCGGTGACCGACCCGGAGAAGGGCGCGCGGGGCATCTCGGCGTTCGTGGTGGAGAAGTCCGACGAGGGTGTCTCCTTCGGTGCGCCGGAGAAGAAGCTCGGCATCAAGGGCTCGCCGACGCGCGAGGTGTACCTCGACAACGTCCGGATCCCCGCCGAGCGGATGATCGGCGACGAGGGGACCGGGTTCGCCCTCGCGATGCGCGTGCTCGACCACACCCGGGTCACGATCGCGGCGCAGGCGGTGGGCATCGCCCAGGGCGCGCTCGACTACGCGCTGGAGTACGCCAAGGAGCGCAAGCAGTTCGGCAAGCCGATCGCGGACTTCCAGGGTCTGCAGTTCATGCTCGCCGACATGGGCATGAAGGTGGAGGCCGCGCGCCAGCTCACCTACGCCGCCGCCGGCCGCTCCGAGCGCGGTGACAAGGACCTGACCTTCTTCGGCGCGGCCGCGAAGTGCTTCGCCTCCGACACCGCGATGCAGGTCACCGTGGACGCGGTGCAGGTGCTCGGCGGCTACGGCTACACCCGGGACTACCCGGTGGAGCGGATGATGCGCGACGCCAAGATCACCCAGATCTACGAGGGCACCAACCAGGTGCAGCGGATCGTGATGGCCCGCCAGCTGCTGGCGGGGATCCAGTCCGAGCTCTGACCCGTCGGCCGCAGTGATGGGTCACCGGGAGAGTGCGCGGGTGTAGTGCACTGCCGGCCGTCGGTTGCCGGCGACCACCAGCTCGCCCGGCTCCCGACCGGTGACACGCTCGAACCCGTTGGCCTCCAGCGTCCTCCGCGATCCGGTAGCCGAGGTCCCCCGCACCGTCGGCGAGGTCGCCGAGGTTCACCCGGCCCACGACGCGGCCTTGCTCGTTGCGGACCAGGAACAGCATCGACGTACCCGCTTCGTTCTCGGCGACCAGCCCGGCGTGCCGCTGCGGAAACGACGCGAAGTAGTCCTCGCCACGGTCGCCCACCGCGCGGGCGAAGAACACCCGGTTCTCCCGCTCGAACGCCAGGGCCTCGTGCTCGTCCTCCGTGGTCAGCAGGTGGATGCTCGTGTGCTGGTGCATGGGGTCACTATGACCCACCCCGGGTCACGGTGAAGGTACGACGGAACAGCTGCTCGCCCCGCCAGTTCATCCCGTCCATGCTCACGCGCACCGTCCGGCCGTCGTCGCGCACGTGCACCAGCCCGAACTGGCCGCCGCCGGGAATGACCGGCCCGGTGTAGGGCCCCCCCTTGACGCTGGGCTTGCGGTCGAGCGCGGCAGCCTGGAAGAGCGGGAAGCCGGCGCGACCGGTCCCGGAGTAGTCGGTGTGGCTGCCGTCGTCGTAGGCCAGCATGTGCGCGTCCCCACTGACCGCGAGCAGGTTGCGTACGTCGGACGCGGCGATCATCCGCGAGATCCGCCGACGCTCGACCGCGAACCCGCCCCAGGTGTCCGTGGTGGGGTCTGCCCGGTCCACCCAGGGGTCCGCGTTGGCCCACACCAGCAGGCCGTACCGGTCGGCGCCGTCCAGCTCGCGCTGCAGCATCCGCAGCTGTGCCCGGCCCAGCATCGACCGGGCGGCCTCACCGGGTGGGTCGCGCCGGGAGCGGTTGTCGGTGAGCACGAACCGGACGTCGCCGACCGTGAACGCCTGGAAGATCGGTGCCTGCCGTCCGGACGGCAACGCGTAGTGCGGGACGACCTGCCGGTACACCGCCAGCGAGGCCGGACGGCCCGGGGCGGTAGAGTCGGCGTCGTTGCTGGCGAAGTCGTGGTCGCCCCAGATGTAGGCGATCGGGGCCCGCGCGTAGAGCGCCGCCTGCGCCGGCGCGGTCAGGTTCGCCTGGTACTGGCGCAGGTACAGGGCACGGTCGTTCCGGTCGACGTCGCCGTAGAAGAAGTCGCCGACGTTGAGGTAGAACAGCGGGTCGGTCCGACGTACCGCGTCGTAGACCTGGCCGTTGGAGCCGGTGCGCGAGTCGCCCGCGACCGCGAACGTGAACGAGGCCGGTCCGCGCGGGAAGGTGGTCACCCGGCCGACACGGGCGGTGTCGAGCACCCCGTCGACCTCGAGCGCGTAGTAGTGGTCCCGGCCCGGGGCGAGCCCGCTCACCGTCAGCGAGACGATGTTGTCGTCGGCGGCGCGGGAGGGTCGCGCGGGCGAGTAGCGCGCCGCGTCGAGCGTGGGCCGGGTGCTCACCGCCAGCCGCACCCGCGCAGCGTCTCCGGCGGTCCGGGCGCGGACGGTGACGCTGGTCGGGGTCACCGCCCCGGACCACATCCACTCCACCACGTCGTCGTCGGGTGCCGGTGTCGCCGACGTCGGGTGCGTGGGCCCCCAGTAGTAGGTGTAGTTGGTGGCCGCCAGGTAGACCAGGCCGACCAGCAGCGCAGAGGTCAGCGCGGCGAGGGTCAGCGCCGCGCGCGGGGAGGCCACCCTGTGCCACTGCACCCAGAGCAGCAGCGCGGGCACGAAGCCGGCGACGGTGAGCAGCACCGCGACCCACGGCGCGTACTCCACCGAGGAGGCGTAACCGAGCAGCGTCGCGGCCAGGGCGACGACCACCGCGCCCGCCACGTGGAAGCGGGCCGCGAGGAGGACCCCGGCGAGGAGCAGCACGAGCAGGCCGACGTGCAGGGGTACCTCCAGCCCGGTGCCCATCACTCCCGACTCCGGGCTGCGCGGGATGCCACGGGTCACCGCGAGCCAGCCGAGGACGAGGACCATGACCACCGTCCAGACCAGGGCGATGCGGTAGAGCGGGTGCTGCACCCGGGTCGGCCAGCCGCCTGCCGGCGC
>DATIBI010000045.1:0-11169 GCA_035457605.1 Nocardioidaceae bacterium
CTCGACCAAGCGTGAGGACGTGGTGCCGGCCCGGGACGCGGCGATGGACGGCGCGATCGTCTACTCGTGCGACCCGGACACCACCGCGGTCGACCTGCTCGTCGCGCGCAAGCTGCCGCTCGTCTTCGTCGACCAGAAACCGGCCACCGGCGTGTCCAGCGTCAACGTCGACGACCGCGGCGGCGCGCGTGAGGCCGCGCGGCACCTCGTCGACCTCGGCCACCGTCGGGTTGCGGTGATGACCGCGGCGCTCGGTGGGGACTACGGGATCGTCGCCGATCCCGCCTCCGACGCCGCCCGCTCCAAGCACGTCTCACGGGAGCGGATGCTCGGCTACCTTGAGGCGCTGGAGGCCGCGGGGATCACCCCTGTCGTGCACCGGCAGGCGCACAGCGACGAGGAGGAGGCCCGCCAGGCGGCGCTCGCGCTGCTCGGCGGCGCCGACCGGCCCACCGGCGTCCTGTGCTACTCCGACGTGATCGCCCTCGGCGTCGTGCGCGCCGCCGAGGAGCTCGGGCTCGACGTGCCGCGTGACCTGTCCGTCGTCGGGTTCGACGACAGCCCCCTCGCCCGGCGGATGCGGCCGGCCCTGACCACGGTCCACCAGGACGTCGCGGCGAAGGGCAGGGAGGCGGCCGCCGCCCTGGCCCGGGCGATGGCCAAGGACCCCGCCGGGCGCGGCCGGGTGCGCCACCTGGTGCTGCCGACGGAGCTCGTCGTGCGGGAGAGCACCGGCCACCCGCCCGCTGAGCGCAGACCGCACGAGTCTTCAGCGCAGACCGCACGGGCCTGAGCGCACGCACGAGACTGAGCGCCGACCGCGCCGGGGAGTTGCTTTACTTTCCTGCGCGGATCCCGACAAAACGTCATCATCTTCTCCATGTGCCCCCGACCGGTCCGACGACCCCACCGCCCTGCCCGCGCCGCCGTTGCGCTCGGAGCCTCCGTGCTCGCCGGCCTGGCGGCGACGCTGGTAGCGCCGGTCGTGCACCAGCAGCCCTCCGCCACCGGCCGGCCTGGCACGGTCGCCGGGGCGCCAGTTGCCGGGGCGACGGCTGCCGGGGCCACGGTCTCCGGCGCTCCAGTGTCGACCGGGGCGCCCACCCTCACCCGGGTGGCGCTCGCCCGGCGGGACGGCACCGTCACCGGTGACGGACACACCGTCTACGTCGCCAACCGCACCGAGTTCCGGCCGCGCCGCACCGAGATCGACCTGCCTCCGCGGCTGCGCGCCCGGTCCTGGGTCGCGGTCGACCTCGACACCGGCCGGATCCTGGGCAAGCACCGTGCCCGCGCCCACCTGCCGCAGGCCTCGACGATGAAGCTGCTCAGCGCGGTCACGGCGGCCCGGACCGTGCCCCGCACGACACCTCACCGGGTCACCCGGTTCGAGGCCCGGCAGATCTGCTCGTGCGCGGGCCTCGTGCCCGGCGCCAAGTACCACCGCGACACCCTGATGGCCGGCATGCTGCTGCCGTCCGGCAACGACGCCGCCGAGGCCCTCGCCGGGTCCCACCCCCGCGGCCGGTTCGCGTTCTACGCGGCGATGAACCGGGTCGCACGGCGACTGGGCGCGGGCGACACCGTGGCACGCAACGCCTCCGGGCTGACCGCAGCCGGCTCGCACTCCTCGGCCCGGGACCTGGTGATCCTGCTCCGTGCTGCTCTCGACACCCCCTCCGTGGTGACGGTGCTGGGGATGCGTTCCGCCGAGATCGCCACCATCCGCGGCAAGCACCGCCACACGGTGTGGCGGGGAACCGACTACGTCAACCGCTACCCCGGCTCGCTGGGGAAGAGCGGCTGGACCACCCCGGCCAAGAACACCCTGGTCGTGGTCACCGAGGTCGGCGGGCACCGGATCGCGGTGGCGACGATGGGCGCGCCCGACGGCCACTCGACCAAGGGCGCGCGGCGGCTGACGCTCTGGGCCGGGACGAACTTCGCCGGCCTGCTCGCCGTGGGACGGCTGCCTCTGTCCTGACGCCTCATCGGGCTCTCAGGTTCGTTGCCTACCCTGCCCGACATGAAGGAAGCACGTGAAGCCCGCCGCGTCGCCGTCGTCGTCAACACCGCGTCCCGCCGGGGCGCCGTCGCCTACGAGACCGCGCTGCGGCACCTCGACGCGGCCGGGGTGCCGGTGGTGTCCCGCCACGCCGTGACCGACGCGGCAGACCTGCCCGCCGTGCTGGACGGGGTCATCGCCGACGGGCACGACCTGGTCGTGGTGGGTGGTGGCGACGGGACCGTCGGATGTGCCGCGGGCAAGGTGGCCGGCACCGAGGTGACCCTCGGGGTGCTGCCGCTGGGGACGGCGAACGACTTCGCGCGGACCCTCGAGGTGCCGTCCGACGTGGCCACGGCCTGTGCCACCCTCGCCGAGGGCATCGTGGTCGACGTCGACCTCGGCCGGGTCGACGGGCGCCCGTTCCTCAACGTCGCCTCGGTAGGCCTTTCGGTCGGCGTCACCCAGGCCCTGTCACCTGCCCTGAAGCGGCGGCTCGGACCGCTGGCGTACCCGATCGCCACGCTGCGTGCCTACCGTCGGCACGAGCCGTTCACAGCCCGCCTGGAGTTCCCCGACGGCGACCACGCTCCGCTGGACCTTCCCGACCTGCTTCAGGTCGCCGTCGGGAACGGGCGCCACTACGGCGGCGGGAACGCGGTCTCCCCGACCGCGGGGATCGACGACCACCTGCTCGACGTCTACGCGATCGTCCGCGGGCGCCTTCGCGAGCACGTCAGCATCGCGCGGTTCCTCAAGGACGGCAGCTTCGTGGAGCACGACCGGGTGCACCACTTGACCTCCCGGCGGGTCCGGCTGGTCACGGACCCGGCGCTGCCGGTCAACCTCGACGGCGAGATCGCCGCCGCGACGCCGAGCCTCTTCGAGATCGAGCGCAACGCGGTGCATGTGGTGGTGCCGCGGGGCAGCACCGGGGCGGTCCTGGACGGGGCCCGGGCCGGGCGCACCGGCCCCGCGCGGTGAGGCGGCCGCCGTACCCGGCACACGGAACCGCCCCCGACCTCGAGGCCGGGGGCGGTTGCCTTGTCGCGATGCTCAGCCGTTGTACGACGGCTGGGACTGCGGGTTGAACACGTCCATCCGGACCCGCCGCGCACCGTCGGTGCGGTCGTCCTCCAGGGCGAGGACGTCGAAGCCCTTCTGGATGTCGTTGGAGTAGATGTGGCCGTTGTACCAGTAGGCAGACCACGACCCGCCGACGATGAGTTGCTCCTCCGACAGCGGCCCCCGGTCGAACCAGGCGATCTCCACCGGGTTGGCCGAGTCGGTGAAGTCGAACACCGAGATGCCGCCCTGGTACCACGCCTGCACCATGATGTCGCGGCCCTTGACCGGGATCAGCGAGCCGTTGTGGGCCACGCAGTTCTCGGTGTTGGACTGGGTCCGCGGCATCTTGTAGTAGCTCTTGAACACCAGCCGGCCGTCGACGATGTCGTAGATCCCGTCGGCGCCCCGGTTCGGGCCCACCGTCGGGTTGCACGTCGCGCCGCCTCCGCCGCCGAGCTCGTCGGTGAAGACCACCTTGGTGCCGGCGTTGTTGAAGGTCGCGGAGTGCCAGAACGCGAAGTTCGTGGTGTCACGGACCTGCTCGGTGACCACCGGGTCCTCCCGGTCGGAGATGTCGATCAGGACGCCGTCACCCATGCACGCGCCGGCCGCGATGTCCTTGCTGGGGTAGGCGGTGATGTCGTGGCAGCCGCTGGTCGTCGAGGATCCGTTGCCACCGGGGTTGCCGCCGTCCGGGAACAGCACCGGGGTGCCGACCAGGGCCGCGTCCGCGGGTGACCCGGTCGGGACCTTGACCACGCTGATCCGGTCGTGCGGCGGCTGGCAGTCCGGGAACGCCGTGTTCGGCGAGTACGACGACACGTAGACGTAGAGGTCGGCACCGTCCTTGGTCGGGGCCAGGGTGTGCGTGTGCGAACCGCACGCGGTCTCCACGGCGGCGACGTACTCCGGCGCAGCCGGGTTGGTGATGTCGAAGACCCGGATGCCCTCCCACGACTCCTTGATCGTGGCCGACTGCCCGGTGCTCGAGCAGGAGTCGTCGCTGCGGCTGGAGTCCACGCTGAGCACGAGCAGGTTCTTCCACACCGACACGTCGTTCTGCGAGCCCGGGCAGACCACCTGGGTGACCACCTGCGGCTTGTGGGGCCTCGAGACGTCGTAGACCATGAAGCCGTTGTAGTTCCCGGCGAAGGCGTAGTCGCCCTTGAACGCCAGGTCGCTGTTCAGGGCGGACTGGTCGGCGAACGCCCCCTGCTTCGGGAGGTTGGCCAGCAGCCTCATGTTCGGGCTGCTCGCGGTCGCCCCGGCTGCGAGCTCCGCGCCGGAGTCGTCGAGCCGGGCGAAGTCCTGGCCCGGCAGACCACACGCGGCAGCGAAGTTGTCGCCTGCGCGGTGGAGCTTGGCGGCCAGGCCCGGTGGGCAGCTCGTGGACTCCTGCTCCGAGGAGTCTGAGCCTTCATGGGCTCCGGCAGGGACCGCCGCGGCGGCGAGTCCGAGCGCGAGCAGTCCCGCGGCGAGGATCCGCGCGCGTCTGCTGGGTGGGGCGGAAGAAGCACGTCTGGGTCGTTCCATGCGTCGAGACCTTCCGGGAGATCGGTGCGATGTATCGCAATCGTCCGCTATGTCGTACCGTGGCCGGGGTCACGAAGTAAAGAGCCGACGCGCACGGACTTCGGAGGAGGAGCGCACGATGACCGCCCCACGGACCGGCAGGAGCCGTCGCGCCCTCCTCATCGCCCGGCTCGTCACGCCGCTCGTCATCGGGCTCGCCGTGACGTCCCTCGCGGTCTCCGCCTGCACCCCGTCCGGCGGTGCGGAGCCGGGCGCACTGGCGAGCCCGTCCAGCTCACCCGGGGTCACCGTGATCCAGCCGGGGAAGCCCGGCGAGCCGAACGCCACCGTGGATCCAGACGACCTGCCCTCGCCCGCCACGTGGAGCCACTCGGACGTGGCGTTCATGCAGATGATGATCCCCCACCACGCCCAGGCGCTGGAGATGTCACGGCTGGCGAGCAGCCGCGCCGAGGACCCGCAGGTCCTCGCGCTCGCACGCCGGATCAAGGCTGCGCAGGGACCCGAGATCATGACCATGGCGGCCTGGCTGGAGCAGCGCGGCATCGAGGTCCCCCGCGCCGGGGACGACCCCGGGACCTACGACCACAGCAGCCATGGCCACGACCCGATGTCGGGCATGCTCTCCGAGGCCGAGATGGAGCAGCTCGCGGCGGCGCGCGGCGGCCGGTTCGACACCCTGTTCCTGCGCGGGATGATCGGTCACCACTCCGGCGCGGTCCAGATGGCCGACCGGGTGGCTGTCGACGGCACCGACCAGCAGGTGAGCGAGATCGCCGCAGACGTGCAGGCCACGCAGACCGCCGAGATCGACAGGATGCGTCAGCTGCTCAGCGCGGGTTCCAGATCTTGATCCAGTCGATGAGGATGACCTCGCGGCCCACCCGGCCTCGGGGGCAGCTGAGCCGGCACTCCTGCTGGAGCACGGGGCGCTTCAGCGTGGGCGGCAGAGTCATCTTGTTCCCGCGGTAGACCCAGCGCCTCTTGCCGTCGATCCAGGTCCGCACCGTGTAGTTCCGTCGGGCGAAGGTGTAGGTGTGCCACCTCGCCTGGTTGACCTTGTACTCGCGGTCCACGCGGCCGTCGACGCCGTGCAGGAAGGTGGCGCAGCCGTCGAGCAGGCTGGACTCGCAGAGGTCCTCCTCCCCCTTCGTCCTCCACTCGTCGGAGGAGGGCCATCGCATCGGCAGGATGCGGTGGCCGGTGATGCCGCGGACCAGCTCGACCCGGAACCTGATGCTGATCTTCTGGTCGATCGCCTCGTAGTCCTTGGCGAGCATCATGCCGGCGGAGTACCAGCCACGTCCGCACTTGCCGGCCGTCCGGTAGCGCAGCACCATCCGCATCTTGCCGTCCTTGACGAACGCATGGTCCGGCCGCGCGCAGTTCTCCGCGCCCGACCCGTAGCGCCCGTCGTAGCGCAGCCAGTGCTGGGGGAAGCCACCCGACTTGAACTGGTCGTTGACCACGAGCCGCCACACGGGATCGCTGGTCGCCGCCTTGGCCGTCTCAGCGGTCGACTGTGCGCCGCTGGGCGCGACCGGCAGCGCGGCGAGAGAAAGGGTCAGCAGGCTGACCAGCAACGCCCCGAGGATCTTCCCCATGGTCCGACTCCCTGTCATACGGTCGGTCGGCGCCCTGCGCCACGGCCTCGCCCAGGAGCGTTGCGGCCCCTCCAGACGACTCGCGCCAACCCCTTCACACACGGTAGGCCCGACCAAGGCTCCACCGTGGCGGGTTCCGCATATGTCCCGTTCGTCCCGTGCCGCATAGAGTTGACCGTTCCACCCACGCAGCAGCACCCCCGGTCCAACGGCCTGCTGGCCGTGGTCCGGGGGTGCTGTCAGAGCGGTGCTGCCGGGTTACCGAGCGGGGTTCCAGACCCGGACCCGGTCGATGAGGATGACCTCGCGACCCGTGCGGCCGGAGGGGCAGCTGCTCCGGCACTCCTGCTGCAGCACCGGGCGCTTCAGCGTCGCGGGCAGGGAGGACCGGTCACCCCGGAACGTCCACCGGGTCTCCCCGTCGATGATCGAGCGGACGGTGAAGTTGCGCCGCACGAAGGTCATCGTGTGCCACCTGCCGAGGTTGACCCGGTAGTCGGTGTCCTCGCGGCCGGAGGCGCTGTGGAGGAACGTCGAGCAGCCGCTGATCGAGCTGCTCTCGCAGTAGTCCTCCTCGCCACCGGCCGGCCACTCGCCGTTGGAGGGCCAGCGCATCGGGATGATCCGGTGGGCCTGGACCCCGCCGCGCTGGACGACGCGGAACCGGACGCTGACCTTCTGGTCGACGCTCTGGTACCGCTCGCTGAGCATCATGCCCGCGGAGTACCAGCCGGAGCCGCAGTCGCCGCTGGAGCGGTAGCGCAGCACCATGCGCATCTTGCCGTTCTTGACGAACGCGTGGTCGGGACGAGCGCAGTTCTCGGGACCGGAGCCGTAGGGGCCGTCGTACCGGGTCCAGTGCCCGGGCACACCGCCGGACTCGAAGCGGTCGTCGACGACCAGCCGCCAGGCCGGGGCGGCCTTCCTGGTCGCGGTCTCGGCCGCGACGGCGCTACCTGCGGACGTGGTCGGCTGTGACAGGACTGTGGCAGCCAAAAGGCCGGATAACAGGACCCCGAGAACTTTCTTCATGGATCGGTTGCTCCCTCCCGAGTACGGACATTCGGTCGCTAGCGGAACATTCCCCGCCACATCCCGTCCACCCAACGGTCTGGACCGTGCGTCCGGGTGGCGAACCGCGGCGTCCTGTTCCCAAACGACGCCGTGGCCGCTAGGTTGCGAGTCGGTCCCACGGCGGGACGGAGGGAGCACGTGTCTAAGGAGACCGTCATGCCCGCTCGTCCCATGGGACGCACACCGCTACGACTCGGTGCCATCGCGCTGTCCGCCCTGCTCGCCCTGGTCGGGCTGAGCCTGCTGACCCCCGCCGCGCCCGCCCGCGCCGACGGCCCGGGAGTGGGCACGCCGTGGGTGGTCACCGTCGGCGACTCCTACATCTCCGGAGAGGCGGGGAGGTGGGCCGGCAGCTCCAACGAGTCCACGGCCTACGCCGACGCCCTGGGCCCGTCCGCCTACTACGACAACGCCTCCGGGACCGGCGAGCAGATCCCGCGCTGCCACCGGAGCAAGTCCGCGGAGGCCTTCATCGGCGGCGGGGTCGGCGGCCTGAACCTGGCCTGCTCGGGAGCGCGCACCTCGACCTTCGTCGACGGCGACGGCCGGTTCAAGCCGGGGCTGGACTTCTACGACGACGGCGCCGGCAAGGTGGGTCAGGCCAAGGCACTGCAGCAGTTCGCCGCGACCCACAACGTGACGATGGTGGTCGTCTCGATCGGGGGCAACGACTTCAACTTCGCCTCGATCGTGCAGACCTGTGTCAGCGACTTCCTCAGCTCACCGACCTGGTTCAAGGACTACTGCCACGACGACGAGAGCGTGACCTCGAACTTCACCGCCGGAAACGTGAGCACGGTGCGCAGCCGCATCGCCACCGCCTACCAGAACGTCCGCACCGCGATGCGCAACGCCGGCTACGCCGACTCCTCGTGGACGATGCTCGTGCAGAACTACCCGTCTCCGCTGCCCCGCGGCGCCGGGATGCGGTACGGCGAGAGCGGGTACACCCGGCAGGACACGGGAGGGTGCGGGTTCTGGAACGCCGACCTCGACTGGGCCAACGACACCGCGCTGCCGACGATCAACTCGACCGTGCTCGGCGCCATCAGCACCGCAGGGATCACCAACAGCCGCACGCTCGACCTGTCCGCGGCGTTCAACGGACGCCGTCTGTGCGAGAACACGGTCGGCCTCTACGAGGAGCAGGGACTCTCGTCGTGGACCCAGGCCGGCGCGGTCGACCGGACCGAGTGGATCAACCAGATCCGGACGGTCTCCACGGTGTTCGGGCCCTACTTCGTGCAGGAGTCCCTGCACCCCAACTACTGGGCCCAGATGGCGACCCGCTCCTGCGTGCGACAGGCCTACAACGGCGGGGCCCCGCGCAGCGGGGCGTGCACGATCAGCGGAAACGGCCTGGTCGGCGGCGAGCCCCGGATGGCGCTTCGGTAGCCGCGCGGTCCGTTCTCGTGCTTCTAGGTCGGGATACTCAGGACGGATGAGCCGTTAGCCACTGTCGTCCACAGGCGCCGGACTGGCTTGATGGGAGTATGACCCGATACGCGGACCCGCGTCGGTGCCCCGACTGCGGAGCATCCATGGACTTCGGAGCGAGCTCGTGCCCCTCCTGCGGTCTGCCGCTGGAGGGGCCGGTCGCAGCGCGGCTGTTCACCACCCTGGCCAAGGCCGACGAGCTGCTCGCAGAGCTGCGAGCAGCTACGTCGGTCGCGACGCCGGTCACCGCCTCGGCTGCCACCCCCGTGGGCGCGGGCGGCGCGACCGTCCCCGGCACCGCAGCGGCGGCAGGCCCGGTTCCGCCCCCGGCCGCCGCCCGGCCTGTCGAGGGTGTGGCACCGGCCCGCGGCCTGAGTGCCGCGTCGGTCCCCAAGATCCTGCTGGGACTGGGTGCGCTGTGCCTGCTCGTGGCCGCGCTCGTGTTCCTGGTCGTGACCTGGTCGGTGATGGGGGTGGCCGAGCGGACGGCGACGCTGGTCGGGTTCACCACCATCGCCGGCGGCCTGACGTGGTGGGTGGCCCGCCGGGCCCTCCGCGCCGCCGCGGAGTCGCTCGCCCTGGTCACCCTCGGGCTGCTCGCCTTCGACGTGCTCGGCGCGCGAAGCTCCGGATGGCTCGGTGACATCAGCGAGTCCGGCTTCCTCGTGGTGCTGGGCGTCGTGGCCACGGCCGCCGGGGCGGCGGCGACCCTGGCGGTACGTCGGACCCCGGCCCGTGACCTCGTCGGGACCCAGATCGTCGCTGGCCTGGGCATCGCAGCCGCGCTGGCCGGCGTGGCGACCCTCGAGTCGTTCGCACTGTCCGCCGGTCTCGTGCTCGGGACCGTGCTGGCCGCGGCGGCCACCTACCTCGTCCACCTGCTCCGGCTGCCGGTGACCACCGCGCTCGGACTCGCGACCACGAGTGCCGGCTGGATCGCCCTGACGCTCACCTCGCTGGAACGCGCCCTGACGCACCCCACGCTCGGTGACCTGTGGCTCGACCTCGAGGGGTGGCCGCTCCTGGTCGCCGCCGCCCTCGCCGGCTCGGTCACCCTGGTCCGGCCGCTGCCCCTGACGGCCAGGCTGAGTGCGCTCGGGGCCGGCGAGGTGGTCCTCGGGCTGGCCGCGCTCGCACCGGCGACCGACGAGACCCCGACCGTCCTCGCGCTCTCGTTCCTGGCCGCGCTGTCCGTGGCCTGCGTCCCCGTGTGGCTGGTCCCGTCCCCCTGGCACCGTGGCCTGGTCGCGGGTGTGGCGGCCGCGGGGCTGTGGCCCCTGACCGTGACGTTCGAGCTCGCCACGACTGCGGTCAGCCGGGCGGTCGAGGCCGGCTCCGCGCTGTGGAGCGGCGCGGCCGGCGACCGGCTGCCGCCCCTCGATGCGTCGCTCGGCCTTCCCGCCCCCTGGGTCCTGCCGCTCGCGGTCGTCGTGCTCGGCGGCGCGGTGCTGACCCTGGCGAGGCGGCTGCCAGCCGTGGACCGGATGGTCGGGCCGATGGCGGTCCTCCCCCTCGGCGTGGCCGTGCTGGTGGCGTCGCTGGTCGCGGCGACCTTGCTGACCGGCACGCCGGTGTGGCTGGTGGTCGCGCTGGCCCTGTTCGCGGGCCTCGCCTTCACAGCGTGGTGGCGTGCGCAGGAAAGCCCGAGCTCCCTCGGTGCGGCAGTCGCCTTCCTCGCCGGCGGGACCGTGGTGTCGCTCCACGACGAGTGGGCGACCCTGGCCGCGACCTCCGCCGTGCTGCTCGCCTCCGTGGTCGTGCACCTGCGCGCGTCCGCCCGCTGGGTCCGGGTGCTGGCCGGCGTGACGCTGTCCGCGGCCACCGCCGGGACGGCGTGGACGGCGTGCGCGACCGCCGACG
The DNA here is from genome assembly GCA_035457605.1 of Nocardioidaceae bacterium. Lineage (GTDB taxonomy): Bacteria > Actinomycetota > Actinomycetes > Propionibacteriales > Nocardioidaceae > Nocardioides_C. Next base: position 10,582 of record DATIBI010000045.1, read on the forward strand.
TCGACCAGGCCGTCGGTGCGCTGGTGTCGCTGCTCGTCCTGGTCGCACTGGTGCTGACCGCCCCGGCGGTGGACCGGTCGTGGCGCGTCGACCCGGTGGACGGAGCAGCCCGGCTCGGCGCTGAGCTGGCGGCGCTGGGTGCGGCAGGGGCGGTCTGCGCAGCCGGCGTCAGCGGATCGACGTACGCCCTGGCGCCCACCTGGGCGGCGGTCTACCTCACCGTGGCCGGCGCCGGGGTCAGTGCGATGGCGCTGCTGCGGCCCGACCGCCGCGAGGCGGGCTGGCTCGGCGGGCTCCTGCTGGTGCTGGCGAGCTGGGTGCGGCTGGCGGACGTGGGCGTGCACACCCCGGAGGCGTACACGCTGCCCGCGGCGGTCGCGCTCGGCGTGGTCGGCGTGCTGCAGCTGCGCCGGTCGCCGGAGATGAGCACGATGACCGCGCTGGCGCCCGCCCTCGCCCTCGGCCTGGTGCCGAGCCTGCTGTGGGTGCTGGCCGACCCGGTGGCGCTGCGCTCGGTGCTGCTGGGCGCCGCATGCCTGGTGCTGCTCGTCGCCGGTGTCCGGATCGGCTGGACCGCGCCGGTGGTCT
>DATIBI010000046.1:0-8875 GCA_035457605.1 Nocardioidaceae bacterium
GGCGCTGTTGGTGTGCCTGATCCCGACCACCATCGGGGCGCTGCTGTCCGCCATCGGGATCGCGGGGATGGACCGGCTCGTCCAGCACAACGTCCTCGCGATGTCCGGCCGGGCGGTGGAGGCCGCCGGGGACGTCAACACCCTGCTCCTCGACAAGACCGGGACGATCACGCTCGGCAACCGGCAGGCCACCGAGTTCCACCCCGTCAAGGGCGTGGACCCACGCGAGGTGGCCAGCGCCGCACAGCTGTCGAGCCTGGCGGACGAGACCCCGGAGGGCCGGTCCATCGTCGTGCTCGCGAAGCGGGCCTACGGGCTGCGGGAGAGGCAGCCAGGGGAGCTGGCCCGGGCCCACTTCATCGAGTTCACCGCGCAGACCCGCATGTCCGGCGTCGACCTCGACGGCGAGAGCCAGATCCGCAAGGGCGCCGCGGCAGCGGTGATGAAGTGGGTCCGGGAGAACGGCGGACACCCGACCGAGGAGGTCGGCTCCATCGTCGACGGGATCTCCACCGGCGGCGGGACCCCGCTCGTGGTGGCGGAGCGCCGGCGCGGGCAGCCCGCCCGCGCGCTCGGGGTGATCAGCCTCAAGGACATCGTCAAGGAGGGCATGCAGGAGCGGTTCGACGAGATGCGTCGCATGGGCATCCGCACGGTCATGATCACCGGCGACAACCCCTTGACCGCGCGCGCCATCGCCGAGGAGGCGGGGGTCGACGACTTCCTCGCCGAGGCCACCCCGGAGGACAAGATGGCACTGATCAAGCGGGAGCAGGAGGGCGGCCGCCTGGTCGCGATGACCGGGGACGGCACCAACGACGCACCCGCCCTGGCGCAGGCCGACGTGGGAGTGGCCATGAACAGCGGTACGTCGGCCGCGAAGGAGGCCGGCAACATGGTCGACCTCGACTCCAACCCGACCAAGCTCATCGAGATCGTCGAGATCGGCAAGCAGCTGCTCATCACGCGGGGTTCGCTGACGACGTTCTCCATCACCAACGACGTCGCGAAGTACTTCGCGATCATCCCGGCGATGTTCAGCGGCGTCTTCGCGGGCCTGGACACGTTGAACGTCATGCGCCTGGCCACGCCGGAGTCGGCGATCCTGTCCGCGGTCATCTTCAACGCCCTGGTCATCATCGCCCTGGTCCCGCTGGCCCTGCGCGGCGTGCGGTACCGGCCTTCGTCGGCGGCGTCGATGCTGCGGCGCAACCTGACGGTCTACGGCCTCGGCGGGATCGTCGCTCCCTTCGTCGGCATCAAGCTCATCGACCTGCTCGTCGCGCAGTTCCCCGGAATCGGCTGAGGAGTGGCCAATGACGTCGAACACCCCACTGCCCCTTCGGCTGCTCGCGGCCGCGGTCCGGGTCTTCTTGGTGATGACCGTGGTCCTCGGTCTCGCCTACCCGCTGGTGATGACCGGCGTCGCGCAGGTGCTGTTCCCCGACCGCGCGGACGGGTCGCTGGTCGAGGTCGACGGCCGGCTCGTCGGCGCAGAGAACATCGGCCAGTCGTTCACCAGGCCGGTGACCGAGAACGGCCGGCCGGTCAGGTCCGAGGACGGAGCGCTGGTCACCGAGCCGGACCCGACGTACTTCCAGAGCCGTCCCTCGGCCGCAGGAGCCGGCTACGACCCGTTGTCGAGCTCGGCGTCGAACTACGGCGCGGAGCACCCCGAGCTGGTGAAGCTGGTTCAGCAGCGCCGGTCCGCGGTGGTGACCCTCGACGGGGTGGCCGGGTCGGACGTCGCGCCGGACGCGCTCCTGGCCAGCGGCTCCGGGCTCGACCCGCACATCAGCCCGGCCTACGCACAGCAGCAGGTGCCACGCGTCGCGGGCGAGCGCGGGCTGTCACCCGACCCGGTCCGCGCCCTGGTCGCGGAGCACACCGAGGGCCGGTCGCTCGGCTTCCTCGGGGAGGCACGGGTCAACGTGCTGATGCTCAACCTCGCTCTGGACGCGCTCGCGGTAGATCCCGGAGGTGCAGACTCGCAGTAGGAGGGAGTTCGTACGGGCGGGGGCGGTTCGCGGGACCGGAGAGGAGGTGACATGGCACGCGGGAAGCTGCGGATCTACCTCGGCGCCGCGCCGGGGGTCGGCAAGACCTACGCCATGCTCAGCGAGGGCCGGCGACGACTCGAGCGCGGCACGGACGTCGCCGTCGGCTTCGTCGAGACCCACGGCCGGCTCCACACCGCTGAGATGACCGAGGGTCTCGAGATCGTCCCTCGCCGCGAGCTCTGCTACCGCGAGGGCGTGTTCGAGGAGATGGACGTCGACGCGGTGCTGGCCCGGCACCCGAAGGTGGCGCTGGTCGACGAGCTGGCGCACACCAACGTTCCCGGGTCGCGGAACGCGAAGCGGTGGGAGGACGTCGAGGAGCTTCTCGAGGCCGGGATCGACGTGGTCACGACGGTCAACGTCCAGCACTTGGAGTCGGTCAACGACGTCGTCGCCAAGATTACCGGCGTTCCGCAGCGGGAGACCGTGCCCGACTCGGTCGTGCGGGCAGCGGATCAGGTGGAGCTCGTCGACATGGCGCCCGAGGCGTTGCGGCGGCGGATGGCGCACGGCAACGTCTACGCGCCGGAGAAGGTGGACGCGGCGCTGAGCAACTACTTCCGCGTCGGGAACCTGACCGCCTTGCGGGAGCTGGCGCTGCTGTGGACCGCGGACAAGGTCGACGCGGCCCTGCAGACCTACCGCGCCGAGCACGAGATCGAGGGCACGTGGGAAGCGCGCGAGCGGGTGGTGGTCGCGCTGACCGGCGGCCCGGAGGGGGAGACGCTGATCCGGCGGGCGGCACGGATCGCGGCCCGCTCCACCGGCGGCGAGCTGCTCGCCGTGCATGTGACCCGGTCCGACGGGCTCACCGGGGCCAGCCCGGCCGCCCTCGCCCAGCAGCGACGGCTCGTCGAGTCCCTGGGTGGCTCCTACCACCAGGTGCTCGGCGACGACGTCTCCGAGGCGCTGCTCACCTTCGCCCGTGCGGAGAACGCCACCCAGCTCGTGCTCGGCGCGAGCCGGCGGTCCTGGGTGACGACGATGTTCTCCGGGCCGGGCATCGGCGCGGCCACGATCCGCGACTCCGGCGACATCGACGTCCACATCGTCACGCACGGCGAGAGCGGACGAGGGACGCGGCTGCCGCCGCTGCGGGGCAGCATCACCCGACGCCGCAGGATCCAGGGCTTCGCGCTCGCCCTGCTGCTACCGCCTCTGCTGACCATCGCCCTGGTCCCTCAGCGCGGGCCGCTGAACCTGATCAGCGACGTGCTGATCTTCCTGCTCGCGGTTGTCGTGGTGGCGCTCGTGGGCGGGTTCTTGCCCGGGCTCTTCGCGGCGATCTCCGGTTCACTGCTGCTCAACTTCTACTTCACGCCACCGCTGCACACCTTCACCATCAACGAGGCGAACAACGCGCTGGCGCTCGGGGTGTTCGTCGTGGTCGCCCTGCTGGTCAGCTCGGTGGTCGACCTGGCCTCCCGTCGTACCCGCCAGGCGGCCCGCGCGACTGCCGAGTCCGAGACGTTGGCGACGCTCGCGGGCAGCGTCCTGCGCGGGGAGCACGCGCTGCCGGCGCTGCTCGAGCGGATCCGGGAGTCGTTCGGGTTGCGCTCGGTGACCCTCCTGGAGCGCCCGGGCGCGGATACCGAGCCCGGGGGCGCAATGGCCCAGGGGCCCGCGGCGGAGTGGTCGGTGGTGGCCACGGCCGGGCCCGAGGCCTGCGTACGTCCCGAGGACGCGGACACCCCCGTGCCCATCGGGCACCATCTCGTCCTGGCCCTGGAGGGCCGCCCGTTGCACGCCGACGAGCAGCGGTTGCTCGGTGCGTTTGCCGCTCAGGCCGCGGTCGTGCTCGAGCGTCAGCGGCTCAGCGAGGCAGCCGCCGCGGCCGCGCCTCTGGCCGAGGCGAACAAGATGCGCACCGCGCTCCTGGCGGCGGTCGGGCACGACCTGCGGACTCCTCTGGCGACCGTCAAGGCAGTTGTCACCAGCCTGCTCAGCCGGGACGTCGAGTGGTCCACGGAGGACCGGGAGGAGCTGCTGGAGACCGCGGACGAGTCGCTGGACCGGCTGGCAGCGCTGGTCGACAACCTGCTGGACATGAGCCGGCTGCAGACCGGCGCGATCGACGTGCTCAACCGGCCGACCGCGCTGGACGAGGTCGTCGCTCGGGCGTTGGACGACATCGGCCCGCACGGGAGGCGGGTGATCGTGGACCTGCCCGAACAGCTGCCCGACGTGCTCGTCGACCCCGGTCTCCTCGAGCGCGTCATCGCGAACCTGCTCGCGAACGCTGTGCGGTACTCCCCGCCCGACCGCCCGCCGATCATCACGGGCAGCAGGCTCGGCGAGCGGGTCGAGCTCCGGGTGATCGACCGTGGGCCGGGCATCCCGCCGGACGCGCGCGACGAGGTGTTCGCGCCGTTCCAGCGTCTCGGTGACACCGACAACACCTCCGGAGTCGGGCTCGGGCTTGCGCTCGCTCGCGGTCTGACCGAGGTGATGGGTGGGACGCTGAGCCCGGACGAGACGCCGGGCGGCGGGCTCACCATGGTCGTCTCGCTGCGCGCCAGCACGTCGCCGGCCGAGGGGGAGGCTCCCGAGCCCGGACGTCGCGAGCGCCAGGCGGAACCGATCGTCGTGCCCGAGGACGTGGAGGACCGAGCATGAACAGGGTCCTGGTCGTCGACGACGAGCCACAGATCCTCCGTGCGCTGAGCATCAACCTGCGCGCCCGCCACTACGAGGTGCACACGGCGCGGTCCGGCGGGGAGGCTCTCGCGACCGCGGGTAGGCACCCGCCCGACCTGGTCATCCTCGACCTCGGCCTGCCGGACCTCGACGGGGTGGACGTGATCCATGGACTGCGCGGCTGGACCGGCGCGCCGATCCTGGTCCTGTCGGGTCGCAGCGACTCCTCGGACAAGGTCGAGGCGTTGGACGCCGGCGCCGACGACTACCTCACCAAACCCTTCGGCATCGACGAGCTCCTCGCGCGGCTGAGGGCCCTGTCGCGGCGGACCGGGCCCTCGGAGGACGTGCCGAAGGTGCAGCTCGGGCAGACCACGGTCGACCTCTCCGCACGAAGGGTCACGGTGCGCGACGACGACCGGCTGGTCGACGTACGCCTGACCCCGACCGAGTGGCACCTGCTCGAGGTCCTGCTGCGCCACCCGGGAAAGCTGCTGAGCCAACGGCAGCTGCTGGCCGAGGTGTGGGGGCCGGGCTACGAGAACGCGCAGGGGAACCTGCGGCTGTACATGGCCCAGCTGCGCCGCAAGCTCGAGCCGGACCCGGCGCGACCGCGCTTCCTGCTGAACGAGCCGGGCATGGGCTACCGCTTCGACCCAGGGAAGGGATGAGCCATGGACGCGATGGCGAGGATCCAGGTACGACGGTCGTGGGTGATCGCGGCTGCGGCACTCGTGCCGCTCGCGCTCTGCGCGGTTCTCAGCGGCTTCCGGGACACGGTCAGCAGTGCCACGGCTGCTCTGGTCCTCGTGCTCGTGGTGGTCGGGGCGGCGGCCACCGGTGACCGGGTCGCCGGTCTGGTGGCGGCCCTGTCCTCCGGCGTCTGGTTCGACTTCTTCCTCACCGAGCCGTACAACAGCTTCACCATCGCCGACCCGGACGACATCGAGATGACCGTGCTCCTGGTGCTGATCGGTGCCGGCGTCACGGAGATCGCGTTGTGGGGTCGCCGCCAGCAGCAGCGGGCCAGCCAGCGGGCCGGCTACCTCGACGGCGTGCTGCGGGCGGCCGAGACCATCGCTCTGCACGAGGAGTCGCCGCAGAAGCTGGCCGAGCACGTCGCCCGGCAGATCGCCGACGTGCTCGCGGTCTCGGACTGCCGGTTCGTGCCCGGCCGCGCACACGAGACGCGGTACGCGGTCATGGACCGGGACGGCGGGGTCACCCGGAGCGGCCGGGCGGTGAACGTCGAGCGAGACGGCCTTCCCACCAACGAGGAGACGGTCCTGCTGGTGCGTCGGGGGTCTGAGGTTCTGGGCCACTTCGTCGTCACGTCCGCGACGGACGTGGTCCGTCCGACGATTGAGCAGCGACGGGTCGCGGTGCTGCTCGCCGACCAGATGGGCGCGGTCCTCGGCCGGGTCTGACAGCGACGACTCCCGGCACCGGTCGTGCTCGTTCGGTCCGTGTGGGCTCACTAGTGGTTACGTCGGAGCCGTCTGGTGAGCCGTGCTCGGTGCTTCGACACGTTCGACCACACCGCCTGCTGCAGGGCCAGGGTCGCCCATCCGGCGAGGGCCATGCCGGACGGGTTGATCAGCAGCTGCAGGGAGCTGCCCCAGATCTCGTGACCCACGCCGAACGCCAGCCCGAGGGCGACGTTGCCCGCCGCCGGGCACCGTGGTGACCGAGATGAAGACGCCGGAGAGGCCGCCGACCCGGGCGGAGGTCAGGGAGAGCACACCGGCGGCGGCGGCGATGACCGCGACGATGAGCGACCACTTGTCGGGCGTGTAGATGAAGGCTGTCTCAGGGCGCTTTCCCACGACGTCCGCCATGGTGACCCAGCCGAGCCCCCGGCCCAGGAGGGTCGCCAGCGTGTCACGGCGATCGAGACCGCGAAGCCGGTCACCAGGGTGCGGGCCGCGATGCCGAACAGGGTGAACCTCCGCCGGACGAGCGCGACACCGAGCGCGGCCACGGCACCGAACTCGGGTCCGAGCACCATCGCACCGATGACGAGGATCTGGGAGTCCAGGATGATGGCGATGCCGGCGATCAGTGTCGCCAGGCACATGAAGCTGACGTAGGTCCAGTTCAGCTCCGACTCCTCGTAGGCCCGCTGCGTGACGTCGGCCCAGACCACCGAGTCCGCACTCGCGCCGGGCGCGAGCCGGTCCGCTTCGTACCCCCGCCGAGAGAACCACGCGCGAACCGGCTCGATGTGGACCGTGCCTTCCTCGTGCACCCCGCGGTCCCGGAGCCGGTCGACGAGGTCGTTCGCCGCCTCCCTCGCCACGTCGGCGTGCACCACGTCGCCGACCGGCCGCAGGGACGCGCCACGGACGACAGCGAGGCTGCTCACGGCGGGGTCGGAGCCGAGGACCTCGAGCACGTCGTCGGTGAGGTGCGAGGGCGAGGAGATGCGGAGTTGGATCACGCGGTGAGTCTCCCGCAACGACTTCTCGAGCCAGGTGCTGGTTCCTGCTCGCCCGGCGTCCGGCTCACGGTGTGCAGTCCTGCCGGCTGCTGAGCTCTCCTTGCCGTGAACGGTCGGCTCGGGTGGCATCCCAGAAGTTGTCCCCAGACCCCGGATCGGGGGTGTCGGGAGTTGTCCCCAGACCCCGGATCGGGGGTGTCGGGATGTCGGTGATCGCACGTATGTTCGACTCATGAAAGCTACCGGGTTCGCGCCACCGCCCACCGCTTCGGCGGTGGTGGCCGACGCCCGGAGGCAGGTCGCGGGCCTGGCCGAGGTGATCTGGGCGGCGAGGCCGGCCGGCGAGCTGGTCGCCACGGTGACCGAGCTCGAGCGGCTTCGCTCGGTGCTCGACGCGGTGGAGCTGGCCGTGGTCGCCGAGGTCGAGGCCACGGGGGCGGCGCGGACGGAGGGCTGGGCCTCGACCAAGGACTTCGTGACGGCGGTGGCCGGGGAGCGCAAGGGTGCGGGTGGTACGGCGGTGCGCTTGGCCTCCGCGTTGAGCGGTGACCGGGCCGCGACCGGAGCGGCGCTGGCCGCGGGACGGATCAGCCGGGCGCAGGCGCAGGTGATCGTGGCGACGGTGGACCTGCTGCCGGTCAACGCAGAGCTGCGGGCCACCGCGGAGGCGATGATGCTCGCCCACGCGCGGACGCTCGACGCGAGCGACCTGCGCAAGGCGGGACTGAGCCTGGCCGCGCACCTCGACCCGGAGGGTGACGAGCGGGAGACCGAGCGGCGGCTGCGGCGCGAGGAGCGGGCCGCGCATTTGGGCCGGTTCCTCACCATCAGCGAGGACGGCGCTGGTGGGGTGCGGATCAAGGGCCGCACCACCGTGGAAGACGCGGCGGTGATCAAGGCCGCGCTGTTCCCGCTGGCTGCACCTGTCCCCACCGCTCCCGGTTCGTGCGGTGGAGCGAACAGTGGGGCAGCCGATGGAGCGAAAGGTGGGGCAGCAGGGGGAGCGGCCGGTGGAGCGGCCGGGGCGGCCCGTGGTGCGAACGGTAGGACGAACGGTGGGGCGAACGCCGGCTGCGCGACGGTGGGTTGCGCCCACGACGGCCGCGACCCTCGCGACCACGGCGCCCGGTTCCTCGACGCGCTGGTCGAGGCGTGTCACCGGCTGCTCGGCACCGACGTGCTGCCCACCTGCCACGGCACCCGGCCGCGGCTGACGTTGACGATGAGCTACCTGGACCTGCTCGACCTGGCCGGCCCGGCCACGACCGAGACGGGGGAGAGCCTCTCCGCAGGTGCGGTGCGCCGGCTGGCGTGCGACGCCGACGTCGTCCCGGTGGTGCTCGGCGGTGCGAGCGAGGTCCTCGACGTCGGCCGCGCGCACCGGCTGGTCACTCCGGCGCTGTGGCGGGCGCTCCTGGTGCGCGACGAGCACTGCAGGTTCCCCGGCTGCACCCGTGCGCCGATCGCCTGCGACGCCCACCACGTCCGTTCCTGGCTCGACGGCGGACCGACCAGCCTGGACAACCTGGTGCTGCTGTGCCGTGCGCACCACACCACCATCCACACGACGCCGTGGCAGGTCAGGCTGAACCCGGTGGACCGTCGCCCGGACTTCGTCCCGCCGCCGAGGCTGGACCCGGAGCAGAGGCCGGTGCGGCACCGACCGCCGCGAGAATGAGTCCGCCTGTGGGCAGAGATCGTGACGAGGGCGCGGTCGACGTGAGCGAGCGACCTGGGG
>DATIBI010000047.1:0-2561 GCA_035457605.1 Nocardioidaceae bacterium
GCGATCACGAAGCCACCCACCAAGAGCGCGCCCGGGATGCTTGCGAGCGGCGGGAGTGACGATGACATGGGTTTGGCGGCGAGAGCCCCGGCGTCACCGCTAGGTGCGGCGCCTGCGTCGCCCCCGAGTGCGGCCGCCGGCGCGCCGGCACTCCCGGGGGTGACCCCGCTCGATCCGCCCGTGGTGCTGCCGGAGGAGGGTGGCACGGCGGCGCCGTTCAGCGACCCCGGGTCGACCGAGGGCAGGGAGAGGTCCAGCTTCGGCACCGTGGATGCCTCGGCAGCGGCGTTTCCGGCTGTGATCACGAACTTCGGGGCGAGCTGGGTCGCGGCACCGAGCAGCTTGCGCAGCTCCTCGGCCTGGTCAGGGATCAGCCCGAGGATGTCGTCGAAGGGGATGTCGTCGAGCTGTGAGCGCAGCGGCCGGGTGTCGATCACGACCTGAAGTCCCTCGAAGCCGGAGTTCGCGTTGTCGCCGGAGGCGCTCCGCTCCGGCGAGGGCAGCGCCAGCTGCACGCCGAGCTGCGCCAGGGCCTGCTTCGCCTGGTCCGGCATGCCCGGGAGCTTCTGGCTCTGGTCGGCGAGCTGGACGCCGTCACGGCCGAAGGTCAGCGGCTTGCCCGCCAGCTTCAGGCCGACGACCTTCGACACGCCCCCCGCGGTGGGCTGCTTGCCGTCCGCGGTGGTGGTCGAGGTAACCGTGATCGAGTCGGCCGTGATCAGCCCACCGATCAGGGAGACGCCGGTCAGCTTGCTCGTGGCCACCGACTTCACGGTGTCTCCGGCGGTCTCGGTGCGGGAGTCGCTGGTCATGCCGTCGACGTCGACCATGGCGGCGAGCTCGGCCGGGATGCATCCCTGCGGCTGGTCGTCGGCAGCCGTGGACCCGCCGGGGGCTCCGGGGAGGCCTGGCGCCTTGCGGTCGTCCATGACGTCGCAGTCCGGCGACCAACCGGCGGTGGCGGACACCTCTTCAGGGCCGGCGCTGGTGCGCATCACGGACCCGGGGAACTTCTCGTCGGACTCGCTGGACGGCTCGCCGGGGGTCTGGGAGTTCACCTGGACCGGGTAGCCGTCCTTGCACAGTCCGGTCGCCCCGAGCCCCAGCGTCTCGACGAACGTCTTGCAGCCCTGCCCGACCGGGTCCCCCGGCCACAGCCAGCTCGCCAGACCGTCACCGGTCGGACCGCTGGCCGCCTCCACCTTGGTGTAGGCGAACTCGGCCTCCGCCTGCGGTTCCGCGGGAATCGGGATGGTCGGCTCGTAGACCTCGATCTTCAGCGGGGTCGCGGTGGCCTCGGTCGAGTAGCCGCCGTACGCCGGCGCCGCGGACGCGGCAGGGACGGGAGCGGCGGCGCCGATCAGGCCCGCGGCCAGGAAGGCCCCGGCGATCCGTCCGACGCGACGACCTGACCGAGCGCCCGACCCGCTGCTGCGGAACGTGGTGGGTCTCATGCTGCTCCTCCAAGGATCACTTCGGACATCTGTGTGCTGATCTCGTCCGGCTCACCGGTCGCCACGATCCGGCCCCCGGTCATCACCGCCGCGTAGTCGGAAACCCGCAACGCGGTGCGCGCGAACTGCTCGACCACGAGGATCGATACACCGGTCTCCGCGATCTGAGCGACGGTGTCGTACAACTCCTCAACGATCAGCGGCGCCAGCCCCATGGAGAGCTCGTCGAGCAGCAGCAGCGCCGGGTCCGAGGCAAGCGCCCGGGACAGCGCCAGCATCTGCTGCTCGCCACCGGACATCGTGCCCGCGAGCTGGTGCCGCCGCTGGCCCAGCCGCGGGAAGTACGCATACGCCGTCTGGAGCACCTTCTCTGCCGGCACCCCGGCGTAGGAGACCAGCTTGAGGTTCTCCTCCACCGTCAGGTTCGGGAACACGCTGCGGCCCTCGGGGATCGTGATCAGGCCGTTGCGGGCCAGCTCGTCGGGGGTCGCGTCCTCCACGCTCACGCCCGCCATGTGGATGTCGCCGCTGGTCCGCTTCATCTGACCGCTGACCACCTTCAGGAACGTGGACTTGCCGGCACCGTTCGGCCCGAGCAGCGCCACGACAGCGCCCCGCGGAACTGTCAGGTCCACCCCGCGCAGCACCTCGATCCGGCCGTAGGCGGCGTGCAGGTCGAGCACCTCGAGAATCGGAATGCTCATGCCGGACCCCGTCGGACGTGCGAGCAGGTCGAGCAGTTACGTGGGGTGCTCATGACCGCACCGCCGGGATCTCGCTCGTGACCGGGTCGATCACCGTGGTCTCCTCGACAGCGTCCTCGTCGTGGTCGGCCTGGCCGAGGTAGGCCTCCTGCACCCGCTTGTCCGCCCGGACCTCCCCCGGTGTGCCCGAGGCGATCACCCGACCGAAGTCGAGCACGTGGATCTCGTCGCACACCGCCATCACCAGGTCCATGTCGTGCTCGACCATCAGGACCGCCCGCCCCTCACCGGCCAGCTCACGCAGCAGGTCCCCGAAGTCGTCGGTCTCGGACTCGTCCAGGCCCGACGACGGCTCGTCCAGGAGCAGCAGCTTCGGCTCTGACGCCAGCGCCCGGGCCAGCTC
>DATIBI010000048.1:0-10525 GCA_035457605.1 Nocardioidaceae bacterium
GCGTCCTGGCCGCGCACCCCGTGCAGCCATTCGATGGTCTTGTCGGCCATCGCGTCGGGCAGGTAGTAGGGGTTCTCCTCGTCGTAGTACTCCGCCGGGGTCCCGATGATCTTCTGGTTCTCGGCCAAGCAGGGATCCCACTGGCCCGAGTCTCCGCCGAGGAAGCCGTAGAAGTAGTCGAAACCCCAACCATTGGGCCAGCGCCCGAACGGTCCGGCCGGCCCCTGTTGCCCGTCCGGGGTCAGATGCCACTTCCCGAAGGCGGCGGTGCTGTAGCCGTTGTCGCGGAGGATCCGCGGCAGCGGGGCACACTCGAGCGGAAGCATCGCGGTGTAGCCGGGGAAGCCGCTCGAGAACTCACCCACCGACCCGAAACCGACCGCGTGGTTGTTCCGGGCTGTCAGCAAGGCCGCGCGGGTGGGCGAGCACAGCGCTGTGACGTGGAACCGGTTGTACCGCAACCCCGCCTCGGCCAACTGTGTGTAGTTCGGGGTCTGGATCGGTCCCCCGAACGTGCTCGGATTCCCGAACCCCGCGTCGTCGATCAGCACCAGCAGCACGTTGGGTGCGCCCTGGGGTGGCTCGGGATGACGTATCAGGTTCCAGTCCGGCTGCGAGCCCCGAAGGGTGTGGTTGGCCGTTCCCCCGAACTCCGGTGCGCTCAGCGGCAGTGTCGTGCGGTCGGGCTCAGTCATGTGGAATCTCCGCCTCGGTCGTCGGCGCCCGTAGCGCGGCGGCTCGGGTATCCCCGGTGGGCTGGTGTGCGCGTCGAGCACACTCGTTGCTATGACACTCCGACGACACGGACAAAGGAGTCATCATCCCTGGTGGATGACCTGAATCAGCTCGGCGGAACAGCTCGTAGACCTTGCCACCACGATGGCTCAGAGCTGTTGCGCAGGGCGAGACGGTAGTGGCGGTGGCAGACCGGTGGGGCCACCACAACGCGTCACTGGTGCTGTCCGACGTACGGGCACCTGATGCCTGATGCCTGATGCCCCTGACCAGCAGAAAGGCGTCTTCAGCCGGAGGACCGAGCGGTCCGAGCGGAACCAGGATCGAGACCACGAGAAGAGTCGGCGTCGGCCCGCGGCGCCGCCGCCTCCGGGCGCTCGCGACCATCCCGGCACCCCCGCGCCTTGGCCGGCCCTGGGAGACGCATCCGCAGGTCACACGTTGAAGCGGAACTCCACGACGTCACCGTCCTGCATGACGTAGTCCTTGCCCTCCATGCGCACCTTGCCGGCCGCCTTCGCCGCGTTCATCGACCCCGCGTCGACCAGGTCGTCGAACGACACGATCTCGGCCTTGATGAATCCGCGCTGGAAGTCGGTGTGGATCACGCCGGCGGCTTCCGGAGCGGTCGCGCCCTTGGGGATGGTCCAGGCGCGGGTCTCCTTGGGACCGGCGGTGAGGTAGGTCTGCAGGCCCAGGGTGTCGAACCCGACCCGCGCCAGGGTGTCCAGGCCGGGCTCGGAGATGCCCATCTCGGCGAGCATCTCGCGGGCCTCCTCCTCGTCGTCGAGCTCGACGAGCTCCGCCTCGAACTTGGCGTCGAGGAAGATCGCCTCCGAGGGCGCGACGAGGTCGCGCATCTTCTGCTTCAGGCCCTCGTCGGCGAGCTCGTCGGAGTCGCAGTTGAACACGTAGATGTACGGCTTCGCGGTGAGCAGCATCAGCTCACGCAGCAGCGCCTTGTCGATCGAGGTGGCGATGACCGGGGTGCCCTTCTCGAGCGCGTCCCTGGCCTCCTTGACCGCCTCGAGGACCGCGGCGGTCTCCTTCTTCAGCCGGGCCTCCTTCTCCAGCCGCGGCAGCGCCTTCTCGACCGTCTGCAGGTCGGCGAGGATCAGCTCGGTCTGGATCGTGGAGATGTCGTTGGCGGGGTTGACCTCGCCGTCGACGTGCGTGACGTCCTCGTCGCGGAACACCCGGGTGACCTGGCAGATCGCCGCGGACTCCCGGATGTGCGAGAGGAACTTGTTGCCCAGCCCCTCCCCCTCGGAGGCGCCGCGGACGATGCCGGCGATGTCGACGAACTCCACGGTCGCCGGCAGCACCTTGGCCGAGTCGAAGATCTCGGCAAGCCTGGGAAGCCGCGCGTCGGGCACGCCGACCACACCGACGTTGGGCTCGATCGTCGCGAACGGGTAGTTCGCCGCGAGGACGTCGTTCTTGGTCAGTGCGTTGAAGAGCGTCGACTTGCCTGCGTTGGGGAGTCCGACGATGCCGATGGTGAGTGCCACGGGCGGCAAGTCTAGGTGGCGAGGCGGGCCGGTCACGAATCGTAGAGTGGCCCGATGCGCATCGCGACGTGGAACGTGAACTCCATCCGCTCCCGGATCGACCGGGTCGAGGCCCTGCTCGACCGTCACCAGATCGACGTACTCGCCCTGCAGGAGACCAAGGCGCGCGACGACCAGTGGCCGTTGATGGGGCTCCAGGCGCTGGGGTACGACGTGGCGACACTCGGCTACGACCAGTGGAACGGCGTCGCGATCGCCAGCCGGGTCGGGCTGTCCGACGTACGCCACGGTTTCGACGGCATGCCGCAGTGGGGCGAGCCGATGACGTCGGAGGCCCGGGCGCTCGGCGCGACCTGCGGCGGGGTGCAGGTGTGGTCGCTGTACGTGCCGAACGGGCGCAAGATCGGCGACCCGCACCTGGCCTACAAGCTGCAGTGGCTGGAGCGGCTCGACGTCGCCGCTCAGGGCTGGCTCGCCGAGGACCCCGGTGCGCAGATCGCGCTCACCGGCGACTGGAACATCGCGCCCACCGACGAGGACGTGTGGGACATGGCACAGTTCGCGAGGTCCACGCACGTCACCCCCGAGGAGCGGGCCGCGTTCTGGGCGTTCGAGAAGAGCGGGTACGTCGACGTGGTCCGCCCGCACGCGCCTGGCCCGGGTGTCTACACGTACTGGGACTACTACCGGCAGCGGTTCGAGCGGAACCGGGGCATGCGCATCGACTTCGTGCTCGGCTCCCCCGCGCTCGCAGAGCGTGTCGAGGGCGCGATGATCGACCGGGAGGAGCGAGCGGGTGCGGGCGCCAGTGACCACGCCCCGGTGATCGTCACGCTGGCCGACTGAGGGCGTCCCGCGTGCCCTTCGGGCGTTTTGTCGGTGGCGTCGTCCACCATGTGCGGCATGGACTTCGCCACCGTTCTCGCCCTGCTGCTCGTGCTCGTCGTCGGCCTCCTGATCGGCGGTGTGCTCGGTGTGCTGCTGACCCGCGCCCGCACCGCGACGGTGGACCGCGAGGGCGAGCGGCTCGAGCTGGAGGCACGGGCCGCCGAGCGTGCCGTGGTGAAGGAGGGGCTGGAGCGGCTGCACGACCAGATGCGCGACCTCGAGCAGCACCGGGTCTCCTGGCAGAGCCAGCTGCGCCAGCAGGTCGAGGACGTGCGGCACTCCACCGAGTCGCTGCGTCGGGAGACCGCGGCGCTCTCCACGGCCCTGCGCAAGCCGCAGGTGCGCGGCCGGTGGGGTGAGCTGCACCTGCGCCGGGCCGTGGAGATCGCGGGGCTGGTGGCGCGGTGCGACTTCGCCGAGCAGGTGTCGGTACGCCGCGACGACGGGCTGCTCCGCCCCGACCTCGTGGTCAACCTGGCCGGCGGCAAGAACGTCGTGGTCGACGCCAAGGTGCCGCTCGACGCGTTCCTCGACGCCACCAGCGCAGGAGACGACGAGGAGCGCGACGCCCACCTGACGCGACACGCACGCCAGCTGCGCCAGCACGTGGACTCCCTCGGCGCGAAGTCGTACTGGCGGGCGCTGCAGTCCACGCCGGAGTTCGTGGTGCTGTTCGTGCCCGGCGAGTCGTTCCTGTCGGCGGCGCTGGAGGCCGAGCCCACGCTGCTGGAGTACGCCGCCGCCCGGCAGGTCGTGCTCGCCACGCCCACCACGCTGATCGCGTTGTTGCGGACGGTGGCCTACGCCTGGACCCAGGAGGCCCTGGCCGACAAGGCCCGCGACATCCACGACCTCGGCCGCGAGCTCTACGACCGGCTCGGGATCATGGGCGGGCACCTCGACCGGCTCGGCAAGGCGCTCACCAACGCGGTGGGCAGCTACAACAAGGCGATCGGGTCGCTGGAGACCCGGGTCCTGGTGTCCGCGCGCCGGTTCCAGGAGCTCGCCGTCAGCGACGAGGAGCTGACCACCCCCAAGCCGGTCTCCGACGCCGCCCGCCCGCTGACCGCCGCCGAGCTGATGGACGAGGTCGCCGAGGACCGCCCCGAGCTGCCGTCGCTGCCCTCGTCCGCGGGCAGCTCCGACGTGGTGCCCCGGGCCGAGTCGGCCTGAGAGCGAGTCGGCCTGAGGTCACCGCGGGCGCGGCGAGTCGCGCACCACCTGCACGCTCGGACGGCTACCTTGCGGGTGTGAGCCGTCGGCGCACGTTGTGGGAAGAGGGTCGCAGGCCTGGCCGCCAGGTGGCGACCCTCGCCACGCTTGCCACGCTCGGCGTGGTCTGGCTGGACGTGTCGATCACCGACGGCCTGTCGTGGCTGTTCGACCTCGCGTTCGTGGCGGTGTGCGTGGCCGCGGCGCTGCTGGTCCGCCCGCGCGACTTCTTCGCCGTGGGCGTGCTCCCGCCCCTGCTGATGCTCGGCGTCGTGCTGCTGCTCGCGGTCGTGCACCGCACCGCCGTCGCGGAGAAGGTCGACGGGCTCATCCAGGCCGTGGTCGCCGGACTGGCGCACCAGGCAGGTGCCCTGGTCACCGGGTACGCCCTCGCGCTCGGGATCCTGGCGCTGCGGCAGGTGGCAGGGCGTAACGCGGGGCGGATCCGCACGCTCGCGTGAGCTCGCGCCAGCTCGCGCGCGTGGCGCGTCCTTGCTGTGGCGTGCCCTGGCCCGGCCGGTGACGCTTGCGAGCTTCCCCCGCGGGCTTCGTGGCGATCGTCATGCCGCGGGGAGCCTGTCAGGTGACGATCGCAGCGAAGCTCGAGGGCGGGCCACGGGGACTCCCGCGCTGTGCCATCACCCGCAGGTTCTCAGGGTATTGAGACCTGCCGTTGGTGCCACAGCACCCGCAGGTTCTCAGGCCCTGGGACCTGCGATTGGTGCCACAGCACCCGCAGCGGGGGTGTGGCCGCTCAGGCCTTGGTCTTCTCCGCCGCCCGCATGTCCCGGCGCAACTCCGGCGGCAGCGCGAAGATCAGCGACTCCTCGGCGGTGTGCACGGCCTGCGCGTCCGGGTACCCGCGCTCGGCGAGGAAGCTGAGCACGCCCTCGACGAGGTCCTCGGGCACGGACGCACCGGAGGTCACGCTGACCTTGCGCACGCCCTCGAGCCAGGCCTCGTCGATCTCGGTGGCGTCGTCGACCCGGTAGGCAGCCTTCGCGCCGGCCTCGAGGGCGACCTCGACCAGGCGCACGGAGTTGGAGGAGTTGCCGGACCCGACCACGATCACCAGGTCGGCGTCGCGGGAGATCTCCTTGATCGCCATCTGCCGGTTCTGGGTGGCGTAGCAGATGTCGTCCGAGGGCGGGTCGAGCAGCTGCGGGAACTTCTCGCGGATCGCGGCCACGGTCTCCAGCGTCTCGTCGACCGAGAGCGTGGTCTGCGAGAGCCAGGCCACCTTGCTCGGGTCCCGGACCTCGATGTTCACGACGTCCTCGGGGCTCTGCACGAGCTGGATGTTCTCGGGAGCCTCGCCGGCGGTGCCCTCGACCTCCTCGTGACCCTCGTGGCCGATCAGCAGAATGTCGTAGTCCTCGTTGGCGAACCGCCGCGCCTCGTGGTGCACCTTGGTCACCAGCGGGCAGGTGGCGTCGATGGTCTTGAGGCTGCGGACCTCGGCCTGACGGTGCACCTCGGGCGACACGCCGTGGGCGGAGAACACCACGGTCGCGCCCTCGGGGACTTCGTCGAGCTCCTCGACGAAGACCGCGCCGCGGGACTCGAGGTTGGACACCACGTGCTTGTTGTGCACGATCTGCTTGCGCACGTAGACCGGCGCGCCGTAGAGGTCCAGGGCCTTCTCGACCGTGATCACTGCCCGGTCCACGCCGGCGCAGTAGCCGCGCGGCGCGGCCAGCATCACGGCGGACTCGGGGTCGAGGACAGGGGGCATCCCCAGGTCGGAAGTGCTCATGGGCTCCATCGTAGGTGGTCTGCCTTAGGGTTCCAGGCGTGGCACTGCAGACCTCACCGGAGTCACCGGCACCTGTCCGGCAGATCGCGAGCGCGATCTCAGGCTGGATCGACCGGCTCGGCGCGGTCTGGGTCGAGGGCCAGATCGCCCAGCTCAACCGTCGCCAGGGCCTGAACACCGTGTTCATCACGCTGCGAGACACCGTGGCCGACATCTCGATCCCGGTCACGTGCTCACGCCAGGTGTTCGACTCGCTCAACCCGCCGGTCGTCGAGGGCGCCAGCGTGGTGATCTTCGCCAAGCCCTCCTACTACGCCAACCGCGGCACGCTCAGCCTGTACGCCACCGACATCCGCATGGTGGGTCTCGGTGAGCTGCTCGCCCGGCTCGAGCGCCGGCGCCAGCTGCTCGCCGCGGAAGGGCTGTTCGCCCGCGAGCTCAAGAGGCCGCTGCCGTTCCTGCCCGGCACGATCGGGCTGATCACCGGCAACCGGTCGGCGGCCGAGCGGGACGTGCTCGAGAACGCCCGGCGACGGTGGCCCGCGGTGCGGTTCAAGGTCAGGCACGCCTCGATGCAGGGCACGAGCTCCGCACGCGAGGTGATCGAGGCGCTCGGGGTGCTCGACCGCGACCCAGAGGTCGAGGTGATCGTCATCGCGCGCGGAGGCGGCTCGGTGGAGGACCTGCTTCCGTTCTCCGACGAGGCGCTGGTCCGGGCGGTGCACAAGGCCGGTACGCCGGTCGTCAGCGCGATCGGCCACGAGCCGGACACCCCGATCCTCGACCTGGTCGCCGACGTGCGCGCCTCCACCCCGACCGACGCGGCCAAGCTGGTGGTGCCCGACGTCGCCGAGGAGGTCGACCGGATCACCCGGCTCCGCGACCGCGGACGGGCGCTGATGAGCGCATGGCTCTCCCAGCAGCTGCACCAGCTCGAGGCGGTCCGGGCGCGCCCCAGCCTGGCCGACCCGCGCAGCGGGCTTGAGGACCGCGCCGAGCAGGTGCAGGAGCTGCGCGACCGGGCCCGGCGCTGCCTGGGCCACCGGCTCGACCGCGGCCACGACGACCTGACCCACCAGCTGGCACGGGTCCGTGCCCTGTCCCCGCTCGCCACCCTCGAGCGCGGCTACTCGGTGCTGCAGGACGGCGACGGGCACGTGGTGACCAGCATCGACCAGACCAAGCCGGACGAGCAGCTGCAGGTGCGGGTCAAGGACGGCCGCATCCACGTGGTCGTCCGCGAGACGACGAGCGAGGAGACGCAAGGATGACCGAGCAGCAGGAGCAGCTCAGCTACGAGGCCGCCCGTGAGGAGCTGGTCGAGGTGGTGCGGCGGCTCGAGACCGGCGGCACGAACCTCGAGGAGTCGCTGGCGCTGTGGGAGCGGGGCGAGAAGCTGGCCCGGATCTGCCAGGACTGGCTCGACGGCGCGAAGAAGCGGCTCGACGCCGCCCTCGCCGAGCGCGGCGACGGCACCGAGGACTGACCGTCCCGGCGGCGCCGGGTCCGGACGCGCTCTCCGGCTCCGCGCGGCGCCGGGTGCTCCGCTGTCAGCTCACCAGCAGCGCACACCAGCCGAGCAGCGACGCCCCGAGCAACGCCAGCAGCAGCGACGCCTGCACCATGACGTGCTTGCGCCACGCGATCCTGCTCATGTTCACCAGCTGTGCGGACAGGACCGGAAGCACCGGCGCGCCCTTGAGGTGCGCCTCGAGCTCCTCCGGGTCCCAGTGCCGCAGCTGCCCGAAGTAGATGAAGTTCCTCCGGCTCTCACCGCTGTGCTGCTTCTGCCGGCGCAGCCGCGGGATCACGACGTCGGCGGCGGAGAGCAGCCCGGCCGCGACCAGGGCCAGGCCGAGGTAGAACGTCCACCGCTCGGTGGCGGTGTCGAGATCGTGGAACAGCCGCCCCTCGGCGGTCAGGTTCACCACGGTGAACAGCACCGCCGACTCCACCGCGACGCAGAAGGACGCCTTCGCGTCGACCTTGCCGGTCACGTCGGCAAGCGCCGCATGGATCCGCCACGCCGTGTCCAGGGCCTCGCCGTCGGTGTCCTCGTGCGCCGGACCGGCCACCGCAGGGGCGCGCGGGTCCTCCCCCGGGTCGGCGTCCCCGGCAGGCGGGAAGGGCGGTCGCTGCCGCATGGCACCTGACTACGCGGTCACGCAGGAAAACACAATGACGTCGACGGGCGGTCGCCGCCCCGCGCCGGCCGGCACGCCCCCGTCAGGCGTACGGGACGAAGCGGGTCCGCGCCCACTCCTGGTGCGTGTCGAAGTAGCCCTCGCTCCGCGGGTCGACCCGGATCGCCTCGACCAGCACGGCCGCCTGGCCACGCTCGCCGCGACGGAAGCAGCCGCGCGGAACGACGAGCCTGCTGACGTCGGTCTGCTTGTTCGCCGACCACCGCATACCCCGGCAGGGCAGGTCCTCGCGGACCTCGTCGTAGCCGCGCATCCTGTCGAGCCGCAGCTCGAGCTGCATGTGGCTCAGCCGGTACTCGTGCCCGTCGCGAGCACGGTCGGTGTTGATCCAGATGGTGTGGCGCGCGTTCTCGAGGTCGTCCACGTTGCGCTCGTTGAGGTCGCGGAACCGGGTGCGTACGACGAGCCACCTGTCGTCGTAGGTGACCCGGACGCGGTACATGTCGATGCCGCTCGAGCCCTCTCGCCACGTGTCGGTGTCGGCGTCGTAGTGCGCGACGTCTCCCCTGGCGTCCCCGAAGGCGCGGGTGTCCGCGCCGGCGGGCGCAGCTGCGAGCACGGACAGGAACAGAGCAAGGCAGGCGGCTGCCTGGGTGCGACGGCGCATGGGACCCCCGAGTCGGTCGATCTGTGGCCGGAGAAGACTAGCGGGCCCGGGGCGGGTGCGGACGCGATCAGGTCAGGTCGGCGAGGAGCTCCGCGAGCACGTCCCGGTCGGCCGTTCCCACGACCAGGGTGGTGGTGCCCCCCTCGGTGCGCACCAGCGCGGTGTCGCCGCCGGAGTCGGTCCACACCTTCCAGGTGGTGCCGTCGACGTCCATCGTCCCCGCACGGACGGCGTCGCGGTCGACGTACGTCTCGACCATGTCCTTCTCCGAGGACCCGGCCTGCTCGAGCCCGACGTACCTGTCCTCGTCGGTCAGCAGGCCCAGGTGCCAGCGGGCCGGCTCGGGGACGAACTCCACGCTGGTGGCCCGCCACCCGTCGGGCAGCGTCTCGGGAGCGAGCAGCTCGAAGTCGGCCTGCGAGCGCGCGAAGTCCGCGGTCTGCTGGTACTGGACGTCGCGGACCGGGGTCGCCGGGTCGTTGCGGTTGATCTCGCGGAAGACCACGAACCCCGCGATCACCGCCGCCAGCACGATCATGGCGCCGACCATGCCCGCGGCGGATCGTTGGTACCGGCCTGCCTGCTCACTCACGCCGCCATTGTCCCAAGCGGGGCCAAGCCCCCGGTGGGCGGTTGGTCCCGCCGAGAGCCTCGTCACCCCCGCAGGGCGGGCAGCAGCTCCTTCTGCGCCATCTCCAGGAACGACTCCTGGCCCTCGTCCCCGATCTGCACCAGCGCCACGTCGGTGAACCCGGCGTCGACGAACTCCTTCACCCCGGCGACGATCTTGTCCAGGTCCGGTCCGCACGGGATCGACTCGGCGACGTCCTCCGGCCGCACGAACTGGGTGGCCCCGGCGAACCCGGCCGGGCCGGGCAGCTCGGCGTTGACCTTCCAACCTCCGCCGAACCAGCGGAACTGCTGGTGCGCCCGCTCGACGGCGCGGTCGGCGTCGGTGTCCCAGCAGATCGGCATCTGGCCGATCTTCCGCGAGCCCGGATCCCCCGCCTCGTCCCACGCAGCCACGATGCCCGGATCGGGCTCCACCGCGACGAGGTGGTCGGCCAGCGGCGCGAACGTCTTGATCGACTGCGCTCCCGAGACGGCCACGCCGATCTCCACCGGCTGCTCGTGCAGGTCCCACACCTTGGCCGAGTCCACCCGGAAGTGCCGCCCGCTGAAGTTCACGTAGCCGCCGCCGAGCAGGTCCCGGATGATCCGGACCGCCTCCTCGAGCATCTCGTGGCGCACGTTCACCGGCGGCCAGCCCGCTCCCACGACGTGCTCGTTGAGGTTCTCGCCCGCACCGAGGCCAAGGGTGAACCGGCCGTCGGAGAGCAGCTGCACCGTCGCCGCCTTCTGAGCCACCACTGCCGGGTGGTACCGCACGATCGGACAGGTCACGTAGGTCATCAGCTCGACCCGTTCCGTGACCTGGCTGACCGCACCGAGCATGCTCCACGCGTAGCCGGCGTGCCCCTGCTCGTCCAGCCACGGGAAGTAGTGGTCGCTCATCACCTCGAAGTCGAAGCCGGCCTGCTCAGCCCCGGCGGCGTAGCGGACCAGCTCGCGCGGGCCGGACTGCTCGGTCATCAACGTGTAGCCGATGCGG
>DATIBI010000049.1:0-4137 GCA_035457605.1 Nocardioidaceae bacterium
CCTCGGGCCGCTGGAGATCGCGGCGGGCGGGATGGTCGCGATCGGCGAGGGCGACGACGTCAAGGCCCTGCTCGACCTGGCCCGGCCGATGTTCGCGCTCTACATCGGCGGGATGTGTGCCCGGGGCAAGAACTTCTACAACGACCTCGTCCGGCAGTACGGCTTCGAGCAGGAGGCCGAGAAGATCCAGGAGATGTACCTCGACGGCTACAAGCGCGACGCGGAGGCCGTCGTACCCCTGGAGCTGCTGGAGATGTGCAACCTCGTCGGGCCCGAGTCCTACGTGCGGGAGCGGATCGAGGCGTTCCGGGAGGCCGGGGTGACCAACCTCCAGATCACGCCGGTCTCCGACGACCCCGCCGGCCTGGTGCGTCGGCTCAAGGAGTGGGTGTCCTGACATGCGCGAGATCTTCGAGCCCGAGCACGAGTCGTTCCGGGAGACCGTGCGCGCCTTCATCGACCGGGAGATCGCGCCGCACCACGCGCAGTGGGAGGCCGACGGCATGGCCTCGCGCGAGGTGTGGGCCGCTGCCGGCCGGCAGGGGCTGGTCGGCTTCTTCTTCGACGAGGAGTACGGCGGCGCCGGGACCACCGACTTCCGCTACAACACCGTGGTCAACGAGGAGCTCGCGCAGCGCGGGTTCTACGGCGCCGCGTTCCCGCTGTTCAACGACATGATCGCGCCGTACTTCCTCTCGCTCGCCACCGACGAGCAGCGGCGACGCTGGTTCCCGGGGCTGTGCAGCGGCGAGCTCATCGCGGCGATCGCGATGACCGAGCCGGGCGCGGGCAGCGACCTGCAGGGCATCCGCACCACGGCCGTGGACAAGGGCGACCACTACGTCCTCAACGGTCAGAAGACCTTCATCAGCAACGGGATCCTCTCCGACCTGGTGGTCGTGGTGGCGCGCACCGACCCCGAGGCCGGCGTCAAGGGGATCAGCCTGCTGGTGGTGGAGCGCGGCATGCCCGGCTTCGAGCGCGGCCGCAACCTCGACAAGATCGGGCAGCACGCGCAGGACACCGCCGAGCTGTTCTTCGACAACGTCGCGGTGCCGAAGCAGAACCTGCTCGGCGAGGAGGGCGCCGGCTTCGTCTACCTGATGCAGAACCTCTCCCAGGAGCGGCTCTCGATCGGTGTCGCCGCCGCGGCGGCCTGCGAGCGGGTGCTCGACCTGACTCTCGACTACGTCAAGGAGCGGCAGGCGTTCGGACGGCCGATCGGGAAGTTCCAGCACAACCGGTTCGCGGTCGCCGAGATGGCCACCGAGACGCACATCGCCCGGGTGTTCATCGACGACTGCATCCGCCGCCACGTCGCCGGCGACCTCGACGCGGCGAAGGCGTCGATGGCGAAGTGGTGGACCACCGAGCTGCAGAAGCGGGTCGTGGACCAGGCAGTCCAGCTGCACGGCGGCTACGGCTACATGAGCGAGTACCCGATCGCCCGGGCCTACGTGGACAGCCGGGTGCAGACCATCTACGGCGGCACGACCGAGATCCAGAAGGAGATCATCGGCCGCTCGCTGGGACTCTAGGGCGCGGGTCGTGGGGCGGTACTCCCGACTGCGGCACATCGCCTCGCTCGACCCCGTCCGCGACCACCACGAGATCTTCTGCCTGGTCACGCAGTACGAGTTCCCGTGGGACTACACCCAGGGCACGTCGGTGGCGTTCCTGCGCGACTTCGCGGTGCCCGGCATCAGCGCGCTGCTCGACCGCACGGGGGAGTTCGCGCACCGGGGTCAGAAGAGGTACGACGACACGATCCTCCTCGGCTACGAGGCGACCGCGGACTCCCTGGACTCGCCCCGGGGCAGGGCGGCGATGCGGCACCTGAACCGGATCCACGGTCGCCACGACATCCCCGAGCACGAGCACCACTACGTGCTCGCGACCACGCTGGTCGGCCCGAAGCGGTGGATCGACCGGTACGGCTGGCGGC
Organism: Nocardioidaceae bacterium; assembly: GCA_035457605.1. Lineage (GTDB taxonomy): Bacteria > Actinomycetota > Actinomycetes > Propionibacteriales > Nocardioidaceae > Nocardioides_C. The sequence goes on from DATIBI010000049.1 coordinate 1,946, forward strand.
CGCTGCACCCGCACGAGGTCGAGGCGATGGTACGCACCACCACCCGGTTCGGAGAGCTGATGGGGCTCCGGGACCTGCCGGTCGACTACGACGGCTACGAGGCCCTGCTCGAGGACTACGAGGCCGAGCACTTCGCGTTCGCCGAGAGCAACCGGAGGGTCGCGGAGGCCACGCTGCGGGTCTTCACCGGGTGGTACCCCGCGCCCCTGCGGCCGCCCTTGCGCCGCTGCGCGATCGCCCTGCTCGACGATCCGCTGCGCACCGCGCTGGGTCTGCCGCCGCAGCCGCGGTGGCTCGGTGCCGTGCTGCACCGGGCGCTGCGGGTCCGCGCGGTCGTGCTGCGGCTCCTGCCGCCGCGTCCGGACTCCCGGCCCTACCTGCACGACGCGTCCCGGACCTACCCGTTCGGCTACTCGCTGGAGGACCTGGGTCCGCCCGGGTGACGCAGGTGAGGGTCAGAGGGGGCGGTCGTGCAGGATCCTCTGGAACAGCGTGTGGTCCTGCCAGTCCCCGGCGATGAACAGGTAGCGCGGGGCGAACCCGATCTCGTCGAACCCGGCCGAGCGCAGCACCCGCTGGGAGGCGGTGTTGTGGGCCAGCGTCCCCGCCTCCACCCGGTGCAGTCCCGCCCGCGCTGCCTGCTCACAGGCGAACCGGAGCCCGGCGGTGGCGATCCCCCGCCCCTGGTGCTCGTGGTCGACCCAGTAGCCGGCGTGGGCGCTCTGGAACACGCCGCGGACGATGTTGCTCAGGTTCACCCGCCCGACCACCAGGTCGTCGCGGACCACGAGCCAGGACATGCCGTGGCCCGCGGCGTCGGACACCAGCCGCGCGGCCAGCAGCTCGGCCTGCCCGGTCTCGGTGTAGAACGACTCCTCGCGGACCGGCTCCCACGGAGCGAGGTGCTCGCGGTTGCGCCGGTAGGCCTCGGTCAGGCCGGGCGCGTCGTCCGCGGTGAGCGGCCGGACCGCGTAGCCGTCGGGGAGGCTCACTCCCACTCGATGGTGCCCGGGGGCTTGCTGGTCACGTCCAGCGTCACCCGGTTGATCTCGCGGACCTCGTTGGTGATCCGGGTAGAGATTGCCTCGAGCACGTCGTAGGGCAGCCGTGCCCAGTCCGCGGTCATCGCGTCCTCGGAGGTGACCGGGCGCAGCACGACCGGGTGCCCGTAGGTGCGGCCGTCGCCCTGCACGCCCACCGAGCGCACGTCGGCGAGCAGCACCACCGGGAACTGCCAGATGTCACGGTCCAGGCCGGCCTTGGTCAGCTCCTCGCGGGCGATCGCGTCGGCCTCACGGAGGATCTCCAGCCGGTCGTGGGTGACCTCGCCGATGATCCGGATGCCCAGACCGGGGCCGGGGAACGGGTGCCGCCACACGATCTCCGCAGGCAGGCCGAGCTGCTCGCCGACGAGCCGGACCTCGTCCTTGAACAGCGTGCGCAGCGGCTCCACGAGCGAGAACTCGAGGTCCTCGGGCAGCCCGCCGACGTTGTGGTGGGACTTGATGTTCGAGGTGCCGGCGCCGCCGCCGGACTCGACGACGTCGGGGTACAGCGTGCCCTGGACCAGGAACTCCACCTTCTCGCCGTGCTCGCGGGCCTCGCCGACGATCTCGACCTCCGCGGCCTCGAACACCCGGATGAACTCGCGGCCGATGATCTTGCGCTTCTCCTCCGGGTCGGTGACCCCGGCGAGCGCGTCGAGGAACCGCTTCTGCGCGTCCACCACGTGCAGCGAGACCCCGGTCGCGGCGACGTAGTCACGCTCGACCTGCTCGGCCTCACCCTTGCGGAGCAGGCCGTGGTCGACGAACACACAGGTGAGCCGGTCACCGATCGCCCGCTGCACGAGCGCGGCGGCCACCGCGGAGTCGACGCCGCCAGAGAGCCCGCAGATCGCCCGCTTGTCGCCGATCTGCTCCCGGATCTGCTCGATCTGGTCCTCGACGATGTTCACCATCGTCCAGGTGGGCCGGCAGCCGGCGATGTTGTGCAGGAAGTGGGTGAGCACCGCCTGCCCGTGCTCGGTGTGCATCACCTCGGGGTGCCACTGCACGCCGGCCAAGCGCCGGTCGAGGTCCTCGAAGGCGGCCACCGGGGAGCCGGCGGACGTGGCCAGCGCGGTGAAGCCCTCGGGGGCGGCGACGACCGAGTCGCCGTGGCTCATCCAGACCCGGTGCGCGGTGGGTACG
>DATIBI010000050.1:0-5494 GCA_035457605.1 Nocardioidaceae bacterium
TGCCCCTCCTCGGTCAGCTCCAGGAACGTCCTCTCCAGGTCGCTGGCCTCCGGCGTGAGCTCGTGCAGCTCCACGCCGTGGACGAACGCGGCGTGGCCGACCTGCTCCGTCGTACCGCCCTCGACCCGCAGCACGCCCCCGTCGTCCGGCTCGCGCACGGTCAGCCCGAGCGGGGCGAGCGCCTCCCGCAGCTTCTCCGGCTCCGGGGTGCGCACGAGCACGTCGCGGGGGCCGGTGTCGAGGTCGGCGAGCCGGCCCTGCCGGACCAGCCGGCCACGCGAGAGCACGACCACGTCGTCGACGGTCTGCTGCACCTCGCTGAGCACGTGGCTGGAGACCAGCACGGTGCGGCCGTCCGCGGCGAGGCTGCGCAGGAAGTCGCGCAGCCAGGCGATGCCGGCGGGGTCGAGCCCGTTGGCCGGCTCGTCGAGGATCAGCACCCGCGGGTCGCCGAGCAGCGCCGCCGCGAGCCCGAGCCGCTGGCGCATGCCCAGCGAGAAGCCCCCGACCCGCTTGTCCGCGACGTCGCTGAGGCCGACCTGGGTGAGCATCGCGTCCGCGCGGGCGGGGTCGATGCCGGCCCCGAGTGCCATCACCTGCAGGTGCGCGCGGGCGGACCGGCCGGGGTGGAAGCTGGACGCCTCGAGGACGGCGCCGACGGTGCCGATCGGGTCGTCGAGGTCACGGTAGGCCCGCCCGCCGATCGTGGCGGTGCCGGCGGTGGGGGTGAGCAGGCCCAGCACGCAGCGCAGGGTGGTGGTCTTGCCGGCGCCGTTCGGTCCGAGGAACCCGGTCACCACGCCGGGCTGGACCGAGAACGTCAGGTCGTCGACGGCCTTGACCGTGCCGAACATCTTGGTCAGACCGACGACGTCGATCCGGATTCCCTCCTGCACCATGGGCCCAGCCTTTCACAGGAGCGAGACTGATGCGTAACGGATATCCGGGTCAGAGCCGGCGCACGAACACGTGCCCGGCCGCCTCGTGGTCGATCTCCGCGGTCTCCCCGCCGCTGCCGAGCAGCACGCCCTCGGCGCCGGCCGCCACGGTCACCACCTTGTCCGGCAGTCCGCCGACGCGGCGCAGCGCCGCCATCAGCGCCTCGTCCTTCTGCAGCTCCTCGCTGATCCGCCGCACGAGCACGCGGACCTCCGCGTCACCGGAGACGACCTTGTCCAGCGGCTCCACGTCGTGCATGAAGTCCTCGCCGTCCGCGGACTCCCCCAGCTCGTGCAGGCCCGGGATCGGGTTGCCGTAGGGCGACTCGGTGGGGTGCCCGAGCAACTCGACGAGCCGCCGCTCCACCGTCTCCGACATCACGTGCTCCCAGCGGCAGGCCTCGGCGTGCACCAGCTCCCAGTCGAGCCCGATCACGTCGGTCAGCAGCCGCTCGGCGAGCCGGTGCTTGCGCATGACGCGGGTGGCCAGGCGGTGGCCCTCGTCGGTGAGCTCCAGGTGCCGGTCCCCCTCGACCGTGAGCAGACCGTCGCGCTCCATCCGGGCCACCGTCTGGCTGACCGTGGGGCCGCTCTGGTGCAGCCGCTCGGCGATACGGGCCCGCAGCGGGACGATGCCCTCCTCGACCAGCTCGTAGATCGTGCGGAGGTACATCTCGGTGGTGTCGATCAGGTCGCTCACGCAGACATTGTTACGTATTCACCGATCCCGCTGGCACAGTGGAGGCCTATGGCCGACTCACCCTCGCCCGCAGTCATGTGGTTCCGCCGCGACCTCCGGCTCGCCGACCATCCCGCGCTGCTCGCCGCCTGCTCCGCGGCCGAGGACGAGGGGGTCCTCCCGCTGTTCGTGCTCGACCCCGCGCTGTGGGGTCCAGCGGGTCCGAGCCGGCGCGCCTACCTCGCGGAGTCGCTGCGCGCTCTCGACGAGTCCCTCGACGGGAACCTGACCGTGCTGCGCGGCGACCCGGTCCACCAGGTGGTGCGGGCCGCTCGGGAGGTGGGGGCGAGCACCGTGCACGTCTCGGCCGACTTCGGTCCCTACGGCAGCCGCCGCGACGAGCAGGTGGAGCAGGCGCTGGCCGAGCACGACATCACCCTGCAGCGGCTCGGCTCGCCCTACGCGGTCGCCCCCGGCACGGTCGTCAACGGCAGCGGCGAGGGCTACAAGGTGTTCACCCCGTTCTCCCGGGCGTGGGCCGACCACGGGTGGCGCGCACCTGCCGACCGACCGCGGCGGAACCAGCGCTGGCTGACCATGAAGGGGGTCGACCTCCCCTCCCCGCGCACCCCCGGGTCGGTGTCCCTTCCCGAGGCGGGCGAGCAGGCCGCCCACCGGCGATGGCACGAGTTCCTCGACCGCGGCGTCAAGGGGTACGACGACCAGCGCGACCGTCCCGGCGTCGACGGCACGTCGCGGATGTCGGTGCACCTGAAGTGGGGCGAGATGCACCCGCGGACCATGCTGGCCGACATCGGCAGGCTGCGCAGCGAGGGCGCGTCGACGTACCGCACCGAGCTCGCCTGGCGGGAGTTCTACGCCGACGTCCTGTGGCGCTTCCCCGAGTCCGCCCGGAAGTACTTCAAGCCGGAGTTCGCCGGCATGGAGTACGACGAGCCGGGGGACGACCTGACCGCGTGGACGGAGGGGCGCACCGGCTACCCGATCGTGGACGCGGGCATGCGCCAGCTGCGCGCGACGGGGTGGATGCACAACCGGGTGCGGATGATCGTGGCCAGCTTCCTGGTCAAGGACCTTCACCTGGAGTGGCAGCACGGAGCCCGGCACTTCATGCACTGGCTGGTCGACGGCGACCTGGCCTCGAACCAGCACGGCTGGCAGTGGGTGGCCGGGTGCGGCACCGACGCGGCGCCGTACTTCCGGGTGTTCAACCCCACCACCCAGGGCGAGAAGTTCGACCCCGGCGGCGAGTACGTCCGACGGTGGGTCCCCGAGCTGGCCGACCTCGAGACTCGCTATGTTCACAACCCCTCCGAGCACCCCGACGGACTGCCGGACGGGTACCCGGCTCCCCTGGTCGACCACGCCGAGGAGCGTCGCGAGGCACTCGCCCGGCTGGAACGGATGAAGAAGTGAACGACGCCGACCTGATCGTGCCGGCCCGGTACTGCGGCCCAGCGACCTCCGGCAACGGTGGCTACACCTCCGGCCTGCTCGCCGAGCGGGTGGAGTGCGACGCAGCCTTCCCGGCGGTCGAGGTGACCCTGCGCCAGCCGCCCCCGCTCGACACCCCGATGCGGGTGGAGCAGGTCCCGGCCGACGCAGATGCCGGCACCGCCGGCGGCGACGCGACCGGTAACCCGTTGGTGGTCCTGTCCTTCGGGGGCGCCCGGATCGCCGACGCCCGGGTCGCCGGGGAGGACCTCGGCGACGTGGACCCGGTGTCGATGGACGAAGCGACCGCGGCGATGGCGCGGTTCCCCGGCCTGTTCTCCCACCCGTTCCCGACCTGCTTCGTGTGCGGGCCGGACCGGTCCGTCGGCGACGGCCTGCGGATCTTCCCCGGCCAGGTGGCCGAGGACCGGGTGGCGTCGTTGTGGGTGCCGCACCCGAGCCTCGCCGAGTCCTCGGACCTGCTGGACGGCGGCGTGCCGCGAGTGGGAAAGGCCACGGCCTGGGCCGCGCTCGACTGCGTCGGCGGGTGGGCCGGCGACATGGAGGAGCGGATGATGGTGCTCGGCCGGATGACCGCGCAGGTCGACGCGCTGCCGGTCGTCGGCGAGCCGCACGTCGTGACCGGGCTGCGGCTCGGCGGGGAGGGCCGCAAGACGTTCACCGCGAGCACCCTCTACGACAGCGACGGCCGGATCGTGGCGCGGGCGCGGCACGTGTGGATCGCGGTGGACCCGGCCGCGTTCCGCTGAGCCCCTGCGCCGTTACTCACCACTCGGGGCGCCGTTCGTCACCACTCGAGGCGCCGTTCCTCACCACTCGGCGAGACCTGCGTTTGACATCGGGGCGGCGACTGCCGTGGGATTGGAACGTGCAAATTACTTCGAGCGTCCCCTGGTGGAAGCACTCCGTCTGCTACCAGATCTACGTCCGCAGCTTCGCCGACGGCAACGGCGACGGCATCGGTGACATGCGCGGCATCGAGCAGCGCCTGCCCTACCTCGCCGACCTCGGCGTGGACTCGGTCTGGATCACGCCCTTCTACACCTCGCCGCAGCACGACCACGGGTACGACGTCGCCGACTACCGCGACGTGGACCCGCTGTTCGGGACGCTGGCCGACTTCGACTCGATGCTGGCCAAGGCCCACGAGCTCGGGATCAAGGTGATCGTGGACGTGGTGCCCAACCACACCTCCCACGAGCACGAGTGGTTCGAGGCCGCACTGGCCGCCGCACCGGGCAGCCCCGAGCGCGAGCGGTTCATCTTCCGGGACGGCAAGGGCCGGGACGGCTCCAAGCCGCCGAACAACTGGAAGTCGATCTTCGGCGGCCCGGCCTGGACCCGGGTCGAGGACGGGCAGTGGTACCTGCACCTGTTCGACACCAGCCAGCCCGACCTGAACTGGTGGAACCCCGAGGTCGGCGACGAGTTCGAGTCGATCCTGCGCTTCTGGCTCGACCGCGGCGTGGACGGCTTCCGGATCGACGTGGCCCACGGCCTGTACAACCCCGAGCACCTGCCCGACCGCAAGCGGCACGAGAAGCTGCCCGCCCCGATGTGGGACCAGCCCGAGGTGCACGAGGTGTACCGCCGCTGGCGCACGATCCTCGAGGAGTACGACGGCGACCGGATGGCCGTGGCCGAGGCCTGGACGGACTCGCCCGAGTCGATGGCCCGCTACATCCGCTCCGACGAGCTGCAGCAGGCGTTCAACTTCCACTGGCTCAGCGCCCCGTGGTCGGCGGCCGCCTTCCGCCGGGTGGTGCAGGAGAGCCTGCACGCGGTCAGCCTGGTCGACGCGACCGCGACCTGGGTGCTGTCCAACCACGACGTGGTCCGGCACACCACCCGCTACGGCGGCGGGGCGGTCGGCCTCGCCCGGGCCCGCGCCGCGGTGATGACGATGATGGCGCTGCCGGGCTCGGCGTACGTCTACCAGGGCGAGGAGCTCGGGCTCGAGCAGGTCGACGTCCCCCCGCACCACCGCGAGGACCCGGCGTTCCACCGCAGCGAGGGCGAGCACGAGGGCCGCGACGGCTGCCGCGTGCCGATGCCCTGGTCCGGCGAGCACCCGCCGTTCGGGTTCGGTCCCGGCGACGGCCAGCCGTGGCTGCCGCAGCCGCGCTCGTGGGTGCACTGCACCGTCGAGGCCCAGGAGGACGACCCGACCTCGACGCTCAGCTTCTACCGCGAGCTGCTCGCCCTCCGCCGTGACGCCGCCGCCGGCCTCCCGCACGTGCTCACCCCCGTCACCTCCGCGCCGGGCACCTTGGCGTTCCGGCGGGGCCAGGGCGCGGACGCGCTGGTGTGTGTGGTCAACTGCGGCTCCCGCGCCGCGCGCGTCCCGGCGGAGGCCGGCGAGGTGCTGATGACCAGCGGCGCCGACCTCGTCGAAGGGTCC
>DATIBI010000051.1:0-4293 GCA_035457605.1 Nocardioidaceae bacterium
AACCGTGCGTACGTACAGCCCGAAGCCCGCTGACATCCAGCGCGAGTGGCACGTCATCGACGCCACCGACGTGGTGCTCGGACGCCTCGCCGTCCAGACCGCGACGCTGCTTCGCGGCAAGCACAAGCCCACGTTTGCCCCCCACGTTGACGGTGGCGACTTCGTCATCATCATCAACGCCGACAAGGTCGCCCTGTCCGGGAACAAGAAGGTCACCAAGATGGCCTACCGGCACTCCGGCTACCCGGGTGGTCTGTCCGCGACCCCGTTCGGCGAGCTCCTGGAGAAGGACCCGCGCCGCGCCGTCGAGAAGGCCGTGTGGGGCATGCTCCCGAAGAACCGCCTCGGCCGCCAGATGCTCAAGAAGCTGAAGGTGTACGCCGGCCCGGAGCACCCGCACCAGGCACAGAAGGCGAAGCCGTTCGAGATCACCCAGATCTCCCAGTAACTCATCCGTCGAGACCAGCAGTCGTTTAAGTGAGGAACATCCGTGGCTGAGACCACCACCGAGGGCGTCGAGGAGACCTACGAGGTCAACGAGCAGGGCGTTGCCTACAGCTCGGAGAGCGCGCCCGCCGAGGACGCTCCGGCTCGTCCGGCGACCATCGCCCCCGCGTCGGCCACCGGCCGTCGCAAGGAGGCCGTGGCCCGTGTCCGCCTCGTTCCCGGCTCGGGCCAGTGGACGGTCAACGGTCGTCCGCTCGACGAGTACTTCCCGAACAAGCTCCACCAGCAGGTCGTCAACGAGCCCTTCGTGACCACCGACCTGGTCGGCCGCTTCGACGTGATCGCCCGTATCCACGGTGGCGGCATCACCGGCCAGGCCGGCGCGCTGCGTCTCGGCGTGGCCCGTGCGCTCAACGCGGTGGACGTCGAGGCGAACCGCCCGTCGCTGAAGAAGGCCGGGCTGCTCACCCGCGACGCCCGCGCCATCGAGCGCAAGAAGGCCGGTCTGAAGAAGGCCCGCAAGGCGCCTCAGTTCAGCAAGCGCTGATCGCCCCACCTTTCATGGGGCGTCTCTTCGGCACCGACGGTGTCCGCGGACTGGCCAACGGTCAGCTGACCGCGGAGCTCGCCGTGGACCTGTCGGTCGCCGCAGCACACGTTCTCGGCGAGGCCGGTGTCTTCGAGGGACACCGGCCCGTCGCCGTTGTCGGCCGGGACACCCGGGTCTCCGGCGAGTTCCTCGAGGCCGCCGTGGTCGCGGGCCTCGCCTCCGCCGGGGTCGACGTGCTCCTGCTCGGCGTGGTGCCGACCCCCGGGGTCGCCTACCTCACCGCCGCGCTCGACGCCGACCTCGGGGTGATGCTCTCGGCGAGCCACAACCCGATGCCGGACAACGGGATCAAGTTCCTCGCCCGCGGCGGCGTGAAGCTCGACGACGCGATCGAGATCGCCATCGAGAAGCGGCTGCGCGAGCCCTGGGACCGGCCGACCGGTGCCGGGGTCGGGCGGGTCAAGAGGTACGACGACGCGATCGACCTCTACACCAAGCACCTCGTGGAGACCGTCCCGTGCGGCCTCGACGGCATCCGGGTCGTGCTCGACTGCGCCCACGGAGCCGCCTACCAGGCCGGGCCGAAGGCGCTCGCCGACGCCGGCGCCGACGTGGTCGCGATCTGCGCGGAGCCCGACGGGCTCAACATCAACGACGGCTGCGGGTCCACCCACCTCGACCTGCTGCAGAAGGCGGTCGTCGAGCACGGCGCCCAGGTCGGCTTCGCCCTCGACGGTGACTCCGACCGGTGCCTCGCCGTCGACCACGAGGGCAACGTCGTCGACGGGGACCAGATCCTGGCGATCCTCGCCCTCGCCATGCGCGACGCCGGCACGCTGCACGCGGACACCGTGGTGGCCACGGTGATGAGCAACCTCGGCTTCGTCCAGGCGATGCGTCGCGAGGGCGTCGGGGTCCGCACCACCAAGGTCGGCGACCGCTACGTGCTGGAGGCGATGAAGGCCTCCGGCTACTCCCTGGGCGGCGAGCAGTCCGGCCACGTGATCATGAGCGACCACGCCACCACCGGCGACGGCATCCTCACCGCCCTCCACGTGCTCGCGCGGATGGCGGAGAAGAAGGAGGACCTCGCCGGCCTCGCGGGCGTGATGACCCGGCTGCCGCAGGTGCTGGTGAACGTGCCGGGCGTGGACAAGACCCGCGCGGACGAGGACGCCGTGCTCGCCGCCGCGGTCGCCGAGGCCGAGGCCGAGCTCGGCGACTCCGGCCGGGTGCTGCTGCGTTCCTCCGGCACCGAGGCCCTGGTGCGTGTCATGGTCGAGGCCGGCTCCGCCGAGCAGGCCCAGGAGATCGCCGACCGGCTCGCCGGGGTGGTCCGCGCCCAGCTGGCGCTCTGACCCGGCCCGGCGCTCGCTCTGATCTGAGGCCACCGCTCCGGCGCCACAGCTCCCGCTCCCGCGCCGCAGGCTCTGGCGCCGCGAGCTCGTGCGGCCGCGGGTGGGCGTGGTCGGAACGCCTCCGGGTGTCGGTGGACGGTGCCAGGATGGACCGGTCGGGAACCCGCCCGGCCTGCCCACGAGGGAGCCGCCATGCCCGGGAACGTGCGTCCGGTCGTCGACGAGCGCGACGGCCTGCTGGCCTACGTGGCCCAGCAGCGTGACTGTCTCAAGATCACCGCGTTCGGCCTCACCGAGGAGCAGATCAGGGCGACGCCCACCGCCGGGACGCTCAGCATCGGCGGGCTGCTCAAGCACTGCGCGGCGATGGAGCGCAGCTGGATGGACACCGTGCTGCAGCGGCCGAGCAGCACCACCGCCGAGAGCTACGGCGAGGACTTCCGGCTCACCGAGGACGACACCCTGGCGTCGCTGCTCGACGACCTCGACGCCTGCGCCGGCGAGACCGAGGAGATCGTCGCCGGCATCGACGACCTCGGGCAGCCGGTCCCGGTCCCGGACCAGCCCTGGTTCCCGCGCGACGTGGAGGCCTGGTCGGTGCGGTGGGTCCTGCTTCACCTGGTCGAGGAGATCGCCCGGCACACCGGGCACGCCGACATCGTCCGCGAGTCGATCGACGGCGCCACCGCCTACGAGCTGATGGCGGCCGCGGAGGGCTGGCCCGCGACACCCTGGCTCACCCCGTGGAGCCCGCCCTCGGACCGCTGAAAACCAGGTGCGGACACCCCGACCTCGCCCTAGCCTCGGCCCGTGGAGATACGCACGGTCGACCCGGCCGACCAGGCTCTGGTCCGGGAGTTCTGGGAGGTCGGCAGGGTCGCCGACGAGCACGAGCGGCAGTGGAGCACCTACTGGGCCTGGGAGACCGCGCTGGTCTACCTGACCACCCCCAACCAGTGGCGCGAGCTGCACCTGCTCGGCGCGTTCGAGAGCGGACGCATGATCGGGGCGCTCGAGTGCAGCCTGCCCGTGCGGGACAACACCAGCTCCGCGGGGTTCGACCTGTACGTCGACCCTGCGCACCGTCGCCGCGGAGTCGGCACCGCTCTCGTCGAGCAGCTGATGCCCGACCTCGCCGAGCGCGACCGGCGCGTGGTGATGGTCGAGGTCAACACCCCGATCGCCGGAGCCCCCAGCGCCGGCATGGGATTCGCGGAGCGGCACGGCTTCGCACCCGCCCTCGTCCAGGAGCACCGGGTGCTCGACCTGCCCGCGACCGAGGGCCGGTGGCCGGGCCTGGCGGCGGAGGTGGCCCCGGCGCACGCGGACTACGAGCTGGTGACCTGGTTCGACACGGTGCCCGACGAGTTCCTGGAGGGCTACTGCGCCCTCCAGCACGCCTTCAACGACGAGGCTCCGTCCGGGGAGCTGGAGATCGAGGCCGAGCACTGGGACGAGCAGCGGGTGCGCGGCAAGGAGGAGCGGTTCCGCCGGGCAGGCCGCCACGAGGTGTGCACCGTCGCGGTCGCCCCGGACGGCGCCGTCGTGGGACTCACCGAGATGATCGTCTCCGACCACGAGCCCGACCGCGCCATGCAGTGTGGGACGCTGGTGCTTCCCGGGCACCGGGGCCACCGCCTCGGCCTGGCGCTCAAGGTCGCCAACCAGACCTCGCTCCGGGACCGCTTCCCCGCGGTGCGCGGGGTGCACGCCTGGAACGCCGACGTCAACGAGCACATGAACGCGATCAACGCCCGGCTCGGCTTCACCACCGTGGAGCGCCTGGTCGAGGTGCAGCGAGAGGTCACCTCATGAGGATCGTCCCGGTCGACCCCGCCGACGACGCCCAGCTGCGCGCGTGGCACGCGACCTACCTGGCCTCCGACACCCACCAGCGCGAGCACGCCACCCCGTGGATGCTCGAGGAGTTCCGCGCGG
>DATIBI010000052.1:0-13040 GCA_035457605.1 Nocardioidaceae bacterium
GTGCTTCGCGGAGGCTGCCGCCCTCGCGTGAGTCGCCGAGCGCATCGACGTACCCGTGCCTTCGAACCCCACGAACGCACCAGGACCCAGGAGTGACATGCCGTCCACCCAGATCGACCCGCGCGGGCCACGGTTCGCCGCGACGCTCACCACCGTGGTGCTCGCAGCGGTGCTGCTGACCGCGCCGTCGACGACGGCCACCGTCCTGCTCGCCGCGCAGACGCTCGTCTTCGCGGTCGGCGCGGCGGCCGGGGTGCAGCACACGCCGTACTCCTGGCTGTTCAAGACGTTCCTCCGACCTCGACTCGGCGCCCCCGCGCACACCGAGGACGCGGCCCCGCCTCGCTTCGCGCAGGCGGTCGGTCTGGTCTTCGCGCTCGTGGCACTGGTCGGCTACCTGTCCGGCGCGACGCTCCTGGGGGCAATCGCGACCGGGTTCGCACTCGGAGCCGCGTTCCTCAACGCGGTCTTCGGGTTCTGCCTGGGGTGCGAGGTGTACCTCCTCGCGCGCCGCATCGCCCCCACCTCCCGTGAAACCGACAGCGCCGGCACCGTCCCGGTCGCAGCAGAAAGGTAAAGACATGAGCCGCGAAACAGCACTCGTGAACGCCGACTGGGTCGAGCAGCATCTCGACGACCCGAAGGTGGTCCTGATCGAGGTCGACGAGGACACCACCGCCTACGACAAGGGCCACATCCGTGGTGCGATCAAGCTCGACTGGACGACCGACCTGCAGGACCAGGTCCGGCGTGACTTCGTGAACAAGCAGCAGTTCGAGGCGCTGCTGTCCGACCGTGGCGTCGCCAACGACCAGACCGTCGTGCTCTACGGCGGCAACAACAACTGGTTCGCCGCCTACGCGTACTGGTACTTCAAGCTCTACGGCCACCAGGACGTCAAGCTCCTCGACGGCGGCCGCAAGAAGTGGGAGCTCGACAGCCGCCAGCTGACCGAGGAGACCCCGACCCGCGAGAAGACCAGCTACACCGCGCAGGAGCAGGACAAGGACATCCGCGCCTTCCGCGACGAGGTCGTCGAGGCGATCGGCGTGAAGAACCTGGTCGACGTCCGCAGCCCTGACGAGTACGCCGGTCGTCTGCTCGCCCCGGCCCACCTCCCGCAGGAGCAGGCCCAGCGCGCCGGGCACATCCCGACCGCCGCGAACGTCCCGTGGAGCAAGGCGGCCAACGACGACGGCACGTTCAAGTCCGACGACGAGCTGAAGGCGATCTACACCGAGGCCGGCGTCGACTGGGACAAGGACACCATCGCCTACTGCCGTATCGGCGAGCGCTCCAGCCACACCTGGTTCGTGCTCAAGGAGCTGCTCGGCCAGCAGAACGTGAAGAACTACGACGGCTCCTGGACCGAGTACGGCTCGCTCGTCGGTGTCCCGGTGGCCCTCGGTGACGAGAAGGGTGAGGCCTGATGTGCGGCGCAACCACGGGCGGCGTGTCCCTCGACGGGATCAACGTCGCGAAGGAGTCGGTGATCCAGGGCATCGTCACGCACGATGACCAGCCGGTCGGCAACGCCTACGTGCGGCTGCTCGACCGCACCGGTGAGTTCACCGCCGAGGTACCCACCTCCGCGACCGGTCACTTCCGGTTCTTCGCCTCTCCGGGCGAGTGGACCCTGCGCACGCTCGCGCCGAAGGCCGACGTGGTCGACAAGAAGGTCGTCGCCCAGCAGGGCGTCGTGGCCGAGGTCGCGGTCGCGATCTGAGCTTCGCAGCATCTGGTGGGTGGAGGCCCCCGTCTGCTCCGGCAGGCGGGGGCCTTCGCTTGGGTGGGTACGTCGGACGCGGCGGCGTCATTGCCTGGGTGGGTACGTCGGACCCGCCGGCGTCGTCGGGGCAGGGACCGGCTCGTCGCCACGAGGGGCCGTTGGGCTGTCCGCGGCGGGAGGCCGCCCTGGGCTCGCGGCACCCGCCCTGTCCGTCGTACCGCAGCCGCCCACTCGCCGTACCGCATCCGCCCGTCCCCGTCCGACGCTCGGCAGCCGCCCCGCCCGCCGTACCAGCCGTGACTTGTAACAACTTGCATCGTCCGGGCCCTCGAAGGCAGGCAACTTGCTACGACTCAGCGCATTCGGGCCCGGGGTCCGTCTCACCGGTCCAGCGACGATTGGCCGGACCCGCGCGGATTTCCGTAGGGTGATGGGCTATGTCGGGACCGAACCTGCCTCCTGATCTGCCACCGGAGTTCGCCGAGGCGTACCGCCGGGGGTACGAGCGTGCCCTGCGCGACGGTGCCGGCGAGGCGGACGCCGCACGCGAGGGCGACGAGGCGGCCTCCGCGCAGGCGACCGGGGAAGCCCCGGCGTCCGGCGGTGACACGCTGGCCCAGCGTCTCGGCGGCGCACCGGCGGACCCGCCCGCGACGCCCGCCGCCCCGGCGCCCCAGCCGGCGGCGTCCGCCCCGCAGCCGACGCCTGCCGCCTCCCAACCTGCGGGGTCCGCCCCGCCGCCGGAGCGGGACGTCGAGGACCCGGACGCCACCCGGGCGGTGGACATCAGCAACCTCTTCGCGGACGAGCCTGCCGGTCCCACTGCCGCCGGTCCCACCGCTGAGAAGCCCACCGAGCCCACCGAGCCCACCGCCACCGAGCCCACCGCTGCGGAGCCCACCGCCGCCCGGCCCGGCGGGGCCCACGCGGCCGAGCCGACACTCGAGGGCGACACCTCGACCGACCCGGCAGGTCCCGAGCCGACCGTCCACCTGCACCGGCTGCCTCCGGCCCGGTCGGTGGAGCAGGAGGAGCGGCCCGTTGCCCCGCCCGCACCCCTGACGCCGGCGACCGGTGCCGCCGCCTGGGGCGGCAGCCACGCACCCGGCAGCCACGCACCCGGCAGCCAGGCACCCGGCAGCCACGCATCGGGCAGCCACGCCTCCTGGGGCCACGCGCAGAGTTGGGGCCAGGCGCAGAGTTCGGGCCACGCGCAGAGCCCGGGCCAGGCGCAGAGCCCGGGCCAGGCGCAGAGCCCAGGCCAGGGAACGCAGGCACCGAACCGGGCCCGCAACCAGGCCCCCGAACCGGCACCCCACCAGGAGCCCGTCACCTCCATCGCCGACCCCGAGTTCTGGTCCGAGGACCACGAGCGTCGCCGGCCGGGCTGGCTCGCGCCGGTCCTGCTCGGGGTGGCTGGGGTGCTGCTGATCCTGACGGCCTACGGGATCGGCAAGGTCGTCTCCAGCGGCGTCGATGGCAACGCGAGCTCGGCCAGTGAGGACGAGCAGATCTCGCTGCCCGAGAACCCCGACAACGCCGTGGGTGACAAGAAGAACAAGCCCGCACAGAAGAAGTACCGCGGCCCGGTCGGCGCCGCTGCCATCGGCGGAGCGACGGCGTCGTGCCAGAGCGCGAGCAGCGTGGACGCGGCCGGCAACCCGGTGACCTACGAGCCGGCCAAGGCCTACGACGGTGACCAGACCACCGCCTGGCGCTGCGACGGCAGCGGCTCGGGGGAGACCTTCACCGTCTCGCTGCCCGGGGAGACCACGCTCGGCGAGGTCGGGCTGGTGCCCGGCTACGCGAAGACGGACGCCAACAGCGGCGAGGACCGGTACGCCGAGAACAACCGGATCACCAAGGTGCGTTGGGTGTTCAGCGACGGCAGCGAGGTCGTGCAGAAGATGGACGGCTCGGCCACCAACCGCGACCTGCGGAAGATGCGGATCCCGAAGACCTCCGCCGACGAGGTCACCATCGAGATCCTCGACTCGGTCAAGGGGCCGCGGAACACCGTCGCGATCAGCGAGATCTGGCTGGGCGCGACCCGGGGCTGACCGGATCCGCGACCCAGGTCCGCGACCCAGGCCCGCGACCCACGCCCGCGACCCACGCCCGCGACCCAGGCCCGCGACCCAGGCCCGCGACCCACGCCCGCGAGACACCGAGGCGCCGCCGAACATCTCCGGCAGCGCCTCGTCGCGTCTGCGTACCTCGCGGGGATCAGCCGCGCCGGACCCGCCTGCTCCAGCCCAGCTCGCGGGGCCGGTCGCCGTGCGCGCTGTCGAAGTAGGACGCCCCGCCGGACTCCGTCACCGCGGTGAACGCCAGCGTGCGCGGGTTGCCGATGCACCTGCGCGGGAAGGCGACGGTGATCGTGTTCGTGGCGTAGTCGATCCGGTGCGACACCGAGCACCGGATGCGGTCGCCGGTGCGGTACTTGCGGAGGGCCGTCGTACCGCCCGGACGGTCCTTGCCCGCGTTCACGTGCACGTAGGCCCTCTTGCCGTCCTCGTCGCGGAACCGGGTGGCGGCGTAGAGACGCGTGCCGCGCACGAGGTCGACGTACCTGCTGCGGATCACGACCCGCCGGTCGAGGTGCTTGAAGGTCACCCGCGCAATGTCGCCGTGCCGGACCGCGGGCGCATGCGTCCACCGGATGTGCGGCTGGCCGTCGTCGGTCTGGGTGAACTCGGGGCTGTAGAGGTCGCCGCGGGTGTCGGCGACGGTGAGCTCGCCGGCGGTGGCGGGTACGGCGGACAGGGCGACCGTCGGTACGACGACGAGAGCGGCGAGGAAACGCCATACGAGGGCACGCGTCATGGGTCAGCCGCGCCGGATCTCGGCGGTCCAGCCGCGGGGCTCGGGACTGGTGTTGTGCGGGTTGTCGACGAAGGCCGTCTTGCGCCTGGTCACGACCGTGAACGCGGTGAACTGCAGCGTGCGCGGGTTGTCGACGCACCGGCGCGGGAAGCTCAGCGTGATCTCGTTGCGCGTGTAGCTGATCGAGTGGTCGACGTTGCAGTCGAGCGAGCGTCCGCGGTAGGTGGACAGGTCGGAGCGGCCGGCCGGCTTGCGGCGGGTCGCCTCCACGGTGACGATGTGCCTCTTGCCGGACTGGTCGCGCATCCGGGAGATGAGCATGGTCCCGGTGCGGCGGTCGAGGTCGACGAACTTGGCGGAGATGGCGACCCGGTTGGTGCGGTGCTGGAACGTCATGCGGACCACGTCACCCACCTGCTGGCGCGGTGCGGCGATCCAGCCGCTGCCCTCCTCGTCGGTGTACGACTTGTGGACGTCGTTGCGCTCGTCGAGGACGGTGAGGCCCGCCGCAGCAGCCGGACCGGCGGTCATGAGCAGCGTCGGTGTCGCGACGAGCGCGACGACCAGGCTGCGGAGCGAGGTACGAGACATGGGTTCCCCTGAGAGTGTGTGCGTCCCGAATGTGCACTTCGAGCACACAGTAGGGCACCCGAGGACGCCCGGTCGGCACCTGGAGCCCGCGGGTCAGAGCTGTGTCCGCCCGCGGGCCGCCGGTGCTGGTCGATCCGCTGGTCAGCCCTGGCGGACCGGCTTGCTCCAGCCCATGCCGCCGAAGCCGAAGCGGTCGGTGTGGGCGTTGTCGAACAGGAACTTGCCCGAGTAGCGCACGGCGGTGATCGTCGTGAACTCGAGACGACGCGGGTCGCCGATGCAGGTGCGCGGGAAGCTCACCACGAGGGTGTTCTTCGCGTAGTCGATCTTGTGGGTCACCGCGCACTCGATCTTCTCGTCGGTGCGGTAGTCGCGCAGGGTCGAGCGGCCGGCCGGGTTCGAGGCGTTCGCGCGGACCTGGATGTAGGCCTTCTTGCTGTTCTCGTCGCGGAACCGGGTCGCGAACTGGACCTGCTTGCCGCGCTCGAGGTCGACGTACCTGGTGCGCATGGCGACGCGGCGCTCGGAGTGGTTGTAGAGCACGCGACCGATGTCGCCGTGCTTGATCTCGGGCGCCTTGACCCAGCGGATCTGCTGGTCGTCCTCGTTCATCTCGAGGGAGCGCAGGTCGTGACGCGTGTCGATGACGCTCAGCTCGGCGGCCGCGGCCGGGCCGGCGGTCAGGGCGAGGGCGGGAAGGGTGAGCAGAGCGAGGAGGGTACGGCGGAGCGCGGTCCGAGTCATGCTGGGTTCCTTATGTGCCTGTGCTTCCGAAATGAGCACGATCGAGCGCACCCTATGGCATCGACGCCCCTGCCCGAGGGCGAATCGGACAGTTCATACCTTTCCGGACCCGATTGTGGTCACTCCCGACAGGTTGGGGGACGGAAAACGTGTCGGGAGTGACCTCTTTCAGGTCGGCGCCGCGGGGAGGACCGGCCCGCGAGTCGAAGGACGGGTCACTGCACGTCCTTGGCCTTGCCGAGCACGCCCTCGCGTCCGTACTCCTTGAAGTAGGGCCGCAGCTTGTCGTTCGACACCGCCTTGAACAGGTCCTTGGTCTGCTTCTTGTCGACGATGACCACGCTCTGCCCGTCGATCGTGTCGTACCGCTCCTGCGGCACGGTCAGGAACGTGACGTCCTTCTCCTCCAGACCGCGCAGCGACATCGCGAGGTTGCGCAGGTCGGTGGAGGAGAAGTCCTCGTCCACGGTCAGGTACTTCACGATCGACTCGACGGAGTTGGTCAGCTTGATCGGGTCGGTGGTGGTCCCGTTCGACAGCATCTTCTTCATGAACGCGCGCAGGAAGTTCTGCTGCCGCTTGATCCGGTCGAAGTCCCCGTTCTCGAGGCCGTAGCGCATCCGGACGTACTGCAGCGCCCGGTTGCCCTCGAGCTCCTCGGTGCCGGCGGACCACTGCACCTTCTGCGAGGGGTCGTAGATGTCCTCGGGGATGTAGACCGGGACCCCGTCGATCGCGGTGGTGAGGTCGCGGAAGCCCTCCCAGTCGATGATCGCGAGGTGGTCCATCCGCAGGCCGGTGAACTTCTCCATCGTCTGCACGTACAGCGACGGGCCGCCCTCGGAGAAGGCAGCGTTCATCTTCGAGTGCCCGATGCCGGGGATGTTCACCCAGGAGTCGCGGGGGACCGAGACCAGGAACGCCTTCTTCCGGTTCGCGGTGATGTGCAGCAGCATCATCGTGTCGCTGCGGTGCGAGCCGGGCTTCCACTCGCCCGAGGCGACCGTCTCCGCGATGGAGGGGCCGTTCCCCGCGTCGGCGCCGGCGAGCAGGATGTTCATCGCGCCCTTGGCGGAGGCGCCGGCGCGGGCCGGGCGGCGGTTCTCGTCGAGCTCGAGCGCGACCCGCTCGACGTTGCCGAACTGGCCGACCAGGTAGTACGCCCAGCCCGCCAGCGTGCCGACCAGCATCACGCAGGACGTGACCAGGGCGATCTTGAACCGTTGCCGCACGAACCAGGGCTGGTGCGCCATCCGCCGGCCGGAGCTGTGCCCGCCGGAGACGGTCCGGAACCCGCCCGAGGCGGCCGGGGCGTCCGTGACGGTCGGCGCGGACGTCGCGCCCCCAGGCTCGGCAGAAGCGCCCGCTGGCTCGGCACAAGCTCCTGCCGGCTCGGCAGAAGCGGCCGCGTCAGACGGCGCTGCAGCGGGCTCCGCCGCCGCAGCGGACACCGACGCCGCCGAGAGCTCCGCCGTCGCGTCGTCGGAGAAGGCCTCAGCCGCAGCGGCGGACGAAGCCGCAGAGGAGCCGGTGGATCGTCGCGAGGAAGAAGTCGCCTTCCTGCGCGCAGGGGCGGCCGGACTCGCGTCGGACTTCCGGGCGGCCCTCCGCCCGGGCTTGTGCGCGGACATACAACTCCACAGGTCGTCGATCGTCAGCGGCCCCCGAACTCCTACGACGCCCCCGTGTGCCGGCCGCAGCCGGCCATGTTAGTGATTCATGCCAAGAGGGACGAATTCTGGACAACACGGGCCACATCGACCCCTAGCTCTCCAGGATCATCGTGACCGGCCCGTCGTTCTCCAGCGCGACCACCATGTCCGCGCCGAAGGAGCCCCGTTCGACGGTCGCGCCGAGGGACTCCAGCTCGGCGCAGAACGCCTCGTAGACCGGCTCGGAGACCTCACCCGGCGCGGCGGCGTTCCACGTGGGCCGGCGGCCCTTGCGCGCGTCGCCGTACAGCGTGAACTGGCTGACCACGAGGATCGGGGCGTCGAGGTCGGAGGCGGACTTCTCCTCGCGCATGATCCGCAGGCTCCACAGCTTGCGCGCCATCCACTGCACCTGCGCGAGGTCGTCCTCGTGCGTCACCCCGAGCAGCACGACCAGCCCCGGCCGCCGTACCGCACCGACGACCTTCCCGTCCACGGTGACGGATGCGGAAAGAACTCGTTGCACGACGGCACGCATCGGGAAATCCTCCGGTAGATCGGATCGACGGGCGGGTCGAAGTCTGACACGATGACGCCCATGATCCCGACGAGCCACAAGCTGCTGGTCACCGTCGCGCCCACCGGGGCCGAGACCAGCAAGGCCGACTGCCCCCAGCTGCCCACCACGCTGGCCGAGCTGGTGGAGACCGCGCAGCGCTGCGAGGCGGCCGGCGCGGGCATGATCCACGTGCACATCCGCGACGACGAGCACCGGCCCACGCTCGACCTCGGCCGGCTCACCGACACCGTCGACGCGCTGCACGCGGAGACGGACCTGGTCGTCCAGCTCTCCACCGGCGGCTCGGTGCACGACCCGCTGGAGAACAGGCTCAAGGTCCTCGACGCGCAGCCGGACTCCTGCTCGCTGACGATGGGCACCACCAACTTCGGCGACGACGTGTTCTCCAACCCGTGGCCGTTCATCACCGAGCTCTACCAGCTCTCCCAGGAGCGCGAGGTCGTCCCGGAGTTCGAGCTGTTCGACCTCGGCCACGTGCACGCGCTGCACCGGCTGCTCGACAAGTACGGCCTGCCCTACGGCGGCCGGGTCCACGTCGACCTGGTGATGGGCGTGCCCGGAGGGATGCCTGGTACGACGGACGCGCTGGTCGCCGCGGTGAACGCGCTGCCCGACGCGGTCACCTCCTGGTCCGCGACCGGGATCGGCCGGTCCACGCTGCCGGTGATGCTGGCGAGCCTGAGCAAGGGCGGCCACCTGCGCGTGGGCATGGAGGACGTGCTCACCCTGGCCAAGGGCGTCCCGGTCGACCACAACGTCCAGCTCGTCGAGCGGGCGGTGGCGGCCGGACGGCTGGCCCAGCGCACGCCGATGACGTGTGACGAAGCCCGCGACCTGCTCCAGATCAAGCGCCGATAGACTCACGTCCCATGGAAGCTGTGTTCATCTCGCTCATGGTGGCGGTCGTGCTGCTGACCGGCTGGGTCTCCCTGGTGGTGCTCTACAAGCTCTTGAAGGCCGACAACAGCTAGTCATGCCCTTCGAGCTCCCCGACAACCTGCACCCCGACTGTGCCCCGATCGCCTGGCTGCTCGGCACCTGGCGCGGCAACGGGCACGGCGACTACCCGACGATCGACGGGTTCCAGTTCGGGCAGGAGTGCATCTTCACCCACGACGGGCGCCCGTTCTTCCACTACATGAGCCGGGCCTGGATCCTCGACGACGAGGGCAACAAGGTCCGCGACGCAGCCATCGAGACCGGCTTCTTCCGGCCCAAGGCCAGCGGCGAGCTCGAGGTGGTGCTCACGCACAACACCGGCTTCGTCGAGATCTGGTACGGCACCGCCGAGGGCGCCAAGGTCGAGATCACCACCGACGCCGTCGCGCGCACGCAGACGGCGAAGGAGTACGTCGGCGGCCACCGGCTCTACGGCCTGGTCGAGGGCGACCTGCTGTGGGCCTACGACATGGCGGCGATGGGCCAAGAGCTCCAGCCGCACCTGTGGGGCCGGCTCGTCCGGCAGTAGCCACGAGCGCGAGCCGCGCGTTGTGGTGGCGCGAGCCGCGCGTTGTGGTGGCGTGAGCCGCGGGTTGTGGTGGCGCCGGCCCGGGGCGGTCAGGGTTGCCGCCCCGTCCGACGTACCTCCTCAGCCGCGCTGGACCACGCCCGCGCCCACCGGCTGCGACGAGGACTCCGGCAGCGGCGGTGGCCAGGACAGGAACAGCCGCGCGACCAGGTACACGGTCACGACGACCAGGACCCCGAGGACCAGCCAGCTGAGAGGGCCGGTGCGGCTCGGGTTCTTCGGTGGTGTCCTCGTGCGTGCTCGGCTCATCGTGCTTCCCCCATTTCTCATCCCCCGCGAAGGAGTCTAGGGGCCGGCGAATGCACCTGAATCGGGCTTTGACAGGACCTTCGGTAAAGAATCCACGTTTCTCGGACACCCCTTGAACGGCATGTCATCGTGGTGTTCAAGGAGAGCGACCGGACCCGAGACCGGAAGTGATCCCAAGCAAGACCCCCGACTCTGTTCCCCCGTCTGAGTCGGGGGTCTTGCACGTCCGGGGGTCAGCCCGGCAGCCCGTCCCGCAGGGCCGCGGCGAATGTCGGGGTCAGCGGGAGCCGCGGGACCAGCGTGGCCTGGAACGCGTGGTAGGTGTCCGGCTTCCCGTTCCAGGTGACCCCGCTCGGCCGGTTGGACGGGTCGAGCTCGTGTCGCCAGGAGCCGAGCTCGTGGTCGAGGAACACCTCGCCGATGTGGTCCCAGAAGGTCTCGTACCAGCGGGCGTAGCCGTTCGCGCCGGTCGCCGCGTGCAGCGCCGCCGCCGTCGCCGTCGCCTCCGCCGCCACCCAGTGCATCCGCTCGCGTACGACGGGCCTTCCCTCCCAGTCCACGGTGTAGACGAACCCGTCCGCGCCGTCGACCGCCCAGCCCTGGTGCACCGACGCCTCGAACAGCGACTGCGCGTGCGAGAGCAGCCACTCGGGGGCGGACGGGCCCAGCGCCGCGCGCAGGTGCAGCGCCAACCGGGCCCACTCCAGCCAGTGCCCGACCGTCGCGCCGTAGGGCCGGAACGGGTCGGCCGGGGTGTCCCGGTTGTACTCGAGCAGCGGCTGCCACGAGGTGTCGAAGTGCTCGGGCAGCCGCCACCGGTGCGCGGGCCCGAGGTCGTGCACGACCCGGGTCATGATCCGTAGCGCCCGCTCGAGCAGGTCCGGCCCGACGAGCTCGCGGTCACCGAGCGCGTCGTAGGCCGCGAGCAGCGCCTCGACGGTGTGCATGTTCGCGTTCACGCCGCGGTAGGGGTCGAGGTCGGAGAACTTCTCGTCCCACACGTCGACGACCATCCCGTGCTCGTCGTCCCAGAACCGGCCGAGCAGGACCCCGAGCGCCTCGTCGAGGAGCGCCGAGGCGCCCGGTCGGCCGGCGGAGGTGGCGCTGGCCGCGGCGAGCACCACGAACGCGTGCTGGTAGGCCTCCTTCTCCCGCTTCACCGGACCGGAGGCGTCGACCGCGCCGTACCAGCCGCCGTTCTCCGCGTCGCGGAACCTGCCGGCCAGGGCAGCGAGCCCGTGGTCGACCAGCGGCCCGCAGCCTGGCCGGCCGAGCAGGTGCCCGAGCGCGAACACGTGGGTCATCCGGCAGCTGATCCACAGCTCCACCGGCCGGTCCAGCATCGGCTTGCCGGCCACGTCGAGCCAGGCGAAGCCACCGGCCGGGTGCCGGGCCGCCCTGGAGAAGGACAGCAGCCGGTCACCCTCGGCCTCCAGCCACCGGTGGTGTGCGGGTGAGGAGAGCCAGGCCATCAGGACGCACCCAGCTTGGAGTAGCGGTCACCGACCTTGTAGGTCGCCACACCCAGCGTCGAGTCGCTCTGCCCGTAGTAGGCGAACCACGTGTCCCGGAAGTGCACGAGACCCTCGACGAAGGTGACGTTGGAGACCAGGCCGTGGGTGTCCTCGTGCGTGGTGGGCTCGAGCCAGGGCCGGTTCATCTGAGCCAGGATCGTGGCCGGGTCGGCGGGGTCGAACAGCAGCTGGCCGCAGGTGTAGCGGACCGAGCCGTCGTCGTTCTTCACCGCCGCGTTGTGCAGCAGCAGGACCAGCCCGTTGTTGGTGAGGATCGGCTGCGGCCCGACCTCGACCAGGAACTCGCCGAAGGTGCCGGGCGGGGTCGGGACCATCACCGGCTCGTCGTTGGAGCACGGCGTCCAGTGGATCAGGTCCTCGGACCACGCGTACCAGATCGAGCCCTCGCCGAAGTACATCAGGTACCGGCCGTCGATCGGCACCGGCAGGATCCCGCCGGCCTTGCTCCACGGCGCGTCCTGGCCGTTGCCCTGCGGCAGGAAGGTGTTGAAGTCGGGGAACATCGGGCCGTGCTTGGTCCACGTGTACAGGTCGGTCGAGGTGGCCAGGCACAGCAGCGCGGACTTCCGGTCCCAGCCGGTGTAGGTCATGTAGTACGTGCCGTCGACCTCGGTGACCCGCGGGTCCTCGCAGCCGAACTCGTCGTAGTCCTCGCTGGGCGAGAGCACCGGCTCCGGGTGCCGGTCGAAGTGGATGCCGTCCTCGCTGGTGGCCAGCCCGACGTGCGACACGATGTCGTCGGCGTGGGCGCGGTAGAGCAGCACGACCTTGTCGTCCTTGACCACGGCGGCCGGGTTGTAGACGCTCGCGGACTCCCAGCCGTCACCCTGCGGGCGCAGGATCGGGTTCTGCGGGTAGGGCGTGAACGGGCCGAGCGGGAACTCTGCGTGGGGGGTGGTGTGTGCGGACATGTCTCCTCGTTCGTTGTCGTGAGTTCAGGGAGCTGAGTTCAGGGGGTCGAGTTCAGGGGGTTGGGTTCAGGCAGGTCGCGGCCTGGTCAGCGTCGGACGATGGCGAAGCCTCCGGCGGGGACGGTGACCGGGACGGTCCGGGCAGGGGAGAGGAGTACGTCGACGCGGTTGCCCTGCCCGTCGTACGTCTCGATGCGCGCGGGACCGGAGCCGGGGACCCGCACCTGGGCGCGCTCGTCCTTCTCCGACGCGCTCGACAGCAGCGCGGTGCCGTGGCCGTCCCCGCCCAGGACCAGCCGGGAGACCAGCGGCTCGAGCATCACCGCGTCCAGCCGGGCCGAGCCGCCGGAGGTGGTCGCGGTCAGCTGTGTGGCGTCGTCGGGGAGTACGTCGGACAGGGTGACCGGCAGCAGCGCACCGGGGGCAGGCGAGTCGCCCTGCGCGCCGACGTCACCCGACGCCGCCCGGCCGAGCAGCCGGTCCCCGGCACGGAACGTCGTGACCGCCTCGCTGCCAGGTGCCAGGTCGAGCACCGGCAGCACCAGCGACCGCGGCAGGCTCGCCACCTCGAAGCCGGCCGACGAGCCGGAGCCGAGGTCGGCGTAGCCGGTTCCGCCGAACAGCGACTCCCCGGTCCACAGCGACCCGGGCTTCACCGCGGACGCGTCCCCGGACAGCGCGGCCTCCTCGGCCTG
>DATIBI010000053.1:0-3163 GCA_035457605.1 Nocardioidaceae bacterium
GCACTCGAGGTCGAACTGCGCGCACGCGAACGCCAGCGAGCTGCCCCACTGGCCGGCGCCGGTCTCCGTGGTCAGCTTCCGGATCCCGGCCTTGGCGTTGTAGAAGGCCTGCGGCACCGCGGTGTTCGGCTTGTGCGAGCCTGCGGGCGAGACACCTTCGTACTTGTAGTAGATCCGTGCCGGTGTGCCGAGCGCGGCCTCCAGCCGGTGCGCCCGGTAGAGCGGGCTGGGCCGCCACAGCCGGTAGACGTCCTGGACCTCCTCGGGGATGTCGACGTACTGCTCGGAGCTGACCTCCTGCAGGATCAGGTCCATCGGGAACAGCGGCGCGAGGTCCTCGGGTCCGACCGGCTGTCCGGTGCCCGGGTGCAGCACCGGCGGCGGCGGCGTGGGCAGGTCGTGCAGGACGTTGTACCAGCGCGTCGGCATCTCCGACTCGTCGAGGACCACCTTGTGCTGCTTGACGTCCGCCATGACCGACCTCCGAGTGGGTCTCCGAGTGGGTGTGCTGTCTGCGATGCAGACTAGCGGCGTCTAGGGAGTCTCCCGCCGGGGCCGCTCACCGTGCCGGCGCAGGCCGAAGGTGACCGCGTCCAACAGTGCTCCCCACGACGCCTCGATCACGTTGTGGCCCACCCCGACCGTGACCCACGAGCTCTCGCCGTCGGTCGTCTCGATGAGCACCCGGGTCACCGCGTCCGTGCCGTGCCCCTGGTCGAGGATCCGCACCTTGTAGTCGATCAGCTCGAACTTCGCGACCTCCGGGTAGGCCTGCCCGATCGCCTCGCGCAGGGCGTGGTCCAGCGCGTTCACCGGGCCGTTGCCCTCCCCCGTGGTGATGATCCGCGCCCCGCCGGCGTACAGCTTGATCGTCGCCTCCGAGACCGCCTCGTCACCGGGCTTGGAGTCGGTGATCACCCGCCAGGACTCGACGTCGAAGTACGTCGGACGGGCCCCCTCGACCTCCTCGAGCAGCATCAGCTCGAACGACGCGTCAGCGGCCTCGAAGGTGTAGCCACGCGACTCCAGCTCCTTGACCCGGTTGGTGATCCGGGTGACCAGGTCCTTGTCGTCACCGAGCTCGAAGCCGAGCTCGCGGCCCTTCAGCTCGATGGTCGCGCGTCCGGCCATGTCCGAGACCAGCAGCCGCATGTCGTTGCCGACCTGGACCGGGTCGAGGTGCTGGTAGAGGTTCGGGTCGACCTTGATCGCGCTCGCGTGCAGCCCCGCCTTGTGCGCGAAGGCGCTGACCCCGACGTAGGGCTGTCGGGAGGCCGGAGGAACGTTGGTGACCTCGGCGACCGCGTGGGCGATCCGGGTCGCCTCCCGCAGGTGTCCCGGGGGCAGCACCGGCCGGTCCAGCTTCAGCTCGAGGTTGGCCACCACCGCGACCAGGTCGGCGTTCCCGGTGCGCTCGCCGTAGCCGTTCAGGGTGCCCTGGACGTGCGTGGCCCCGGCGTCGACCGCCGCGAGCGTGTTCGCGACGGCGCAGCCGGTGTCGTTGTGGCAGTGGATGCCGACCCGCACCCCGGTGGACTCGATCACGTCGTGCACCACGTCGGCGACCCAGGGCGGCAGCATCCCGCCGTTGGTGTCGCACAGCGCGACCACCTCCGCGCCGGCCTCGTAGGCGGTGCGCAGCACCTCGAGCGCGTAGTCCCGGTTGTCGCGGTAGCCGTCGAAGAAGTGCTCGGCGTCGAGGAAGACCTGCTGCCCCTCCGCGCGCAGGTGGGAGACAGTGTCCCGGACCATCGCGAGGTTCTCGTCGAGCGTGGTCCGCAGCGCGAGCTCGACGTGCCGGTCGTGGGACTTGGCGACCAGGGTGACCACGCCGGCGCCGCTGTCGCGCAGCGCGGCGACCAGCGGGTCGTCGGCGGCCTTGACCCCGGCGCGGCGGGTGGCGCCGAACGCGGCCAGCCGCGCGTTCTGCAGGGTGAGCTCGGACCGGGCCCGCCGGAAGAACTCGGTGTCCTTGGGGTTCGCACCCGGCCAGCCGCCCTCGATGTAGCCCACGCCGAGGCCGTCGAGCTGGCGCGCGATGGTGAGCTTGTCCGCAACGGAGAGGTTCAGCCCCTCCTGCTGGGCCCCGTCGCGCAGGGTCGTGTCGTAGACGTGGAAGCCACTCGGGTCGGGGGCCGTGGTGGTCATGGGTGTCAGTCCTCGCGTCGCGTTCTCTCGTGGTCAGCCAACAAAAAAACCTCCCGTGGGAACGAGAGGTCAGCGCGCCATGGTGCGTGGCGCGCTAGCTGATAATGATGGGCTGCCTGGTCACGCCTCGAGTCTGCCACGGGCATCCAGCAGGTGGAACCCGGTCTCAGATACTGACGAACCCCAGCAGGTCGGCGAGCAGGGTCCCCTCGCGCCACGGCGGGCCCGGCTGCGGGGCCCAGATGGTGCCGTTGCCGAGCAGGGTGAAGGTGGTGAGCGCGAACCCGGCCGCGACCAGCGCCACCATCAGCCAGCCGGCTGTGGCGGACCGGGTGACGCCGCCGATCAGCTCCCGCGCGGACCGGCGCAGCCGGCGCGACCCGGGTCCCCACCACAGCGCCACGGCGAGCACGGCTCCCATCACGAGCAGCCCGGTCTGCACCGGCGGCCGGAACAGCAGGGCGCCGATGCCGGTCACGAACGCGATGCCGGCCGCCCAGAGCAGCAGCATCAGGGTGCCGCCGGCGGCGACGAGCAGGTACCACGGTGTCGAGAGCAGGGCGAGCGTCCCGTCGTACCACCGCGGACCCCGGCGGAGCCGCCGGTCCCGCTGCGCCTCGCTGACCCACGAGAGGGTGCGCACGACGAGCACGAGGGCGCCGATGGCGACGATCGAGAGGTACGGCGCGAGCGCGAACCCGGCCACGACGAGGCCGAACATGCCGACCAGCATCAGGCTGCGCTGGAACCGTGCCGTCGGCGTCGGACGCTCCGGGGACGACGGGGCCGGCGGCTGCTCCTGCCAGGACTCGTCCTCGTCCTCGCCGATGACCGGCCGCGGCTGCGGGGGCGGCGGGGTCATGTACGGCTCCCGGGCCGGCGCGAGCACCGCCGGCGCGACCGGCGCGGGGGCGGTCAACGGTGTCGTCGGCGCCGGTGCGACCTCGGTGACGAGCGCGGTGTCGGCCCGCGTGGGCTGGTCGTCATCGACGCCCACGACCTGGGTGGGCGCGTC
>DATIBI010000054.1:0-29850 GCA_035457605.1 Nocardioidaceae bacterium
GAGTCGCCGCTCGGTGTCGTGCTGCAGGCGGCGGCGCAGGGCCGGCTTGCCGGGGTCGAGCCGCTGCGCTGGCGCGAGGGGGCGGCGGTCGCCGTCGTGGTCGCCGCGCAGGACTACCCCGGCACCCCGCGCAAGGGCGACCCCGTGCACGGCCTGATGGACGCCGAGCGGATCACGGGCGTGGACGTCATCCACGCCGGCACCGCGCACGGCGAGGACGGGGTGATCCTCACCTCGGGCGGCCGGGTGCTCGCGGTCACCGCGGTCGGCAGCGACGTCGCCGACGCCCGGGCACGCGCCTACCAGGGCGTGCAGAAGATCCGTATCGAAGGCAGCCACCACCGCACCGACATCGCCGCGGGCGTCTGACCCGCGGGACCCGAGGAGCCCGATCACCGTGACCATCCCCAACGTCCTCGCCAACCGGTACGCCGGGGCCGACCTCGCCGCGCTGTGGTCGCCCGAGCACAAGATCGTCCTCGAGCGCCGACTGTGGATCGCGGTGCTCAAGGCGCAGCAGGACCTCGGCATCGCGATCCCCGACGGGGTGGTGGAGGCCTACGAGGCGGTCGTGGACCAGGTGGACCTGGACTCGATCGCCGCGCGGGAGCGGGTCACCCGGCACGACGTGAAGGCGCGGATCGAGGAGTTCTGCGCCCTCGCCGGGCACGAGCACATCCACAAGGGGATGACCTCGCGCGACCTGACCGAGAACGTCGAGCAGCTGCAGGTGCGCGCGTCCTTGGAGCTCGTGCGCGACCGGGTGGTCGCGACGCTGGTCCGGCTCGGCCGGCTGGCCTCCGAGCACGAGACCCTCGTCATGGCCGGGCGCTCGCACAACGTCGCGGCCCAGGCGACCACGCTCGGCAAGCGCTTCGCGACCGTCGCCGACGAGATGCTGGTGGCGCTGGACCGGGTGGAGGAGCTGCTGGCCCGCTACCCGCTGCGCGGGATCAAGGGGCCGGTCGGCACGGCCCAGGACATGCTCGACCTGCTCGACGGTGACGCCGGCAAGCTCGACGAGCTCGAGCGCAGGGTGGCCGCGCACCTCGGCTTCGACCACGTGCTGACCTCGGTGGGTCAGGTGTACCCGCGGTCCCTGGACTTCGACGTGGTCTCCGCCCTGGTGCAGACGGTGGCGGGCCCGTCCAACCTGGCCACCACGATCCGGTTGATGGCCGGCATCGAGCTGGTCACCGAGGGGTTCAAGGAGGGCCAGGTCGGGTCCTCGGCGATGCCGCACAAGATGAACACCCGTTCCTGCGAGCGCGTGAACGGCCTCGCGGTCGTGCTGCGCGGCTACCTGTCGATGGTCGGCGAGCTCGCCGGCGACCAGTGGAACGAGGGCGACGTGTCCTGCTCGGTGGTGCGCCGGGTCGCGCTGCCGGACGCGTTCTTCGCCGCCGACGGGCTGTTCCAGACCTTCCTCACCGTGCTCGACGAGTTCGGTGCGTTCCCCGCGGTGATCCAGCGCGAGCTCGACCGGTACCTTCCGTTCCTGGCCACGACCAAGGTGCTGATGGCCGCGGTCCGCAACGGCGTCGGCCGGGAGACCGCTCACGAGGCGATCAAGGAGGCCGCGGTCGGGGTCGCCCTGGCCATGCGTCAGGGGCAGGCCGAGAACGACGTGTTCGCGCGGCTGGCCGCGGACGAGCGCCTCGGCCTCACCGAGCAGCAGCTCGCCTCGCTGGTGGCCGAGCCGATCACGTTCACCGGTGCCGCGCAGGCGCAAGTGGAGTCCGTCGTACGCCGGGTCGACGAGGTCGCCAAACGGCACCCGGAGGCGGCTGCGTACACCCCCGGAGCGATCCTCTAGCTCCCGCTTCCGTTCCCACTCCCGCCTCCGTTCTCGGTCCCGGGCGGGCCCGCGGCGGGTTGGGGAGTGGGGCCCGGGCCTGGGCGGCGACAGCCGGCCGTGGAGCCGCGACACCGACTGACGACACCCGTCCCGCGAAGAGTGGTCACTCCCGGCGTCCGGCGGCGGCCGGAGCACGTCGGGAGTGACCACTTTCAGGTCCGGAGCGGGCACGGACGCACGTGCGGCAGCGCAGGCCCGAGCCGGGTGACCCGGCGAGAGGTCAGACCAGGGCCTCGCCGTCGTGGGTGGCGAGCTTGCGGGCCACCTCGTGCAGGTCCGCGCGCCAGATCTCCTCGGGCACCGGCGGGAGCACGTCGTCCCAGATCGCGGCGAAGCTGCCGAGCGTCTGCTCGATCCGCGCGGTGCGGGCCATGAACCACACGTGCAGGTGCTCGGACCCGTCACCCCACTTGCCGATGTGCACCCGGCCGATGTTCGGCAGGTGCGCCATGATCCGGTGCAGGTGGTTGGTGGCCCGGCCGAACTCGGCGGCCAGGTCGTCGTCCATCTCGTGGAAGTCCATGTGCTCGCGCGACTGCAGGAACAGCACGAGCGGCAGGCCGGTGGGCTGCTGGGTGGACGCCACGGTCCAGCGCTCGTTGCGCCAGATCACGTCGCCGTCGGGGTTCGCGCAGCGCCAGCAGCCCACGCCGTCTGCCCCGTGGCGAGGCGTCTCCGCCTCGACCGGTGGCTGCAGCGGACGGGTGCGCAGGTCACCCTCGAACGGGAAGGTGTCCCACTCGGTGACCGGGGGCAGGGGGAGCCGGCCGTCCTCGCCGGCTGCGGTGACGACGCGGGCGTAGACCTCTTCAGCAGACTCGGGCATGCCCTTACCTTCCCAAACCCCTGCCGCCGTCCCGCGGACGGGTCGCCGCCTCGCGCCCTGAGACTTCCCTGCACGCGGCAGAACGGCGTGCGTAGGATCACGCCATGAGCAGCGCCCCCACCGGCATCCCGCAGGCCCCGGTCATCGAAGGGGCCGAGCACATCCACTCGGGCAAGGTGCGTGACCTGTACCGGCTCGCGGACGGCCGGCTGCTGATGGTGGCCAGCGACCGGATCTCGGCCTACGACTTCGTGCTCGACACGACCATCCCGGACAAGGGTGCGATCCTCACCCGCATGTCGCTGTGGTGGTTCGACCAGCTCGCCGACCTCGTTCCCAACCACGTGCTGTCGACCGACGTGCCTGAGGCGGTCCGGGGACGCGCGGTGGTCTGCGAGCAGCTCGCGATGTTCCCGGTGGAGTGCGTGGCCCGCGGTTACCTGACCGGCTCCGGGCTCGCGGACTACCGGAGCACCGGCGAGGTCTGCGGTGTGCGGCTCCCCGAGGGCCTCGTCGACGCCTCGCGACTGCCGGAGCCGATCTTCACCCCCGCCACCAAGGCGGGCGTCGGCGACCACGACGAGAACGTGTCGTACGACGAGGTGGCCGGCGTCATCGGCGAGGAGAAGGCAGCGGTGCTGCGCGACCTGACCCTGCAGGTCTACGGCAGGGCCGAGCAGATCGCCCGTGCGAAGGGGATCATCCTCGCGGACACCAAGCTCGAGTTCGGTGCTCGTCCCGACGGCACGGTCGTGCTCGCCGACGAGGTGCTCACGCCGGACTCGTCGAGGTTCTGGCCGGCCGACCTGTGGCGGCCCGGACAGGCTCCACCGTCGTACGACAAGCAGATCGTCCGGGACTGGCTCACCTCTCCCGAGAGTGGCTGGTCCAGGGACTCCGACGACCCGCCGCCGGCCCTCCCGGACGAGGTCGTCGAACGCACCCGCGCCCGCTACGTCGAGGCGTACGAGCTGTTGACCGGACAGAAGTTCTGACCCAGTGCCCAAGGAGTGACACGTGCTGAACCTCTCGATCTTCCTCGAAGACAGTGCCCGCAACCACCCGGACCGGGACGCGGTCGTCCTCGGGGACACCCGGCTGACCTACGCCCAGGTCGAGGGGGCGGCCAACCAGGTCGCCAACCTGCTGGTGTCGCGGGGCATCCGGCCCGGCGACAAGGTGGCCCTGTCCTGCCCGAACCTGCCGTACTTCCCGATCGTCTACTACGGCATCCTGAAGGCCGGCGCGGTCGTGGTCCCGCTCAACGTCCTGCTCAAGGGACGCGAGATCGCCTACCACCTCGACGACTCCGACGCCAAGGCCTACTTCTGCTTCCAGGGCACGCCGGACCTGCCGATGGGTGCGGAGGGGCACAAGGGGTTCGGCGACACCCCCGGGTGCGAGCACTTCTTCATGATCGCCGCCGACCCGACCGCCGCGTCAACGGTCGAGGGCACCGAGACGCTGGCCCAGGCCACCAAGGACCAGTCGCCGCGGTTCGAGCCGGTGCAGACCGCTGAGACCGACACCGCGGTGATCCTCTACACCAGCGGTACGACCGGTCAGCCGAAGGGAGCGGAGCTCTCGCACGCCAACCTGGTGCTCAACGCGCTCACCTCCAACCGGCTGTTCGGCACCCCGGCCGAGGGGCACGAGACCCACCTGCTCACCCTGCCGCTGTTCCACTCCTTCGGGCAGAGCGTGCAGATGAACGCCGGCTTCGCCACCGCGGCGACCCTGGTGCTCGTGCCCCGGTTCGACGCGGCCACCGTGGTGGGGCTGATGCAGAAGGAGACGATCACGTTCTTCGCCGGGGTGCCGACGATGTACTGGGGCCTGCTCGGCGCGCTCACCGACGACGTCGACGTGGACCGGATCGCGGCCAACCTGCGCACCGCCGTCGCCGGCGGCTCGAGCCTGCCGGTGGAGATCATCAAGGAGTTCAAGGAGCGCTTCCACGTCGACATCCTCGAGGGCTACGGCCTGTCGGAGACCAGCCCGGTCGCGACGTTCAACCACCGGGACCGGCCGTCCAAGCCGGGCTCGATCGGCACCCCGATCTGGGGTGTCGACGTGAAGCTGATCGACCCGGACTGGAAGACGGTCGAGGGTGCCGACGAGATCGGCGAGATCGCCATCCGCGGGCACAACATCATGAAGGGCTACTACGGCCGGCCCGAGGCGACCGACGCGGTGATGAACAACGGCTGGTTCCGCTCCGGCGACCTGGCCCGCCGCGACGAGGACGGCTACTACTACATCGTCGACCGTGCCAAGGACATGATCATCCGCGGCGGCTTCAACGTGTACCCGCGCGAGATCGAGGAGGTGCTGATGACGCACGAGGCGGTCTCCCTCGCCGCGGTCGTCGGCGTGCCTCACGAGAGCCACGGCGAGGAGGTCAAGGCGTTCCTGATCCTCAACGAGGGAGCCTCGCTGAGCGAGGACGAGATGGTCGCCTGGTGCAGGGAGCAGATGGCCTCCTACAAGTACCCCCGGATCATCGAGTTCGCCTCGAGCCTGCCGATGACCGCGACCGGGAAGATCCTCAAGCGCGAGCTCAGCTGAGCCGACGCGCGGGCGAGACCCACTTTCCCCGGCGGGCGACACCGGACCGGGACTGGGGACAGCCCCGGCCTTGCGGTTTTGAGAGCCGCGAGGCCGGGGCTGTCCTTCGTTCCGTTCTTGTCGTTCCTACAAGGAAGGGTCGGTCCACGCGGTCTGCACGACCTCGACGCCGCGGTCCCGAGTGACCAGCTTCGCGCGGCCCGGCACGGCCGGCTCTGGCTTCGCGGTGCCGAGCAGCGGTCCCTCGTCGGGGCTGCCGGACAGCAGCAGGCCGGGCATGGCCAGGTCGCGCAGCGACTGGATGACCGGCTCGTAGAGCGACCGGGACGCGCCCCCGGACCGGCGGGTGAGCAGCACGTGCAGGCCGATGTCGCGGGCCTGGGCCAGCAGCGGCACGAGCGGCAGCAGGGGCGACCCGGCCTGGGTGGCCACGAGGTCGTAGTCGTCCACGACCACGAACGCCTCCGCTCCCGACCACCACGACCGGTTGCGCAGCTGCTCGGGCGTCACGTCCGGGCCGGGCAGCCGGGACTGCAGGTACTGCGCCAGCTCGGTCAGCGCGGGGGCGGCCTGGCCGGCGCTGGTCAGGTAGTGGAGCAGGTACTCGTCGGGCACCTCTCCGAGCAGCGAACGCCGGTAGTCCACGACGACGATCTGCGCCTCGTCGGCGGTCCTGGTGCGCATGACCTCACGGACGTAGGTGCGCAGCAGGGCGCTCTTGCCGGAGCCGCTGTCGCCGAACGCGAGCAGGTGCGGCTCCCGGTCGACGTCGAGCCCGACCGGGGCGAGGTCGCGCTCGTCGACGGCGACGTAGAGACGCCGGTCGGACGCGAGCGAGCCGTCGCGGTCGGCCAGCCGGCGGACCCGGTCGAGGTCGATCCGCTCCGGCAGCAGGCGCAGCTTCGGGCCGTGCTGGCCCGCCCAGGCCTTGCCGACGCGCTCGACGAAGTCCTCGACGCCGTCGCCGACCGAGCCGGGCTCGTGCCGACCGTCGACGCGGGGCAGCGCGCCGAGGAAGTGCAGCTTGCCGGCGACGATGCCGCGTCCGGGCCTTCCAGCCGGCACGAGCTGGGCCACCTTGCGGTCGATCTCGGAGTCGTTGGGGTCACCGAGCCGGAGCTCGATCCGAGTGCCGAACAGGTCCCGGATCGCGGCGCGGAAGTCCGCCCACCGGCCGGAGGTGGTGACCAGGTGCAGGCCGAACGTGAGACCCCGCTGGGCCAGGGCCTGCAGCTCCATCTCCATCGTGTCGAAGTCCGAGCGCAACGTGCTCCAGCCGTCGACGACCAGGAACACGTCGCCGTACCCGTCATCGGCCCGGCCCTCCCGGCGGCGCGCCCGGTAGGTCTCGATCGAGTCGATGCCCTGGTCGCGGAAGTAGGCCTCGCGCCGGTCGACGATCCCCTGGATCTCGGCGAGGACGCGGCGCACCACGTCGGGCTCGGACCGGGTCGCCACGCCCGACACGTGCGGTAGGTCCACCATCGGCGCGAACGTTCCGCCACCGAAGTCGAGCACGTAGAACTGGCTCTCCGCGGGGGTGGTGGTCAGGGCGAGGCTGGACACGATCGTGCGCAGCAGCGTGCTCTTGCCGCTGCGCGGGCCGCCGATGACGGCCACGTGCCCGCCCGCGCCGGCCAGGTCCACGGTGAGCACGTCGCGGCGCTGCTCGCGCGGCCGGTCGAGGATGCCGAGCGGGACGGTCAAGCCCCCGCGCCCGCGCCACGACGGCGAGACCAGGCCGACCCCGTCGTCGACGGTGAGGTCGGGCATGAGCGAGTCCAGGGTGTCGGGCACGTCGAGCGGCGGCAGCCAGACCCGGTGCGCCGCCGGACCCTGCCCGGCCATCCGGTCCACCGCGATGTCGAGGACCGAGCGGCGGTCGGCCGGCGTGGAGGGTACGACGGGCGCGGCCTCGGTGACCTCCTCACGCAGGGGCGCGAGCACGTGCCCCACGGTGAAGGGCAGGATGCTGCGGACCTGCGTGCCCGACTCGTCGCGAGAAGCCCCCGCGCGCTCGGGCGGCGGGCCGGAGACGTAGGCCGCCTTGAACCGCAGCAGCGTCGACTGGTCCGGCTTGAGGTAGCCGAGTCCGGGGACCGGCGGGAGCTCGTAGGCGTCGGGGACACCGAGCACGGCCCGGGACTCGGCCGCGGAGAAGGTGCGGAGACCGATCCGGTAGGACAGGTGGCTCTCCAGGCCACGCAGCCGGCCCTCCTCGAGCCGCTGCGACGCCAGCAGCAGGTGCAGCCCCAGCGAGCGGCCGAGCCGGCCGATCGCCACGAACAGGTCGATGAACTCGGGCTTGGCCGAGAGCATCTCGGAGAACTCGTCGACCACGATCAGCAGGCTGGGCAGCGGCTCCAACGGCTCACCCGCGGCGCGTGCCTTCTCGTAGTCCCGCAGCGACGCGTAGTTGCCGGCCTGGCGGAGCAGCTCCTGGCGGCGGACCATCTCGCCGGACAGCGCGTCCTGCATCCGGTCCACCAGCGTCAGCTCGTCCGCGAGGTTGGTGATCACCGCGGAGACGTGCGGCATCTCCGACATCCCCGCGAAGGTGGCCCCGCCCTTGAAGTCGACGAGCACCATGTTCAGCGTCTCCGAGGAGTGCGTCATCGCGAGACCGAGGACGAGGGTGCGCAGGAACTCCGACTTGCCGGAGCCGGTCGCGCCGATCACCAGACCGTGCGGACCCATGCCCTGCTGCGCGGACTCCTTCAGGTCGAGGTGGATCGGCCCGCCGTTGTCACCGGTGCCGATCGGCACCCGCAACCGGTCGCGTGCCGGGCGGGTCCGCCAGGCCGTGGCCAGGTCGAAACCACGCACGTCGCCGACACCGAGCAGGTCACCGATGTCCGCAGGTCCGGAGGCGGCGGTGTCACGGACAGGTCCCTCGCCGACGTAGAGCGGCGCCAGCCGGCGGGCGAACGCCTCGGCCGTGGCCAGGTCGACCTGGTCGCCGGCGGCGCGGACCGGGTCCTCGTGCATGCGGAGCGCGGTGACGGCCGCGCGACCGTCGGACAGGGCCGCCGGCTCGATCGCGAACCGCAGCCGGGTCGGCTCCTCGAGCTCGGACCAGCGCTCGGGGAGGTCCAGGACGGTGACGCCGTGGACACCCTCCTCCGGCACGAGGTGGTTGCCCGGAGGCAGCACCCCGCCGTCCAGGACGAGCAGCACGTGCGGAGTGGCGGGACGCTGGTCGGCCCCGAAGCGCGGCCGGTCGACGAGGTCCTCGGGCAGCATCGCGGCGAGGTCGTCGATGTTGGTGGTGACCATCCGGCTGGGACCGAGCGCGTCGTGGTCACGCGGGCTCTGTGCGTTGGGCAGCCACTTCACCCAGTCCCAGTGGGCCAGGGTGTCGTCGTTCCCGAGCACGGCGACGAGCAGCTGGTCGGGCCCGTGGAAGGCGGTGGAGGAGCAGACCATGGCCCGGGCCATCGCACGGGCCTGCTCGGCCTCACCGGTCAGCTCGATCCGGTCGAAGGCACGGAGGTCGACCGCGGCCGGGAGCTCGGGCTGCACCCGGTGCACGACCAGGAGCCGGTGCAGGGCAGAGGCGGCGACGGGGTCGAGCTGCTCGATGGGGGCGGTCTCCGGTGGTAGCAGCTGGAGCGCGAGCGGCTGGGACGAGACGCCGTACCGGGTCTGCAGCAGCTCGGTGCTGTCAGGGCCCCGCTCCCAGACCCGGGTCCGCTCCTCGGCGAGCGCCGGCAGCGAGCGCGGCTCCGGGTGGGTCCAGGTGAGGCTCTCGCGCTGCTCGTCGGCGGCCTCGCGGACCACCTTCCGGACGCCGGCGAGGTACTGCAGGTACTCACGGCGTGCGCCGGTCACCTTCGCGTAGCGCTGCTTGCGCTGCCGGTCGATGCTGACACCCACGAAGCCGAGGGTGGCGACGAGGAACATCGCCGCCGCGATCATCCCGCGGCCGCCCGCGCCGGGCATCGCGGCCACGAAGACGATGGAGCCGACGCTGCCCAACATCGGCAGCGCCATCATGAGAGCGCCGCCGGCTCCCTCGTGCGGCTGGAGCTCCGGCGGCGGCTGCAGGACCAGCTGCCCGGAGGGCATGGTCGGCGGGTCCAGCTTCTGGCCCCGTCGCAGCGTGGTAGCCAAGGTGCGGTCCTCCCCGTCGGTGCGGTACGGCGGATGTCCCGGATGTCCCCTTTGGCCGCCGTCGTGCATGATAGTAAGCCGTGCCGTGCTCGCCCCGACGGGCAAGATCAGCGGCTGGCGAGCGTACGGGGAGGGACCGTGACCCAGAACGTCGTGCAGGCGACCATGCGGCTGAGCGTCGTCGGCGCCGCGGGGCGTGCCGACGTCGCGGTGCCGGTGTGGGCCGGTACGTCGGACCTGGTCGCGGCATACGTCGACGCGGTCGGTCGTCCCGGCGGCCCGACCGACTCGTCCCACGCCACCGGTTCGTCCCACCCCGGCGGCGTCGTCCTGGTCACCCCGACCGGCCATCGCCTGTCGTCCGACCGGTCGCTGGCGTCCCAGGGCCTGCAGCACGGGGACGTGCTGGTGGCCGTGGTCGGCGACGCCGAACCGGGCAGCGCGGCCGACCAGGCCCCTGCGCGACCCGGGGGCGGTGCACGTCCGGTCGCGCCGTACGTCCTCGCCTCGGCCGGGTCCGTGCTCGGGCCGGTGGCGGGTGCCCTGGCTGCCGGTGCGCCTTCCGGAACGACCCGCACGGCCTGCGCCGTCGTCCTCCTCCTCTGCGCGCTCGTCGCGTCGTTGCCGTTCGGCTCGGCCGGTCGACGCCTGCGACTCGTCCGCGCCGCAAGCGCGCCAGCCTTCGCAGCGGGCGCCGGGCTCGCGCTCACCTGGACGCCCGCGCCCGGCGGGGCCCTCCTCGGTGTCGCGGTCGCCGCGCTCCTGGCGGCCGTGGTGGCCGCGGTCGCGCGGTCGCTCGCCGCTGTGGCCGAGGACGAGCTGCTCCTCACCTGGCTGGTGGGCTCCGGGCTGGTGGCCGGCTCCGCGATCGGGGTGCTGCTCCTGGGGGCGTCCCCGGTGGCCCTGTGGTCGGTGCTGTTCGTCGCCGCGGTCGCCGGCGCGCGGCTGCTGCCCTTCCTCGTGGTCGACGTGCCCGACCAGGTCCTGCTCGACCTCGATCGGCTCGCGGTCACCGCCTGGTCGGCGCGCGAGCGTCCCCGCGGGACCGCGCGCCGGCGCAGCATGATCCGGCCGCAGACCGTTCTCGACGTGGTGCACCGGGGCCACCGGCTGGTCGGCGCGGGAGCCGTTGCGGTCGCCGGCGTCGTGATTGCGACCGCGTCCCTGCTCGTCGCCGAGCCCGACACCGGCGCGGCCGGGATCGGCGTGCTGGTGCTCATCGGGTGCGGCGGGGCCGCGCTGGCGCTGGGGTCCCGCTCCTACCGGGCACGTGGGCCGCGGCTCGTGCTCCGGCTCGCCGGCTGGGTGGCCATGACGGCCGTCCTCGTCGACGTACTCCTCCTCGCCGGGACCGTGCAGCTGTGGTGGTGGTCGGCCGGGTGCCTGAGCGTCGGTGCCGTGGTCGTGGTGACCGGGCTCG
The DNA here is from genome assembly GCA_035457605.1 of Nocardioidaceae bacterium. Taxonomy (GTDB): domain Bacteria; phylum Actinomycetota; class Actinomycetes; order Propionibacteriales; family Nocardioidaceae; genus Nocardioides_C. The sequence continues at coordinate 10,786 of DATIBI010000054.1, forward strand.
CCGTGGGCCGTGGCTGGCGGTCCATCTGGTGGGCGCGGGCCACCGACGTGGTGGAGAGCCTGTGCCTCGTGCTCGCGGTGGCCGCAGTTCCCGTGGCCACCGGGCTGTTCACCTTCGTCCGGGAGCTCACCTCCCGCTGACCCCCGGGCGGGTGACAGGACCGGCCGTCGCAGGTGTCGGACCCGGTCGGCACGGGGAGGTTTTACCTACCGATCTGAGTACTTACCCCCTGTCTGGGGGATGTGGTCATGGGAAAACATGACTAGTACTGTTTGACCCGTTCGTGCCACTTCGGGGGGCACGGCAGCGTTCGACAGCGCTCTATGGAAGCCAACTTTCTCGGGCGGGGGCGGGGAAGCCGACCCCGGCACGGGGGATCGAAGGGAGGCTGGCTCATGGCCGGCGAGGTATCGAAGCAGGACCAGGCACTCACCCGCGGCGCCCAGATGGTGCAGGCCGCACGCGGCGATCTCGACCAGCAGCTCAGCAGCCTGCGCGGCAAGCTGTCGGGCATCGGGGCCCAGTGGCGCGGCGCAGGTGCCGCCGCCTTCCAGCAGGTGATGACCCGCTGGGACGAGGACGCCCGCAAGATCATCACCGCGCTCAACGAGTTCGAGGCGAACCTGCAGTCCTCCGAGCAGACCTACAACGCCAACGACGAGGCGCAGTCCGCCACGTTCGCCAAGCTGTCCGGTCGCCTCGGCTGACCGCCCGCACCCACATCGAGAACCAGGGGAAACTCGCATGAACGCAGGAGAACTCAAGGTCAACTTCGGTGGCCTCGACGCGGCCGCTGCCGACATCCAGGCCTCGGCCAACCAGATCGAGGCGCGCCTCGACCAGCTCGAGTCCGAGCTGTCGCCGCTGCGCTCGGACTGGACCGGCGCGGCCTCGACGTCCTACCAGCAGGCCAAGGCCAAGTGGGACGCCGCGATCCGCGACATGAAGCTGCTGCTCGCCGACGTGGGCACGGCCGTGTCCACCTCGAACAGCGACTACCAGGCGACCGAGAACGCGAACCAGTCCCGCTGGGGCTGACCAGGCAGGTGGCCGGGTGACCGGCCGAGGTGGGGAGCCGGGTGCGTCGATGCGCCCGGCTCCAGCAGGCTCCGAGGGGGTAGGCACATGCACGCAGCAGTGGGTGGTGGCGGCGCCCTGCGCGCCGCGAACGAGATCGAGATGACCATCGCGGAGATTCGCAGGATCGCCGACGAGACGATGGCGTCGATGCAGTCGACGGCCGAGAGCGAGACCCGGTCGTTCTCGAACCTCAAGGTGCCGGTGAGCGCGTTCGGCGGGACGCCGCAGGGCAGGACGCTCGGACGCCAGCACGAGGCAGCGCACGAGGTGTTCGTGCGGACCATCGAGGGCGTGATCGCCGATCTCCGCGAGTTCCAGCGCAACCTTCGGGCCTGCGCGGACAGCCACGAGGACACCGACGAGGCGGCCAAGGCGGCGCTGACCGCGCTCGGCCGGAGCTACGCCCGGCACACCTACCAGAGCGCCTACAACTACGACCGTGGCCGCGGGGAGAACAAGCACGACCTCGCGGTGCCCGGCCAAGGTGGCGGGGAGACCCGGCTCAACGACAGTGGCGTCGAGGTCCCGACCACCGACGCGCCCGCACCCACCGACGCACCCACCGACGCGCCCGCCGACGCGCCCGCGGGACCGGCGCCCGCCGGTGCGACCGACGCCAGCGGCATGGGCACCAGCTGAGGGCCGGGACACAGAGGAAGAGATGTTGAGAAGGCACCCCGCTGCACTGGCGCTTGCCCTGGTCGCCCTGGCGACCACGGTGGGCGCCGGCGTGCCGTCCGCGGCCTCGCCCGCCGCGGCCTCGGCTCCGAGCGCGGCGGTGCCCGGCGGTTCCGCGGTGCGGGACGGGGACACCGGCGTCTGGTGGTACGACGCGATGAAGCTGGGCCGGTGGCACCAGGAGACCACCGGTGAGGGTGTGACCGTCGCGGTCATCGACGGCGGGATCGACGTCGACGTCCCGGATCTCCGCGGCGCCGACGTGGAGAAGCGGGTGACCTGCCGGAAGTTCCCGTTGCCCTCCGGGAGGAAGTACCCGAGCTGGGCCGACCACGGCACCGCGATGACGACGCTGATCGCCGGCCAGGGAACCGGGAACGCCGCGGGTGGTCAGGGTGTCACCGGGGTGGCGCCGGGCGCACGGGTCCTCTTCTTCAGCAACGACTTCAACCCGCGTAACGATCTCGAGGCGGAGTGCTCCTACGCGGAGATGGGCTGGACCGTCGTGCAGGCGGCCAAGGAGGGCGCGGACGTCATCTCGATGTCGTTCGGCGGCCCCGGGCTGGTCCACCTCCGGAAGTACCTCGCCGAGGCGCAACGGCTCGGCGCCGTCCTCGTGGCGTCCAACCCCGACCGTGGTGAGCAGGACGACTACTACCCTGCGGCGCACCCGGGCGTCGTCGCGGTGTCTGCGATGGACGAGAGCAGCCAGATGTGGGAGGAGAGCCCCGAGCTCGACTACGCCACCATCACGACCCCGGGGGTCGGGGCGCCGGCCGGGGGTCTGCTCGAGGACGGCACCTGGGTGTCGCGTGGCGAGCGGACCGGGACCTCGGGCGCGACTGCGATCACCGCCGGAGCGCTGGCCCTGGTGAAGTCGAAGTACCCGGACGCGACAGCCAACCAGCTGATCCAGCACCTGATCCACTTCACCGGCGGCACCCGCGGCTACACGTGGGACCCGCTCGCCGGGTTCGGCGGGCTGTCGGTCAACGACATGCTCGCCCACGACCCCACCCGCTGGCCCGACGAGAACCCGCTGCTGGTGCCGCGGTCGCAGGCCGTGGAGCAGTACCCGATGAGCAGCTACGACCAGGGCTCGGCCGAGTCGGCGGACGACGGGCCGGACGAGGCGGCGTCGAGCCCTTCGGACGCCCAGAGCGCGGCCGCCGGCGAGGACTCGACCCAGGCGCAGCAGGAGTCCGGCGGGTTCCCGGCCTGGGGCTGGCTGACGGTGGCGGTGGCCGCGTCGGCCGTGCTGGGTGTGGTCTTCCTGGGACGACGGGGGAGTCGCGCCGCCTCGGCGGGCGACCAGGCAAAGGGAGAGTGACATGGCAGGACCCAACGAGCAGAAGCTGATCCAGGCCCTCACGGCCGACCCGGGCGCGCTGCACCAGGCCGCGAGCTCCTGGCGCACGGCACGCGGCGGTCTGCGGGACGTGTCCGCCGAGCTCGGCACCGTCCAGGACCGGATCCGGGCGGCGTGGACCGGCGACGCCGCCGACACGGCCGGGGCGGCCTTCGCGTCCTTGCAGACCAAGGTCGAGGAGCACGCGGTGAAGATGACCTCCGCCGCGCAGGCGCTCGACGGGGCAGGCACCGCACTGTCCAAGGCGCAGACCGACTACCAGGCCCTCCCGGTCGTCCCGGCGATGCCCTCGGCGCCCGAGATGACCGGGTCCGACGCCGAGCAGGTGCGCGCGGAGATGACCTACATGCGCGGGGTCACCGCGCACCGGCAGGCGACAAACGACCGCGAGGCGGCCGCCGCGAGCGCGAACTCGGCTCTCGCCGAGAGCCTGCAGGAGTCGCAGAGCAAGATGCTCGATGCGGCTCCGCCGCTCAACGGTGACGACGACGGCGGCCTCGACCGCTCGGGCGATGGCGGAGCCGGCGGCGGCACCCGAACCGCAGGAACCGGCACCGGGGGCGGGTACGCCGGGCCGGGCGGCGCGCGCGACCGGGCCCTCTCCGACTACGCCGGCGGCTCCGGCGGCACCCACGTGGCGCAGTTCGTGCCGGCCGGCAGCGGGAGCGGGCACGTCCTCGGCAGCCAGCCTCCGGCGGGTGCCGGCACCGGCTCGACCGGCTACGAGGGCCCGACCGCGGACGGTGCGATCGGCGCGGGCATGCCAGGTGGCGGCTTCGCCGACGGCACGTCGGGTCTGACCGGAGGTGGCGTCGGTGGCACCGGTGCCTCCGCCGGAGGGATGAGCGGCGGCGCGGTCGGAGGCATGGCCGGCGCGATCGGTGGGGCCGGGGGCGTGCTCGGCGCGATCCGGGGCGGCTCTCGGGGCTCCACGGCCGCGGGGTCCGGTGCCATCGGCAAGCCGGTCGGCCCCACAGCCACCGGCGGCGTGCTCGGTGGCGGAGCGGGCGCACCCGCGACTACGGCAGGGTCGAGCGCCGGGACCACGCGCGGGACCAGCGCGGGTGCCCGGCCGGGTACCCCCGTGGGCGGTGGCACGGCCGGGGGAGCGGGTAGCTCGGCCGCGGGCAGCCGGGCCGGAACCTCGGGTGCCCGGTACGTCGCGCCCGCCTCCTCCGGCACGACCGGGCAGAACGCGTCCGGACGGGCGGCAGGTGGCCGCGGCGCGTCCGGCATGGGGCCTGGAGGCCGGGGTGCGACCGGCGCCCACGGAGCTGCGGGCGGCGCCTCGGGCCGTGGCCGCGAGGAGGACGAGGCGCGTCGCAAGGCGATGGCCTTCGAGGACGAGGACGCCTGGCTCGACGACGAGGAGACCGGACCAGGAGTGATCGCGTGACCCAGACCGTGACGGACGCCTCCGGGCTCGTCCGCGTGACCGTGACTGCCGGCGACCGCCGGATCGACCTGGCGCTGCCCACGTCGGTCCCGGTGGCCGAGCTGCTGCCCGAGATCGCCCGGTCGGTCGGCGTGCTCGACCCGCAGACGGTGCACGGCGGCTACGCCCTGGTGACCGCCGAGGGGCGTGAGCTGTCCGGCGAGGGCAGCCTGACTCTGCAGGGTGTCGAGAACGGCGCCGTGCTGGCGGTGACCCGCGGCGTCGACCGGCGGCCCCCGCGCGTCTACGACGACATCGTCGAGGCGATGGCCGACGTGGTCGAGAGCGAGATGAAGCCCTGGGAGCCCGCCTCCAGCCGGCGGACGGCGCTCGGGGCCGCCGCGGTCGTCCTCGGGATCGGCGCCCTCGCGCTGGCCCTGCAGCGGCCGGACCTCGTGGCAGGTGCCGCGGCCGGTGTGACCGCGCTGGTGCTCGCCGCGGCGGGAGTCGTGCTGGCCCGGGTGCGAGGCGAGCACGAGACCGCCCTGGTGCTGGGTTGGTCCGCGGTCGTCTACGCCGCGGTCGGCGGTCTCACCGTGGCGCCGGAGGGGCCGCTGCTCGAGCTGCCGGTGACCTTCGCCGCCGTCGGGACGGTGCTGGTCGGCGCCCTAGCAGCGTTCGGCCTGGTCGAGCGGCGCACCCTGCTCGTGCCGGCGCTGGCCGCCGGAGCCCTGCTGGCCGCGGCCAGCGGGATCGTGGCGGTCTCGGGCTTCCGGCCGGCCGCGGTCTACACGGTGGCGCTCGTGGTCGCGGTTGTCGCCGGCAGCGCCCTGCCCTGGCTGGCCCTGGGCACCACCCGCACCCAGGTCGAGCAGGTGCACAGCCACGCCGAGATCACCGCCGACCCGCAGGTCATCGACGAGTCCGGGGTCCGGGCCGATGCCCGCTCCGGCCACGAGGTGCTGCTGGCGGTGACCGCGACCGTCGGGCTGGTCCTGCTGGTGGTAGCGCCGCTGGCGGTGAGCCTGGGCGTGACCGGCAGTCTCGTCGCCGTGTGCGCGGCGGCGGTGCTCATGCTGCGCACCCGCCAGTACCGCGTCGGCTCCGAGGTCGCGGTCGGTCTCGTCTCCGGTCTCGTCGGCCTGGTTGCCACAGCACTGGCCGTGCTGGTGCTGCACCCGGACTGGCGCGGGGTCGTCGCGGTGCTGACCGCGCTGGCCTCTGCCACGGTCCTGCTGCTCACCCTCGTACCCACCGCCCCGTCCGTGCGTCGCGGCCGGCTCGGGGACATCACGGAGCTGGTCGCCCTGGTGGCGCTGCTCCCCCTGCTCGTGATCGCCATCGGGCTCGTCTCGGGGGTTCGCTCATGAGGACCGTCCGACGTACCGCACCACACAACGCTGGGGAACCCAGGAACAGGAAGGGAAACATGAAGACCGGTCGTAGATTGGCCGCAGTCGGGATCATCTCAGGGGGGCTCCTGCTCTTGGGCCTGACCGCCCCGACCCTGGCTGCCGAGAGTGTCGCGTCCGACGCGACGGAGATCAGCACCGAGACCACCACCGAGACGGTGGACAGTGCGGGTGAGGCCGCAACCACCGAGCGCGTCGGTGTGTTCTCGGACCACGAGGGTGAGATCCCGGCGGCCTGCCTCGGGCTCGAGGGCTTGGCGCTGCAGGAGTGCATCGACGCGCTCACCGGCGGCGGCGAGGAGCCACCCACCGACCCCGGTGAGGAGGAGCCGCCCTGCCAGGTGGACTGCGAGGAGGAGCCCCCGGTCGACCCGCCGGTGGACCCGCCCGTGGACCCCTGTGAGGAGATCGGCGCGCCCGTCGGTTGCGACGACGGCGACGACGGAAACAACGGCGGCGGCAACGACGACGGCGGCGACGGCGACAACGGCGGCGGCAACGACGGCGACAACGGCGGCGGCGTGACCCCGCCCGGTGGTGACGACGACGTGGTCCCGTGGCCCCTGCCCGGCGACGGCGGCAACGACGACGACGGCGGCAGCACCGGCGGTGGCAACGACGACGGCGGCAGCACCGACGGCGGCAGCGAGCCGGGCACCGGGTACGCGAACCCGGGCACCGGCGGCACGATCCCGGACGCCGACGCGGGCGGCTACACCTCGCCCGGCACCGTCGCCTGCATCGACCCCGCGCTGTGCCAGGCCGGGGTGACCCCGGAGGAGGGCGAGGGAGCCGCGGTCCGCAACCGCGCCGGCACCGGCTCGATCCTGCCCGACACGGGAAGCCCGCAGGGCACCGCGCCGCTGGCGCTGCTCGGCTTCGGCATGGTGGCCGCGGGTGCGGTCCTGCTCAAGCCCCGGGCGGGACGCCACCGCGGCTGAGGTCCGCACGAGCAGAGCGTGAGCCTGATGCTGGCGGGTCGGGGTTCCGGGTGACCGGGACCCCGGCCCGCCAGGTCGATGCCTGGGCGGCCCCTGGCCGCGGTGAGGACTGAGGAGTATGTCGAGCAAACGAGACCTGGTCGAGGCGCACTCGTTCAACCGCCGCCGGCTCGTCACCGCCTTCGTCAGCGGTGCCCCCGGCGGGCGCGAGGTCGAGCCCGTCCGTTACGGCCGCACCCTGGTCGGCGGCCTGGTCCTGGCCGTGCTGCTCGTCGCCGGAGCGGCGGCCGCGGGCTTCCTCAAGCCGACCGTGCCCGAGGACTGGAAGGAGCACAGCCTGGTCATCGGCAAGACCAGCGGCTCCCGGTTCGTCGCGGTCGACGGCAAGCTGTTCCCGGTCATCAACACCACCTCCGCCCGGCTGGTGCTGGAGGCAGAGGGGTCGCTCGACCCGACCTTCGTCCCCGACGACGTGATCGCCGAGCAGGTCCCCGGGCCCGCGATCGGGATTCCCGGCGCCCCCGACGTGCTCCCCGAGCAGGACCGGCTCGTGCAGACCGGGTGGACCGCGTGCACCGACGTGGAGGGGCAGACCAAGGTCCGCGTGGACCGGCAGCCCGCCGCCGTCCCCACGCGCAACGGCGCGCTGGTCGTGGAGGCCAACGGCAAGCTCTACGTCGTCTCGGGCCAGCACCGGTACGAGGTGCCCAAGAAGCACCGCGACGCCGTCCTGCTGACCCTCGAGCTCGACGGGCAGACCCCGCTCCCGGTGTCCGGCCTGTGGCTCGACCTCTTTCCGCCCGGCGACCCGCTGAAGCCGTTCGACGTCGACGGAGCCGGTGAGACGGCGGCGTCCGCTCCGGCGGGCGCCGAGCAGGTCGGTACGCCGGTGCTGGTCGACGGCCGGCCCTACCTCGTGATGCGGGACGGGCTCGCGCCGGTCTCCGACTTCGCCTACGACATCTACGTGGCCGGGCTGTCGAACGGCCTCGAGCCGGTCAGTGTCGACCAGAGCGACGTGATCGACGTACCCAAGTCCACCTCCCTGACCTACCCGGAGTCCTGGCCCGAGGAGGAGGTCGCCCCGGTGGCGCAGGCGTGTGCCGTGCTGGAGACCGGCGACGCCGCACCGGTCGTGCACCTCGCTCGCCCGGTGGACGACCAGGAGGCGTTCTACGACCCCGACCTGCGGCAGACCGCCGCGGTCGAGGGCGGTCACGGCGCCCTGGTCCGGTCCTCCAGCGGCGGACAGCTCGACACCGGCGCGGTGTACCTCGTCGACGCCACCGGGACCCGGTACTCCGTCGAGGACCCGCAGCGCGCGGAGCAGACGCTGGCCTACCTCGGGTACACCGACGTGGAGCCGGTCCCGGTTCCCGCGGCGTGGCTGGAGCTGTTCGACGAAGGGCCCGCGCTGGTCCAGCAGAACGCCAAGTACGCCGCGAGCGGGTCATGAGCCTCGGCACGACCCGCGGCACGGGCTTCGGCAGGGTTCTCAGGGGCCCCCGCAGGTCGCTGGGCGCCGCGCTGGCGACGGCGGCGGTCCTGGTCGCCGCGCCGGCGCTCACCCCGCCCGCCGCCGCCGAGGAGCGGTGCGACGTCAACAACCCGCGGCTGATCGACAGCGAGCCGTCGCTGCCGCTGATCCGGATGGGGGTGCCGCAGGCCTGGCAACAGGTCGGCACGACCGGGAAGGGTGTCACCGTCGCGGTCGTCGACTCCGGCGTCGAGGCCGACAACCGGCACTTCACCACGATCGGGGAGACCGTCCTGCCGGGCCGGTCGTTCGTGCCCGGCGACGAGTCCGGCGACGGGCGCACCGACGTGTACGCGCACGGCACCGGGGTGGCCGGCACGATCGCGGCCGGGCCGGTCGAGGGGTCCAAGGTCTACGGCGCCGCCTGGCGGGCGAAGATCCTGCCGGTGCGGGTCTACGCCCGCGAGTCCGTCAACGGCGAGGAGGTCCCCGAGGCCGAGCGCCCGAGCACGGTACGGATGGCCGACGGGATCCGCTGGGCGGCGTTGAAGGGTGCCGACGTCATCAACGTGTCGATGAGCACGCAGAGCGACGAGAACCTCGACTACCTCGAGGCCGCGGTGCGGTTCGCGGTCAGCCGGGACGCGGTGATCGTCGCCTCGGGCGGCAACCGGCCCACCGGGACCGAGCCGCACTCGGCGCGTTACCCGGCGGCGTTCCCCGGCGTGATCGGAGTCGCGGCCTCCGACCCGTCCGACCAGATCACCGAGTCCACCGTGCACGGATCGCACATCGACGTCGCCGCTCCCGGACAGCGGGTCCTCACCACGTTCCTCGACGCCGACGACTGCATCGTCGGGGCCGACCAGCCCTACACCAGCTACGCGACCGGCTACGTCAGTGGAGTGGCGGCGCTGCTGCGGGAGCGGTACCCCAAGGAGTCGGCGGAGACCATCGCCTACCGGATCATGGCCTCGGCCGACCGGCCCCAGCGCGGCGAGCGCGACGACCTGCGGGGGTGGGGGATCGTCCAGGCCTACCAGGCCCTGACCATGACCCTGGACCCGAACCGGCTCGGCCCGCCGTTCCCCGGCGCCGAGGAGGAGGACCGGACCCGCGCCACCCCGGTGGTCGGGCCGGTGCGCGCGGCCACCGACCCGCTGGAGCCGGTCCGGCAGCAGGCCCTGTGGTGGAGCATCCTCGGTGCCGGGCTGGTGTCGCTGGCACTGGTGCTCCGGCCCTGGGCACACCGACACCTGGCCCGGCGCGACTGAGCCGGCAGCGCACTCCCGGCCGGTCCCGAGGTGCTCGGCCGGACGGTCCACCCCCGGTCCTCGGGCGCCGGCGCAGGGGAGCGCGACCGTCCCCCGGGACGCCCCCCGACGCCCGCGCCGGGGCCCCCTAGACTGGCCCGCGTCGGAACCCGACCACCCCGCAAGGAGTCCCCGTGGCCCGCGTCGTCGTTGACGTCATGCTCAAGCCTGAGATCCTCGACCCCCAGGGCAAGGCCGTGCACGGCGCCCTTCCCCGGCTCGGCTTCGAGGGGATCACCGACGTCCGCCAGGGCAAGCGGTTCGAGCTCGAGGTCGACGAGATCACCGATGCGCGGCTCGCCGAGGTGCACGAGATCGCCGAGAAGCTGCTGTCGAACCCGGTGATCGAGGACTTCACCGTCTACGTCGAGGAGTTCGAGGACGACGACGAGGACGGCATCCAGTGAGGATCGGGGTCGTCACTTTCCCGGGCTCCCTCGACGACGTCGACGCGCGCCGGGCGGTCCGGTTCGCCGGGGCCGAGCCGGTCGCGCTGTGGCACGGTGACCACGACCTGCAGGGTGTCGACGCCGTGGTGCTGCCCGGTGGGTTCTCCTACGGCGACTACCTGCGTTGCGGCGCGATCTCCCGCTTCGCCCCGGTGATGACCGAGGTGGTCGAGGCGGCCGGCCGGGGGATGCCGGTGCTCGGCATCTGCAACGGCTTCCAGATCCTGTGCGAGTCGCACCTGCTGCCGGGTGCGCTCATCCGCAACGACCACCGCAAGTTCGTCTGCAGGGACCAGCTGCTGCGGATCGAGAACAACCGCACCGCCTGGACCAACGAGTACGACGAGGGCGCCGAGGTCGTCATCGTGCTCAAGAACGGCGAGGGCGGGTTCGTCGCCGACGAGAAGACCCTCGACATGCTCGAGGGGGAGGGCCGCGTGGTGGCCCGTTACCTCGGTGAGAACCCCAACGGCTCGCTCCGCGCGATCGCCGGGATCACCAACGAGCGCGGCAACGTCGTCGGCCTGATGCCGCACCCCGAGCACGCGATCGAGGACCTCTGCGGCCCCGGCACCGACGGTCTCGGCTTCTTCACCTCCGCGATCCGGGCGCTCGCCGGCGCCTGAGCCTCACCGGGACCCCGTCCTGGGGCCGGACGACTCATCGCTCCGGTCGTGGCACCGTCGGCCGGTCGCGGCTCAGCCGCCCCGCACTGCCTGCGCGGTGACCTTGCCGGCCTCGCCGGCGAGCACCTCCAGCGGCCCGCGGTTGCGGGTCAGCCGGAAGCCGGCCCCGATCGCGAGCGCGAGCAGCACCTGGCCCGTGAACGTGGCGACGTCGTCGCCGTCCCACCAGCCGGGGGCACGCGAGAGCACGTGCGCGGTGTAGAGGGTCAGCGTCATCGCGCCGGCACCGGCCACGACCGCGGTCAGCTCCGGCAGCATGCGTGCCACGACGAGGCAGACCGCGATGACGAGCAGCGCGCTACCGATGGTCTGCGCGAGGTCGAACGGGGTCGCCGTGTGCGGCGTCCGGACCGCCAGCCACCACGGTGACCCGGTCGGGGTGGTCCCGTACAGCCCGTGCGTCAACGTGCTGTCCAGGTCGCCGCGGAACCCGGCCCCCTCGAACGTGGTCCGCAGCGCGCGACGCACGCCCGGCCGGTCCAGGAGGGCGTCGGAGACGATCCACGCCACGACCACCAGGCCGGCGCCGAGGGCGGCGACCCGGGCCGTCGTACCCCACCGGCGCAGGTCGCTGCGGCCCAGCGCCATCCCCGCCAGCAGGTACGCCAGCCACGGCACCGCCGGGTAGTAGCCGGTGAAGGCGAGCTCGGTGACCAGCGGCACCGGGTCGAGCAGCCGCTCGAGGGTGGGGTTGGCGTACGTCGCCGACGGCAGGTGCGGCCGCAACAGGTGGGAGAGCACGGGTACGACGACCGTCCACCCGGCGCACCACACGACCAGGGCACGGGCGGAGAGGCCGAGGAACGGCAGGCCGAGCAGGAACAGCACCCCGTAGTAGGTGAGGATCACCGCGATCCCGGAGTCCACCTCGCCGAGCAGGAGCCCGATCCCCGCGATGACCAGCGCCCGGGTGACCAGGCCCGCGGTGACCGCCGAGCGTTCCCGGCCCCGGACCGGGGTGGTGCCGCCGCTCATCAGGGCCAGGCTCACCCCGGCCAGAACGGCGAACAGGGCCGACGCGCGACCGCCGGCGACCTGCTGGGTGAGGGTGATCCCGTCGGCGTCCGCGGACGGCAGGATGTGGGTGGCCATCATCCCGACCAGGGCCAGCGCACGGGCGAGGTCGAGCCCGACCACCCGACCCGGTGGGACGACCGTCCTCATGCCGCGATCCTGCCAGCCTCACCCCCGCCGAGTGGTGAGATACGGCGCCGCGAGTGGTGAGATACGGCGCGGCGAGTGGTGAGATACGGCGCGGCGAGTGGTGAGATACGGCGCCGTCGGGCTCAGAGCCCGTACGCCTTGGCGAGCAGCTCGTAGGAGAGCCGCCGCTCGGCGGCGTCGTGCACCTGTGTGGTCACGATCAGCTCGTCCGCTCCGGCCTCCAGACGTCGCCGCTCGAGGTCGGCGTGCACCTGCTCGGGCGTGCCGACGCTGATGAACCGGCGCCGGCTCGCGGCCAGCGCGAGCTCCTGCTCGGTCCACGGGTGCGCCTCGGCCTCCTCGGCGGTCGGCACCGGCTGCGGACGGTTCTGCATCAGCCGGACCATGGCCAGGTCGTTGGCGCGGGCGAGCGCCTCGGCCCGCTCCTCGGTCTCGGCGACGATCGCGGCTACCCCGAGCATGACTCGCGGCTCGCTCAGGCGGTCCGAGGGCTCGAAGTTGTCGCGGTAGCCCGCCACCGCCTCGGCCGGGTCGGCGCTGCCGAAGTGTCCAGCGAACGCGAACCCGGTGCCGAACGCGGCAGCCGCCCGTCCGCCGTACAGGCTGGACCCGAGGATCCAGACCGGGGGCAGCGGGACGTCGTCGGGGATGGCGGTGAGCGGCCGGAACGGGTGGTCCTCGGGGAACCCGTCGACGTAGGCGAGCAGCTCGGCGAACTGCTGGGCGAAGTCGTCGCCGCCCTCCCGTCCGCGGCGCAGCGCGTACGCGGTGAGCTGGTCGGTGCCGGGCGCTCGGCCGAGGCCGAGGTCGATCCGTCCCGGGTGCAGGCCCTCGAGCACGCGGAACGACTCCGCGACCGCGAGCGGGGCGTGGTTGGGCAGCATGATGCCGCCGCTGCCCACCCGGATGCTGCGGGTGGCGGCCGCGACCGCGGCGATCATCACCATCGGCGCGCTGCTGGCCACGCTGGGGATGTTGTGGTGCTCGGCCAGCCAGTACCGCCGGTAGCCGAACGACTCCGCGGCCCGGGCCAGGTCGATCGTGTCGTGCAACGCGGAGGACGCAGGCCGGCCGGAGGGGATCGGGGACAGGTCGAGGACGGAGAGCGGGACAGTCACCCTGGTGCCAACCAGCGACCGGTCCGGGACATTCCCGGCACACGCATCGCGCCCCCGGTCGGAGCGGGCCGGGGGCGCGGTGCGTCGGGGCGGTGAGCCCGTGCTCAGCCGAGCCGGATGCGGATGATCTTGTCGTCGTTGGGGCCGGGAGGCTGGCGGCCGTCGCGGTTGCTGGTGGTGATCCACAGCGAGCCGTCCGGTGCTGCGGCCACCGAACGGATCCGGCCGAACCGACCGGTGAAGAACCTCCGCTTCAGGCCCTTCCGCGGGTTCTGCAGCCGCACGGAGTACACGCACTCGCCGCGCAGCGCGCCGAGCCAGGCCCGGTTGCCGGCGATCGCGATGCCGCTGGGCGAGCACTCGTCGGTGTCCCACTGCGCCAGCGGGTCGCGGTAGCCGCCCGGGCCGTCCTTGCCCTCGACGTAGGGCCAGCCGTAGTTGCCTCCCTTGACGATCCGGTTCAGCTCGTCCTTGTCCTTCTCGCCGAACTCGCTCGACCACAGCGTCCCGCCCGGCCCGAACACGATCTGCTCGGGGTTCCGGTGCCCGTAGGTCCAGGTGTAGTTGCCGAACGGGTTGCCTCCGGGCACGCGGCCGGTGTCGGTCATCCGCAGCACCTTGCCGGCCAGGGAGCGCCGGTTCTGCGCGGACGCCGCGTTCTCGGCGTCGCCGGTGGAGACGTAGAGGAGGCCGCCGCGCCCGAAGGCCAGGCCACCCCCGTTGTGGTGGTAGCTGCGTGGGATGCCGGTGAGCACCGAGCGCACCGGGCCCAGCTTGCCGTTCTCGAACTTCATCCGGACGACGCGGTTGTCCGAGCGGGTCGACATGAAGGCGTACAACCATCGGTTGCGACGGAAGTTCGGGTGCAGCGCCAGCGAGAGCAGGCCGCCCTCGCCGCCGTCGTTGTAGACGCCGGGCACCCGGCCCACGCTCCGGTAGCCGCCGGACTTGCGCACGACCAGCACCCGGCCGGAGTTGCGCTCGGAGACCAGGGCGTTGCCGCTGGGCAGGAACGCGATGCCCCACGGGACGACGAGGTTCCGGGCGAGCACCTTGCCGACCCGGGGAGCCGCGCTCGCCTCCGCGGTCAGACTGCCGCCGACCGGGACGAGGAGCCCTCCCGCGGTGGTGGCCAGCCCGGTTTTGAGCAGGGTACGTCGATCCATCGTGGGTCTCCCTCGTCATGGGGGTGTGCGATGGGTCATACCCTGCCACCTCCGGTGAAGGTTGGGGAGGGCTCTCGGGCATGTCGCGGGCGGCCCGTCCGCCGTACCTCCCAGGGATGGACCGCGCGCGGTGACCGCGCCGCGGGCCGGTAAGTTAGGCCTCGGCCAGCCTCCCGCCCGAACCCCGGAGCCACGCTCGGTGACTGAACAGCGCGCAGACGTCAAGACCCGCCTCGACACCGTCGAGGTCGCCAGCCAGGACCCCGATCGGCAGCAGCCGTGGGCGGACCTCGGGCTGAAGCCTGACGAGTACGCCAACATCCGGGAGATCCTCGGCCGCCGGCCGACGTCCTCGGAGCTGGCGATGTACTCGGTGATGTGGAGCGAGCACTGCTCCTACAAGTCGAGCAAGGTGCACCTCAAGCAGTTCGGCGAGGGCGTCACCGACGAGATGCGGGCCTCGCTGATGGTCGGCATGGGCGAGAACGCCGGCGTCGTGGACATCGGCGACGGGTACGCCGTCACGTTCAAGGTGGAGTCGCACAACCACCCCTCCTACGTCGAGCCCTACCAGGGCGCTGCGACCGGCGTCGGTGGCATCGTCCGGGACATCCTCGCGATGGGCGCACGTCCGGTGGCGGTGATGGACCCGTTGCGGTTCGGCCCGCTCGACGCGCCCGACACCCACCGGGTGCTGCCCGGGATCGTGGCCGGGGTGGGCGGCTACGGCAACTGCCTGGGCCTGCCGAACATCGGCGGGGAGGCGGTGTTCGACGAGACCTACCTCGGCAACCCCCTCGTGAACGCCCTGTGCGTGGGCGTGATGCGGCACGAGCAGCTGCATCTCGCCAAGGCGTCCGGAGCCGGCAACCAGGTGATCCTCTACGGCGCGAAGACCGGTGGCGACGGCATCGGCGGCGTGTCCGTGCTGGCCAGCGAGACCTTCGAGTCCACCGGACCGGCGAAGCGGCCGGCCGTGCAGGTCGGCGACCCGTTCCAGGAGAAGCTGCTGATCGAGTGCACCCTCGAGCTGTTCGCCGAGGACCTCGTGGTCGGCATCCAGGACCTCGGCGGCGCCGGGCTGTCGTGCGCGACCTCCGAGCTCGCCTCCGCCGGTGACGGCGGCATGCACGTGTGGCTGGACCGGGTGCCGCTCCGGGACTCCACGCTGGCGCCGGAGGAGATCCTCATGAGCGAGTCCCAGGAGCGGATGATGGCCGTGGTGACCCCGACCCACGTCGACCGGTTCCTCGAGATCTGCGCCAAGTGGGACGTCGACGCCACGGTCGTCGGCGAGGTGACCGACACCGGCCGGCTGGTGATCGACTGGCACGGCGAGACCGTGGTCGACGTACCTCCGCGCACCGTGGCGCACGAGGGCCCGACGTACCACCGCCCCTTCCACCGGCCGGACTGGCAGGACTCGCTGCAGGCCGACCGCGCCGAGGACCTGCCGCGGCCGAGCGGCCCGGCCGAGCTGCGCGACACGTTGCTGCGGCTGGTCGCGAGCCCGAACCTGTGCGACAAGTCGTGGATCACCGACCAGTACGACCGCTACGTGCAGGGCAACACTGTCCTCGCGCAGCCGGAGGACTCCGGGATGGTCCGCGTCGACGAGGAGAGCAACCTCGGGGTCGCGGTCTCCACCGACTGCAACGGCCGGTTCGCCAAGCTCGACCCGTACGCCGGGGCCCAGCTCGCGCTGGCCGAGTCCTACCGGAACGTCGCGACC
Organism: Nocardioidaceae bacterium; assembly: GCA_035457605.1. Taxonomy (GTDB): domain Bacteria; phylum Actinomycetota; class Actinomycetes; order Propionibacteriales; family Nocardioidaceae; genus Nocardioides_C. The sequence goes on from DATIBI010000054.1 coordinate 26,746, forward strand.
ACAGGCGCCCGCCCGCTCGCGATCAGCGACTGCCTGAACTTCGGGTCTCCGGAGGACCCCGCGGTGATGTGGCAGTTCGCGGAGGCCACCCGTGGTCTCGCCGACGGCTGCCGCGCGCTCGGGGTCCCGGTCACCGGCGGCAACGTCAGCCTCTACAACCAGACCGGTGAGACCGCGATCCTGCCGACGCCGGTGGTCGCCGTCCTCGGCGTGATCGACGACGTGACCCGGCGGACGCCGTCGGGCTTCGTCGCCGAGGGGCAGCAGATCTACCTGCTCGGCACCACCCGCGAGGAGCTGTCCGGCTCGGAGTGGGCGCACGTCGTGCATGGGCACCTCGGCGGGCTGCCGCCGCGGGTCGACCTCGACGCCGAGCGGCAGCTCGGCGACATCCTGGTCAACGCCTCGCGCGACGGGCTGATCGACGCCGCGCACGACCTGTCCGACGGCGGCCTGGCCCAGGCGCTGGTCGAGTCGTGCCTGCGCGACGGGGTCGGCGCCCGGGTCTGGCTGCCCGACGACCTCGACCCCTTCGTGGCGTTGTTCAGCGAGTCCGCGGCCCGCGCGATCGTCGCGGTGCCGCGCTCGGAGGAGGTCCGGTTCACCGACATGTGCAGCGCCCGCGGGTTCGCGCACGCCCGGATCGGGGTCACCGACGGTCGCGGCGACGACGCCGTGCTCGACGTGCAGGACTCGTTCTCGGTGACGCTCGGTGAGCTCCGGGCGGCGTGGTCGGGGACGCTGCCGGCCGCGTTCGCCTGACCGCCGCGGTAGCTCACCACTCGCGCCGCCGCAGCTCACCACTCGCGCCGCCGTAGCTCACCACTCGCGCCGCCGCTGCAGCCGCAGCTCCCACAGCGCGAGCGCGAGCGCGACCAGCACGAACCCGATCGCGCAGACCAGGGCGGCCTGCGCCGCGCCCGCGTAGCCCAGCCCTTCTACCGAGATCCGGAACGCCGCCGCCAGCACCGCGGCGCCGACCGCGCTGCCCACCCGGGCGCCGGTCTGGATCGCCCCGCCGGCCGCGCCGCCCATCCGCGGCGGGACCTCGGTCAGGGTCATCGTGATGTTGGGGGAGATCACCGCCCCTGAGCCGATGCCGGCGACGAGGAGAGGTACGGCGGTGCTCAGAGCGGTGTGCTCGCCGGCGGTGATCGTCAGCGCGAGCGCGGTGAACCCTCCCGTGACCAGGACCAGCCCGGTCACGGTCAGCCGCCGGCCCCACCGGCCGACCAGCCGGCCGGCCACGACCGCCGTACCCGCCGACCCGATCGCGAACGGCGTGACCGCGAGCCCGGACTGCAGCGGCGAGTAGCCGAGGCCGTCCTGGAAGAACAGCGCGAGCACCAGCCACAGCCCGCTGAACCCGCAGAAGTACACCGTCTGCAGCGCGACCCCGGTCGCGAACCCCGGTGCCCGCGCCACCAGGCGGACGTCGAGCAGCGGGCTCCGGTCCAGCGCGATCATGTGCCGCTCCCACCGGGTGAACGCCCACGCCAGCGCGGGGGCGAGCAGGACCATCAGCCACCAGGACGAGACCGGGTCGCTCATCGACTGGACCAGGGGCAGCAGGACGGACAGCACCGTCGCACCGAGCAGGAGCGCCCCCACCGGGTCGAGCTGGCGACCGACGCTGCCCTCCACGGGCCGGCTGCGCGGGATGAGCCGTGCCGCGAGGACCATCGCGGCCAGCCCGATCGGCACGTTCACCAGGAACACGAACCGCCACCCGTCCTCCGGACCGGCGAGCGCGATGATCAGCCCGCCCAGCACCGGGCCGGTGGCCGCGGACACCCCGACCGTCGTGCCGAAGACGCCGAACGCGCGGCCCCGCTCCTCGCCGCGGAACAGCTCCTGGATGAGGCCGGTGTTCTGCGGGGTGAGCATGCCGGCGGCCACGCCCTGGAGCAGCCGCGCCGCGACCAGCAGCTCCTCGTTCGGTGCCGCACCGGCCAGGGCGCTGGTGGCGGTGAAGCCGGCGAGCCCGATGAGGAACATCCGTCGCCGACCGACGATGTCGCCGAGCCGCCCGCCGGCGACGAGCACCAGGCCGAACGTGAGGGCGTAGCCGGAGATCACCCACTGCAGCCCCTGCGGCGAGGCGTCGATGCCGCGCTGGATCGACGGCAGCGCGACGTTGACGATGGTGACGTCGAGCAGGGACATGAACCCGACCACGAGGGTCACGGCCAGAGCCCGCCATCGCCGCGGGTCGGGCCGGTAGCTCTCATCGGGTGCAGGGGCCATCCTCGACGGTTACCCGGACCGGTGCGTTCCACGCAACGGGTGGGTCGGGTCCGGCGTCGTCGAGGCGGTACGACGGACCGGGTCGCGCGCCCGGGATGCACCGAGCCGGTGCCCCGTGGTGCGGGACACCGGCTCGGCCTCAGCAGGATGAGTCAGCAGGATGAGTCGGCTGGACTGCTCAGAAGGTGCTCGCGTCGAGCAGCTTCTCCTTGATGCCGTCGGGGTCGTCGGCGTTGTTCCAGTCGGTGGAGCCGGCCGCCTGGAGCGCGGACTTCACCTGGCTCGGCGAGGCCGACGGGTTGTTCGCGGTGTACAGCGCGGCGCCACCGGCGACGTGCGGGCTCGCCATCGACGTGCCGGAGATGGTGCTGTAGCCGCCGCCCTTCCAGGTGGAGTTGATGCACACGCCCGGCGCGATGATGTCGACGTCGGCGCCGAAGTTGGAGAAGCTCGCGAACGTGTCGTCGACGTCGCTGCGGCAGGTGGAGGCGGCACCTCCGCCGGGGAGGCCGTTGAAGTCGGCCAGGGCGCTGACCGTAATCACCTCGTCATAGGCAGCCGGGACGGAGCCCGCGGCGTTGGACGACTCGTTGCCGGCCGCGACCACGTAGGTCACGCCCGCGGCGACGGAGCTGCAGATCGCGGTGTGCATGGCGTCGTTGTTCGAGCGGCCGCAGTTGCCGTCGTCGGCGCCACCGCCACCGAGGCTCATGTTCGCCACCTCGATCTGGTCGGCGTGCGCGGTGACGTAGTCGATGCCGCACACGATCGCCGAGAACGTGCCGCTGCCGGCGTTGTTGAGCACGCGCACCGGCCAGATCCGGGCACCGGGAGCCATGCCCACCACGCCCGCGGTGT
>DATIBI010000055.1:0-6635 GCA_035457605.1 Nocardioidaceae bacterium
ACGCCGTCGGCCTCGGCGAGACCGGGAGCACCCGCGCCCTCGAGGACCTCCCCCGGGTCGTCGCCGTCGAGCACCCGGGCCCGGCAGCCGGTCTTGCCCAGGTCGACTCCCGCTACCCGCGTCATGCTCGTGCTCCTTCCAGCACCAGGCCGGCCACTGCCTCCGCCGTGGCCCGGCCACCTCCGTACGTGTGCACGCGGCGTTCGCCGTGGTCCGACGTACCGGCCGGTCCGCCGTGGACCACCACCGCGTCCGGGCGGACCGCCAACGCCTGCTCCAAGCAGGCCCGGGTCGTCGCGTCGGGCCGGCCCTCGGCGAGCAGCAGCACCGCGCGGTCGCCGGCTCCAGCGACCGCCGCCCGTGCCTGGTCGGCGTCGCGGACCACGGCGACCTCCCACTCCGGGCGCAGCTGCCGGAGCCGGGTCAGCAACGCGGACTCCCGCTGCCCGGCGGCGATGCCGACCGGCGTCTGCGCGTCCAGCACCAGCGCCTCCCCGGTGAGCGTGACGTCGCCGTGCACCTCGAGCGCGCGCCGGGCCACCTCCACCCCGTCGCACCCGGCGACCGGGGCGGTGGCCGGCCGGTCCGCGACCTCGGCGGCGAGGGCGGCGACCCGGTGGGAGGCCTCCTCGAGACGGTCCACGGGGAGGTCCCCGGTGCCGACCGCCGCGACGATCGCGTCGAGCAGCTCGCGCACCGCGGCCGCGTCGTCGTACGGGTCGGGGAAGACCGGGTTGCCCACGCACAGCAGGTCCGCCCCCGCCGCCAGGGCGCGCACCGCTCCGGTGGCCCGGCCCACCCCGTGCGAGACCGCCCGCATGTCGAGGGCGTCGGTGACCACCACGCCGGTGAAGCCGAGCTCCTCGCGCAGCATCCGCAACAGCACCGGGCTCATCATCGCCGGCCGGTCGTCGAGCGCGGGGACGAGCACGTGCGCGGTCATCACGCAGCGGACCCCGGCCGTCACCGCCGCCGTGAACGGCGCCAGGTCGCGGCTGCGGAACACCTCGGCCGGGGCGTCCACCACCGGCAGCGCCAGGTGCGAGTCGGTCCGGGTCGCCCCGTGACCGGGGAAGTGCTTGGCGCAGGCGGCGACGCCCGCGCCCTGCAGCCCGGCGACGAAGGCCGCGCCGTGCCGGGAGACCAGCTCCGGGCCGGCACCGAAGGAGCGGACCCCGATCACCGGGTTGTCCGGCTCGGAGTTGACGTCGACGACCGGCGCGAGCGCGAGGTCGACGCCGGCCCCGCGGACCAGCGCGCCGATGCCCGCGGCGACCGCCCGGGTCGCGTCGGTGTCGTCCAGCGCGCCCAGGGCGGCGTGCCCGGGCCACGACGAGCCGGCCTCCGCCTCGAGCCGGGTGACCGTGCCGCCCTCCTCGTCGCTGGCGACGAGCACGCCGCGCCGGGCCGCGTGCAGCCGGTCGGTCAGCAGGCGCACCTGCTCGGAGCCGGCGATGTTGTGCCCGAACAGGCACACCCCGGCCAGGCCGCCCGCCAGCTCCCGCTCCAGCCAGTCCGGCACGGTGGTCCCCACGAAGCCGGGCATCAGCACCGACGCGGCCAGCCTCCGCAGCTCGGTCATCCCTTCACCGCCCCCGCGACGAGGCCGGCGCTGAGCCGGCGCTGGACGGCGACGAAGAAGAGCATCACCGGGATCGTGATCAGCGTGGAGCCGGCCATCACCGCGCCCCAGTTGGTGCCGTACTGGGTGAAGAACTGCCGAAGGCCGGCGGCGACGGTGTAGGAGTCCTGGTCGTTGAGGAAGGTGATCGCGAAGACGAACTCGTTCCACGCGGTGATGAACGAGAACACGCTGGTGGCGACCAGGCCCGGGGCGCACAACGGCATCAGGACGCTCCAGAACATCCGCGGCCACGACGCGCCGTCGACGTACGCCGCCTCCTCCAGCTCCGCCGGGATCGCCGCGACGAAGCCGCGCAGCGTCCAGATCGCGAACGGCAGCGAGAACGCGACGTAGACCACGACCAGGCCGAACAGGTGGTTGAGCATGCCGAGGTTCTTGGCCTGGATGAACAGCGGGATCACCAGCGCCTCGAGGGGCACCATCTGCACGACGAGCACCATCACCAGCAGGGAGGTGCGGAACCGGAACCGGAAGCGGGACACCGCGACGGAGGCGAGCAGCGCGAGCAGGCCGCTGATCAGCACCGTGGACAGCGCGACGAGGAGCGAGTTGGAGAGGTACGTCGTGAAGCCGCCCTCGTCGAGCACGAACCGGAAGTTGTCCAGCGTCAGCTCGGTGGGCAGCAGCGACCGGGAGCCGTCGTTGGCGCGGGCGTCGAGCGCGGTGGAGAGCATCACCACCACGGGGAACAGGCTGAACACGAGAACGGCGGCGCAGGCGAACCCGACCAGCAGACGGTGGCCGGGACCCCGGCGGGAAGCGGGAGCCGCCCCGGACCGGTTGAGGGCCGGCCGGCGCCGTGCACGGGACGGGGCGGCGGCGCTCACAGCTCCTCCTGGCGGAACAACGTGCGCAGGTAGACCAGCGTGATCACCAGCAGCAGCAGGGTCAGCAGCACCGCGATCGCGGCGCCGAGGCCGAACCGGTTCTGCGACAGGGCGGTGATGTAGGACCAGGTGCCGAGGTTGAGCACCTCGCGGTTGGTGCCGGACCCGCCGGGCATCAGGTAGATCTGCGTGAACACCTTGAAGTCCCAGATCGTCGAGAGGATGGTGACCACCGCGAACACCGGCTTGAGCAGCGGGAGGGTGATGTGCCGGAACCGCCGCCAGGCGCCGGCACCGTCGAGGGCGGCGGCCTCCATGGTGTCCTGCGGCAGGGTCATCAGCCCGGCGAGCACGGTCACCGCGACGAACGGAAAGCCGTGGTGCACCACGTTCAAGGTGGCGATCGCGTAGAACGGGAGCCGCTCGGTGAACCAGTTGGTGGTCTCCGGGTCGACCAGACCGAGCGATCCGAGAGTGCGCATCACGACGCCGCTGCGGGCGTCGAAGAGGAACACCCACACGTAGGTGCCAGTCACCGCGGGGATCGCCCAGGCGACCATGATCGCGCTGGTGAGCACCCCCCGCAGCCAGGGCCCGACGTGCGCCAGCAGCAGCGCGACCAGGGTGCCGAGCACCACGGTGAGGAGCACGTTGACCCCGGCGAACACCGCCGTGTTGGGCAGCGCCACCTTCCACAGCAGCGGGTCGGTGAGGACCTCGCGGAAGTTCTCGAGCCCGACCCAGGCGGACTCGCCGGTCACGAGCTCGCGCAGGCCGAAGTCCTGGAACGAGAGCACCAGCACCCGGGCCAGGGGGTAGAGCAGCAGCCCGCCGAGCACCGCGAGCGCGGGGGCGAACAGCGCCCACGGCAGCCAGCGCGGGGTCAGCCCGTGACGGTGCGGGGACGCCGGCGCGGACCGGGGCCGAGGCTCGGTCCCGGTCCGCGGGGCAGGAGTGAGGGTGGAGGTCATGCGGGAGGGTCAGTTCCCGGCCGCGAAGACGCCGTCCATCTCCTTGGCGGCCGAGGCGCTTGCCTCCTCGACGGTGGCGTCGCCGGAGAGGATCGACTGCAGCATCGCGGAGACGGTCTTCTTGCCCTGCACCTGTCCGTAGAGCGGGGTGACCGGAAGGCTCGCGCCGCCGTCGACCATCTGCGTGGCGAACGGGGCGACGACCGGGTCGTCGGCCTGCTGCACCTTCTCCAGCAGGGTGGTCGTGCCCGGGAAGAACCCGGACTGCTCGCCCCACTTCTCGGCGAACTCACCGGTGGACATCATCTTCACCAGCGCCCAGGCCAGGTCGGGGTTCTTCGCGCCCTCGAACACCGACAGGTGCGAGCCGCCGAGGAACGACGGCGAGACTCCGCCGTCCGGACCCGGGATCGGGAAGGCGCCGATCTTGCCCTCCAGGTCGGGGTTGGCCTCGACCAGGGCACCCGGCGTCCAGCTGCCGGCGATCATCATCGCCACCTCGCCGCGGGAGAACGCGTCGCTGAGGTCGGCCTCGTTCCAGGTGGTCGCGGCCGGGGTGGAGAACCCGTGCTCGGTGGCCAGCCCGGTGTAGAAGTCGATGCCCTCCTGCGCCTCGGGCGAGTCGATCTGGCTGCTCCAGCTGCCGCCGTCCTCGGTGGCGATCTCGCCGCCGTTGCCCCACACGAACGGGTAGACGCCGTACTCGCTGTCCCCGGCCACCGGGAACGCAAGCATCTTGGGGTCGGTCTGCTCGATCTTCTCGCCGGCCGCGACCAGCTCGTCCCAGGTCGTCGGCGGCTCGACGCCGGCCTTCTCGAACACGTCCTTGCGGTAGATCACCGACCGGACGCCGGCGTACCACGGCATCCCGTAGAGCTCTCCGTCGACGGTGCCCGCCTCGACCAGGCCGGGCACGAGCTCCTCCCCGAGCCCGGCCTGCTCCACCGGCTCGTCCAGGCTCATCAGCGCGCCCGCGTCGGCGAACTCCGGGGTCCAGGTGGTGCCGACCTCGGCGACGTCGGGAGTGGTGCCGCCGGCGATCGACTTCACGAACTTGTCGTGCGCCTCGGCCCACGGCACGAACTGCACGTCGAGCTTGGCACCGGTCTCGTCCTCGAACGCGGTGCTGAGCTCGTCGAAGTACGGCTCGGCGTCGGGGTTGGTGCCCTCCATGATCCACACCGACAGCGTCTCGCCGTCGGCGGAGACCGGCTCGTCGCCGGTGTTCTCGAAGCCCGAGGAGTCGGACGAGCCGCTGCCGCAGGCGGCGGTGAGCATGCTGAGCGCGGCCACCCCGACCGCCCAGCGTCGCCATGTCGTGCCAGTCATGGGGATCCCCTTCCGAAGGTGCGCCGTGTCGCCGCGACCATCGCGGCACGCATGTCAGACCGTAGGTCTAGACCTATGGTCTGGCATTCTGCGCCTCGGACGATCCCCCGTCAAGGGTTCAGCGGGACCCAGAACCGGACACGTCGGGCGGGAAGATGTCCACGACGATCCGATACCGGTCGCCGCGGTAGACCGAACGCACGAACTCTGCCACACCGCCGCCGTGCACCCGCGAGGTGCGCTCGAACAGGAACACCGGCGACCCGGGCGCGATCCCGAGGAGCTCGGCGTCGTCGGGGCTCGCCAGCGCCGGCTCCACGGTCTGGGTGCCGGAGACCACCGGGTTGTCGAAGCGGTCCGCGAGCAGCTCGTAGAACGAGGTGCCCTCGAGGTCCTCGCCGGTGAGGCCGGGCGCGACCGTCGCCGGCACGTGCAGGTCCTCGACCGCCATCGGCTCGTCGTCGGCCAGCCGCAGCCGGCGTACGTGCAGCACCTCGGTCTGCGGCGGCACCTCGAGCAGGGACGCGAGCATCATCCCGGCGGGAAACCTGCGGGCGACCAGGGTGTGGCTCCCGGGTCGGAGCCCACGGGCCCGCATGTCGGCGGAGAACGAGGTCGCGGCCAGCCGCTGGGTCACCTTCGACGCGGCCACGAACGTGCCGGCCCCCTGCCGCCGGATCAGGCGGGACTCCCCCACCAGCACGTCCACGGCCCGACGCAGGGTCATCCGGGCGACGCCCAGCTCGCGCGCGAGGTCCCGCTCCGCGGGGAGCGGCTCGCCGGGAGCGAGTCCGGCGATCAACGCCTCCAGACGCTCACGGAGCTGCTGCTGCTTGGCCGGGCCGGGCCCGGGCGCCACCGTTGTCATGGACCATTGGTACAGCATCGACGGCGTCCGGGCCAAGCGTGTCCGGCAGCTGTCAGCGCAGCCGCGCCGGCTGCCCGGGCCGGCTCTCGCGGTAGGCACGGTCCAGGGCGGTGACGTAGTAGGTCACCGGTCCCGTGGCCGGGCCGGCCGCGTCGACGTACCGCTGGACCCCGTCTCCGTCGCGGCGGACGGTGCCCACGAGGTGCTCGGCGTCGGCGAGGTCGCAGGGGTCGGTACGGCGGCCCTCCACCCGGTAGACGGCGAAGGAGGTGCCCCCGCCCCGCCAGGTGAGCGTCACCCCGTCCTCGCCCCGGCTCGCGCGCAGCCCGACCACCGGCTCGGGCGCCCGTCCGGGCACGCCCTCGGTGACCGGGAGCAGGGCGGGGTGCGCGTAGTGCTCGGCCTCGACGATGTCCATGTGGCCGAGCCGGTTCGCGCGCACGTCCTTGGCGGAGAAGTAGATGTCGCCGTCCACCTCCGGGTGGTCGCGGTTGAAGGTGAGGTGCTTGCTCATCTCCTCCGGGTCGGCCCAGGCCGGCGACTGGGTCGAGGTGCCGACCTTGTACGTCGCCTGGCCGATGTAGAGCTGCACGTCGGTGCCCGCGACCTGCTCGGACCACCACGGCACCAGCGCGGCGTAGTCCGCGGGCGCGAAGCCGATGTTCCAGTAGACCTGCGGGGCGACGTAGTCCAGCCACTCCTCTCGGACCCAGCGCCGGGTGTCGGCGTAGAGGTCGTCGTAGGTCTGCGCGCCCGCGGTGGTCGCCGAGCCCTCCGGGTCGGTGGCGGCGTTGCGCCAGACCGCGAACGGGCTCACCCCGAACTTCACCCACGGCTTGGCCGCGTGGATCCGCTGCTCGAGCTCGGAGACCAGCAGGTCGGTGTTGTGGCGGCGCCAGTCGCCGCGGTCGGTGAGGTCGCCGCCGTGCTCGGCGAAGCTGGCGTCGTCGGGGAACGCCTGGCCCGCGACCGGGTAGGGGTAGAAGTAGTCGTCG
>DATIBI010000056.1:0-12227 GCA_035457605.1 Nocardioidaceae bacterium
GGGTGCGGCCCTTCTCACATTCCTGCAGCCCCGGTCCGGGGCTTCGGACTAGTCCGCGTGCAGCATCCGCGGCCGGCGTGCGTGCTCGGCGAGCATCAGTACGCCCTGCTTGATCCCTCCGACGAGGTCGCCCGCGGCGAATGCCGCCTGCATCGACAGCGCCGCGAGCCGGACCTCCTTGTCCTCGAGGTCGCGGCGCACCTCCGCGCCGGTGACGATCTCGACGATGCGGGCCGTCGGGTCGACCAGCACGAGCACGGACCGGTCCGGTGCGGTCAGCGTGGAGTGCAGCCGCTGCGCGAACGGCCCGGTCTCCCCCTCCGAGGAGCCCACGAAGACGGAGAACTCGAAGCGGCAGATCGTCTCCGCGTCACGGATGGCGCGGTCGATCTCGTGCCGCTCCGAGGCGGTGAAGGTGTCACCAGCGGGCACTTGCGCCACCCCGTGCCGTCTCGTCGTGGCCCTCGATCGCCTTCGGGTCGACCTTGTCCGCGGCCTCGATCCCGCCGCTGGGTCCGCCGAACCACTCCGGCTCGTTGCGCCAGGCGGCTCCCGGGGCGTGCTTGCCACCCCGCGCCATCGACGGCGCGAGGGAGAGCACGGCGATCACCAGGAACAGCGCGGCGGGGATGCCGACCAGGACCAGCAGGAACTGCAGCGTCGACACCGGCTCGGCCGGCTCCCACTGCTCCGGCGGGGCTGCCAGGGCGGGAGCAGCGAGCCCGGTGACCACGACGGCCGGGGTCAGCGCGACTGCGCGAGCGAAGTGTCGTGCACGAGGGGATCGGAGGTCAATCATCACGTGCCCAAGGGTACCCAACCGAGTTTGGGAGCTATCAGCCGATCTCGTTAGCCTGACACGCCATGAGCCTCTTGGAGAACACGACGGTCTGCCAGAACGTCGACAGCAACTCCTGCGACATCGTCATGAACGTGACGGGCAACGAGACCCTCGCGCTCGCCGCGGAGTGGGTCATCGGCAAGCCGCTGATGATCCTGTGGCTGCTCCTGCTCGGGTTCCTCGGGCGCTGGCTGCTGCACCGGATCATCGACCGGATCACGAACAAGGCCGCCGAGGGCGTCGTCCCGAACAAGCTCACCCGCGCCAAGCTCGGTCGCGGCAAGGAGAGCTCGATGGTCAGCGGCTCGCCGGGCGCGGCCCGGCGCGTGCAGCGGGCCCAGGCCATGGGGTCGCTGCTGAAGAGCATCTCCTCGGGCGTGGTCATCGCCATCGTCGTGGTGATGATCCTGGCCGAGGTCGGCGTGAACGTCGCGCCGATCATCGCCGGCGCCGGGATCATCGGTGTCGCCCTCGGTTTCGGCTCCCAGACGCTGGTCAAGGACTTCCTGTCCGGGATCTTCATGATCTTCGAGGACCAGTACGGCGTGGGCGACGTGGTCGACCTCGAGTACGCCAGCGGCACCGTCGAGGCGGTCAGCCTCCGGGTGACCCGGCTGCGCGACGTGGACGGGACCGTCTGGTACGTCCGCAACGGCGAGATCCTGCGCGTGGGCAACATGAGCCAGAACTGGGCCCGCACCGTGCTCGACATCTCCGTCGGCTACGAGGAGGACCTGGCCCGGGTGCAGAAGGTGCTCAAGGACGTGGCCCACGACCTGTGGGAGGACGACGAGTTCAAGCACTCGATCATCGAGGAGCCCGAGGTCTGGGGCGTGCAGGACCTCGCGCCGGAGGCGGTCGTGGTGCGCGTGGTGCTCAAGACCGCCCCGCTCGAGCAGTGGGAGGTCGCCCGGGAGATGCGCCAGCGGGTCAAGGCCCGGTTCGACCACGAGGGCATCGAGATCCCGCTGCCGCAGCGGGTGGTCTGGCACCGCGAGTCCCCGGGCCAGAAGTCCGAGCCGATGCCCTCCCCCGAGCACGTCTGAGCCGATGCCCTCGGCCGAGGACGTCTGAGCCTGGAGCGTGCGACCTGCCGGGCGTCCGCCGTACCCCCCGAGACGACGAGGGCCCGTCACCCCCAGCGGGTGACGGGCCCTCGTGCTGTCCGGCGCCGGGCTCAGGCCAGCGACGCGTCCAGGGTGATCGTCGTGCCGGTGAGCGCCTGCGAGACCGGGCAGTTGGCCTTCGCGCCCTCGGCGGCGGCCTGGAAGTCCTCCGCGCTCATGCCCTCGACCGTGCCAACCACGGTCAGGTGGACGCCGGTGATCCCCTCGCCCGGCTGGAACGTGACGTCGGCCTGGGTGTCCAGCGCCTGCGGAGGGGTCCCCTGCTTGGCGAGGGCGGCGGAGAGCGCCATCGAGAAGCAGGAGGAGTGGGCGGCAGCGATCAGCTCCTCAGGGCTGGTCTTGCCGTTCGCCTCCTCCGTGCGGGCGGGCCACGACACGTCGTAGGTGCCGAGGCCGGAGGACTCGAGGCTGACCTTGCCTGCCCCCTCGAACAGCGAACCCTCCCAGTGGGCCTTGGCTGTGCGGGTCGTCGCCATGCAGAGCTCCTTCTCATCAGGTGTTCGTTCAGCGGTCAAGAGCGACTATTGCACGCATGGTTGGATGTGGCCTCCGTGGTCAGGGAGAATGGGACGGGTGAGCACCGAGCAGACCTTCTACGACGCCATCGGCGGCTACCCGACGATCGCCAAGATCGTGGACCGCTTCTACGAGGGCGTGGCCACCGACGAGGTGCTCCGCCCGATGTACCCTGAGGAGGACCTCGCCCCGGCCGCCGAGCGGTTCACGCTCTTCCTGTGCCAGTACTGGGGCGGCCCGACCACCTACTCCGACAACCGCGGCCACCCGCGGCTGCGGATGCGGCACGCCCCGTTCAAGGTCACACCGCTGGCCAAGGAGCACTGGCTGCGCCACTTCCGGGCTGGCCTGGACGCCGCGAACCTGCCCCCCGAGCAGGACGCGCAGTTCTGGGAGTACGTGACCCATGCGGCCCAGTTCATGGTCAACAGCTTCGACGAGGGCTAGTCCCAGGACCCTCAAGGAGGAGGGTTCCGCGTTTTGGGCAGGTCGGCCATGATGTCCGGGTGACCAGCGCCACCGCCGATGTGCGCCCGATCCGTTCCCTCGCGGACGCCGAGGGCTACGTCGCGCTGATCTGCTTCAAGCACGGACCACCAGAGCTGCTCGGGGTGGAGCTGGAGTGGACGGTGCACCACCGCGACCGTCCCGACCGGCCGTTGGACGGAGCGCACCTGGTGCGCGCGCTCGGTCCACACGCCCCCGCCACCCTGACGTCCACCGTCGGCACCCCCCTCGAGCAGGGCTCCCTCGTCACGGTCGAGCCCGGCGGGCAGGTCGAGCTCTCCAGCCGCCCGTGCTCCTCCCTCTCCTCGCTCATCGACTCCGTCGACCGCGACCGCGCCGCCCTCGACTCCCTCCTGGCCCCGACCGGCCTGGTCCGGGGTACGACGGGCCTCGACCCGTTCCGTCCACCGCGAAGACTGCTCGACGTGCCGCGGTACGCCGCGATGCAGGCCTACTTCGACCGCATCGGCCCGCACGGCTCGGTGATGATGTGCAGCACCGCGAGCACGCAGGTCTGCCTCGACGCCGGCACCGGTGCCGACCTGGCCGCGCGCTGGCGGGCGCTGCACGTCGCGGGCCCGGCCCTGGTCGCGCTGTTCGCCAACTCCCCCGCCGCGGCCGGCCGCCGAACCGGCTGGGCGTCGAGCCGGCTCCGGGCCACCCTGGGCAGCTGCCCGCCGCACACGCACCCGGCGCCGCTGGACCGGGATCCGACGGAGGCCTGGGTGGAGCGGGCGATGACCGCGCCCGTGCTGTGCGTGCGGCGCGCCGGCCGGCGCTGGGACGCTCCCGTCGCGATGTCGTTCGCGGAGTGGGTCCGGGGCGCGGCCGGTCCCCCGCCGACCTACGACGACCTCGACTACCACCTGAGCACGCTCTTCCCACCGGTGCGCCCGCGCGGCTACCTCGAGGTGCGCTACCTCGACGCCCAGCCCGACGCGGTGTGGCACCACCCGCTCGTGGTCCTCGCGGCGCTGTTGTCCTCGCCCGCGGCGACGGAGCAGTCCCTGACCGCGGCCGAGGCCACGTCCGACCGGTGGCTCACCGCGGCGCGCTCCGGACTCGGCGCCGGCGACCTGCGCGAGTCGGCCCGCCGCCTGCTCGACGTGGCCGCGACCCACGTACGCACGACCGGCCTGGCCGCGGACATCAGCGATCCCGTGCTCACCGAGCTCGACCGACGCATCAGCACCTCGGCGACGAGAGAGGTTCCGGTATGACCACCCATGCCCTGTCCGACCTGGGTGCAGAGCAGCTGCGCACCCGCACCGCCGAGCACCTGCTCCGGGCCCGCGAGCGCACCATCGCGCTCACCGACGTGGTCGACGACGACGACCTCGTCAGGCAGCACTCCCGGCTGATGTCCCCGCTCGTGTGGGACCTGGCCCACGTCGGCAACCAGGAGGAGCTGTGGCTGGTCCGCGACGTCGGCCGCCGGGACCCGGTCCGTCAGGACATCGACGAGCTCTACGACGCCTTCAAGCACAACCGGGCGAGCCGGCCCTCGCTGCCGCTGCTCGGCCCCGTCGAGGCCCGCGGCTACGTGCGCGAGGTCCGCGACAAGGTCCTCGACGTGCTCGACGGCGCCTCGTTCACCGGCACCCGGCTGGTGCAGGACGCGTTCGCCTTCGGGATGGTCGCCCAGCACGAGCAGCAGCACGACGAGACCATGCTGGCCACCCACCAGCTGCGGCTGGGCGACCCGGTGCTCGAGGCTGCCGAGCCGCCGCCTGTGACGGCCCGACCGGTCGTGGACGAGGTGCTGGTCCCCGGCGGCGAGTTCACGATGGGCACCTCCACCGAGCCCTGGGCCCTGGACAACGAACGGCCCGCGCACGCGACGTACGTCGCCGACTTCCTGATCGACACCGCGGCGGTCACCTACGGCGCCTACCTGCGTTTCGTCGAGGCCGGCGGGTACACCCAGCCGCAGTGGTGGTCCGCCGCCGGCTGGGCGCACGTCCAGGACGCCGGGCTGGCCGGGCCCCGGTTCCTGCAGCACGACGGCGACCGCTGGTGGCGGACCCGGTTCGGGCACGTGGAGCCGGTCCGCGAGGACGAGCCGGTCACGCACGTGTGCTTCTACGAGGCCGAGGCCTACGCGGCGTGGGTCGGGAAGCGGCTGCCGACCGAGGCCGAGTGGGAGAAGGCGGCCCGGTTCGACCCGGCGACCGGCCGGTCCCGCCGTTACCCGTGGGGCGACGAGGACCCCACCACCGAGCACGCCAACCTCGGCCAGCGGCACCTGCGCGCCGCCCCGGCCGGGGCGTTCCCCGCGGGCGCGTCACCGCTCGGGGTGCAACAGCTGATCGGCGACGTGTGGGAGTGGACCGCCAGCGACTTCCTGCCCTACCCCGGGTTCGCGGTGTTCCCCTACGCGGAGTACTCCCAGGTGTTCTTCGGCAGCGACTACAAGGTGCTGCGCGGCGGTTCGTTCGGCACCGACCCGGTCGCCTGCCGCGGCACGTTCCGGAACTGGGACTACCCGATCCGCCGCCAGATCTTCGCCGGGTTCCGCTGCGCCCGCGACCCGCGGCCGGAGGAGCTCGGCTGATGTGCCGTCACGTGGCCTACCTCGGCCCGCCGGTGACCCTGGCCGAGGTGCTGCTCGGCCCGGACCGGTCGCTGCTGGAACAGACCTGGGCTCCCGGCGACATGCGCGGCTCCGGCTCGGTCAACGCCGACGGCTTCGGCGTCGGGTGGTACGTCGGACCGGGCGATGCCGCACGGTACCGGCGCGCCGTCCCGATGTGGGCCGACGCGTCGTTCCCCGACCTCGCCGCCCACGTCCGCACCGAGGCGTTCCTGGCCGCCGCCCGCAACGGCACCACCGGCATGCCCGTCACCGAGACCGCCTGCGCGCCGTTCCGTGAGGGCCGGTGGCTGTTCAGCCACAACGGGGTGGTCCTGGGCTGGCCGGAGACCGCGACCGCCCTGGCCGAGGAGCTGCCCATGACCGACCTGCTGCAGCTGGAGGCACCCACCGACAGCGCGCTGCTGTGGGCGTTGCTGCGGCACCGGCTGCGGCAGGGCGCCGACCTGGCCGCAGCCGTCGAGGACCTGACGCTGCGGGTCGCGCACGCCGCGCCCGGTTCCCGGTTGAACCTGCTCGCCACCGACGGCGAGATCGTCGCCGCCACCACGTGGGTGCACAGCCTGTCCGTCCTCGAGAGTGGCGACCACGTCCTGGTCAGCTCCGAGCCGTTCGGTGCCGACGACGGCTGGCGGTCGGTGCCCGACCGGCACCTGGTCGTCGCCACCGCGTCCAGCGTGAAGATCCAGCCCTTGCCAGCGCAGCCGGCCCAGGAAGGCTCCCGATGACGATGCCCGTGGCGTTCGACGTCCACCTCACCCCCGACTACAGCGCCCGCGCACTGCGCGAGGACGCCCGCGCCGGGCTCACCGCGGACCCGAAGTGGCTGCCGCCGAAGTGGTTCTACGACGCGCGTGGCAGCGAGCTGTTCGAGGAGATCACCCGGCTGCCGGAGTACTACCCGACCCGCGCCGAGCGGTCGATCCTGCAGGCGCGGGCCGGCGAGCTCGCCGAGCACACCTCCGCGCGCAGCCTGGTCGAGCTCGGCTCGGGCTCGTCGGAGAAGACCCGGCTGCTGCTGGACAGCCTGCGCGCGCACGGCACGCTCGAGGAGTTCGTGCCGCTCGACGTGTCCGAGACCGCGCTGCGCCAGGCCGTCGAGGCGATCGTGTCGGCCTACCCGGGCCTGCGGGTGCACGCCGTGGTCGGTGACTTCACCGCGCACCTCGACGCCCTGCCCGGCGCCTCGCCCCGGCTGGTGGCGTTCCTCGGCGGCACGATCGGCAACCTGCTGCCCGAGGAACGGCACGCGTTCCTGTCCGACGTGCGCCGGGTGCTGGGCGCCGGCGAGTGGCTGCTGCTGGGCACCGACCTGGTCAAGTCGCCCGAGACGCTGGTTCGCGCGTACGACGACGCGGCCGGCGTGACCGCGCAGTTCAACCTCAACGTGCTCCACGTCCTCAACCGCGAGCTCGGTGCGGACTTCCCGGTCGAGGACTTCAGCCACGTCGCCCGCTGGGACCCCGAGAACGAGTGGATCGAGATGCGGCTGCGGGCCGGCCGGGCGATGACCGTGAAGCTCCCGGCGATCGACGTGGCCGTGCAGCTGGCGGAGGGCGAGGAGATCCGCACCGAGATCTCCGCGAAGTTCCGCAAGGAGCGGGTCGAGGACGAGCTGACCCGGGCCGGTTTCGCCCTCGACGCCTGGTGGACCGACGAGGAGGAGCGGTTTGCGCTGTCGCTGGCGCGCGCTGTCTAGCGGCAGACCTTGGCGAGCACGTCGGCGAGCCGGTCGTAGTCACCCGGGTCGTTGTAGACCTGTCCGCTGAACCGGACCAGGCCCTGGCCGCCGAACCACACCGGCCCCACCTCGATCCGGTGCTCGGTGCTGAGCCGCTCGTAGAGGTCGCGGGCGTCCTCGGGGCCGTCCAGCACGCCGGCGGGCAGGTGCACCAGGCGCATGCACGGCGCCGGGGTCGCGGGCAGGCCGGCCAGCTCGGTGCCGAGCGCCTCCGCGACGTGCCGCTGGCCCGCGTGGACGAGCTCGCTGTTCCGTCGTACCTGCTCGAAACCGCCCTGCGCTGCGAAGAACTCCAGCGCGGCCGGCACCGCCAGCCACGTCGCCCAGTCCTGGTTGCCGGGGTGGTCCCACGGCACCGGGAACGGCTCGTCGGCGCCCCAGGAGGGCACCAGCGGCTGGAGGCCCGGGCGCCGGTGCGGGGCCACCCAGAGCACGGCCGATCCGCGCGGCGCGAACGCCCACTTGTAGAGGTTCCCGGCCCAGAAGTCCACGCCGAGTCCGGCGGGGTCGACGTCGAGGTGGCCGGGGACGTGCGCGGCGTCGGCGAGGATCGCCGCAGCGGGGGCGGCGGCGCGGACCGCGGCGGCGACCGCGGCGACCGGCATCACCGTCGCGGTCAGCGAGGTGATCTGGTCGACCAGGACCAGGCGGGTGCGCGGACCGGCCCCGGCGGTGAACGCCTCGACGATCGAACGCTCCGTGGCGTCCAGCGGCAGCACGACCTCGACGGCCCGGGCCCCGGTGCGACGGCACGCCGCGTCCACCGCGAGCCGGACCCCGCCCTGCGCGTGGTCGCTGAGCAGGATCTCGTCGCCAGGGCCCAGGCCCACCGCGTGCAGCACGGTCGCCACGGCCTCGGAGACGTTGCGGACCAGGGCGACGTCCTCGGGCGCGGCGTGCACGAACGCGGCGGCCGCCCCCCGGGCAGCACGCACGCCGGCCGGCGCGTCCACCCGGTGGAACCGGTGCGGGTTGGCCTCGGCCGCGGCACGCCACCGGGCCGCCGTCGCGGCGACCTCGTCCGGCACCGTCCCGAACGCGCCGTGGTTGAGGTGGACCACGTCGGGGTCGAGGGAGAAGCGGGGGTCCACCTTCACTGCTCCAGCGAGCCGAGCAGCAGGGCGCGCTCGTCCTCGGTCAGCGGCCGCGAGCGCTGGGTCTCCAGGTCGAAGGTCACCAGCACCGCCTCGGCGCGGGACAGGACGTCGTCGCCGTCACGGATCTCGGCGGTCAGCCCGTAGGAGGACCGGCCGACCCGGGTCACCCAGGTGTCCACCGGGTAGGGCTCGGTGCGGAACAGGATCGGGCGCTTGTAGTCCACGTCGATCCGGGCGAGCACCACACCCCGCCCGGGGTCGCCGACCGAGGCGCCGAGCGAGCCGAGGAAGGCCAGCCGGGCCTCCTGGTAGTACTCGAAGTACTTGACGTTGTTGACGTGGCCGTAGACGTCGACGTCGGAGAACCGGACCCGGCAGTCGTAGCGGTGGCGCGTCATGAGGCCCGCTCCCAGGCCGGCTCGAGGAACCGTTCGAGGATCTCGCGTTCCTCCGGCCGGATCCGGCGGGGGCGCTCCTGGGCGAACACGAACGGCGTCAGCACCGTGTTCGCGCGGGCGTAGACCCGCCGCCCGCCGTCGGGCAGCTCGTCGAGGATCTCGTAGGCCATGGTGAACGACGCGGCCCGGATGCCGGTCACCCAGGACTCGATCCGCACCGGCTCGGGGCGGAACACCAGCGGGGCGAGGAAGTCGACCTCGTGCCGGACGACCACGACGCCCTCGGCGAGCTCCTCTCCCCCGGAGTCGGGGGCGTGGACCGCCAGCATGTCCACCCGCGACTCCTGCAGGTAGTCGACGTAGGTGACGTTGTTGACGTGCCCGAGCGAGTCCATGTCGGCCCAGCGCAGCGGGCAGTAGTAGACGTGGCGCACGGTCCCGATCCTGCCAGAGGTACGTCGGACCCGCCCGGTGGTGTCCACGGCTGGGGCGTGTCTTCGCACGTGCCGGCGGCTCGGGTGACGGTGCGCGGGCGTGCGTGCCGGCGGCTCGGGTGACGGTGCGCGGGCATGCGTGCCGGCGGCACGTGCGAAGGCCTCCCGGTCCGCGTGGGACCGGGAGGCCTCTCGTCGAGGATCTGCGCGGACGCTCAGTGCGCCCGAGCCGGAATCACTGCTCCTGCTGCAGCACCGCCTGGGCGGCGATGGTGATCGAGATCTTGTCGCCGACGAGCAGACGGCCACCGTCCATCGGGATGTTGAAGTCGACGCCCCACTCCTTGCGGGAGATCTCCGTGGTGCCCTCGAAGCCGGCGCGGGTGCCGCCCCACGGGTCGGTGTCGGTGCCGAGGAACTCCACGTCCAGGGTGACCGGCTTGGTGACGCCCTTGATGCTGAGGTCGCCGGAGACGAGGAGGCCCTTGCCGCCCTGCTCGACGCGGGTGCTGACGAAGGTCATCGGACCGGAGTTCTCCACGTCGAAGAAGTCCGCCGAGCGCAGGTGCGCGTCCCGGTTCTCGTCGCGGGTGTTGATCGAGTTCAGGTCGATCGTGGCGGTCGCGGAGGGCGCGTCGCCGGTGACGATCTGGCCCTCGAACTTCTCGAACTGGCCGCGCACCTTGCTCATCAGGTGGCGCGCGGTGAAGGCCACCTCGGAGTGGCTGGGGTCGATGCTCCAGGTGCCGGCCTGGATGCCAAGGGTGTTCTGCACGTCGATGCTCATGGTCTGTCTCCTCGAATGAATGGTTGTAACTTCAACCTCTGCCGGTAACGCTACCAGGCTCTCGTTGAATCTTCAACAATGGCGTCTGTAGACTTGTTCCCATGACCGTGGACACGTCTGAGACCGTGTGGTTGGACCGCGCCCAGCAGGGTGCCTGGCGGGCCTACCTGGTGGGCACGACACTGCTCATGGAGCGCCTCGACCGGGACCTCCGCGAGCACCACAACCTCGCCCTGCCCGAGTACGAGATCCTCGTCCGGCTCTCCGAGTCCCCCGAGCGGCGGATGCGGATGGCGGTTCTCGCGGACGCGGTCAGCCACTCCCGGAGCAGGGTCACCCACACCATCGCCCGTCTGGAGAAGGCGGGGCTGGTCGAACGGATGGCTTGCGTCTCCGACGGCCGCGGGGTCGAGGCGATCCTCACCGACCGCGGCATGGAAGTGCTGCGCGAGGCGGCGCCGACCCACGTGGCGGGCGTGCGCCGGCACCTGGTCGACCTGGTCCCGGACGCCGACTTCGAGGCCGTCGGCCGGGTGTTCGACAAGGTCGCGGACTCCCTGGTGGAGGCACACCCGGCCGCGGACATCCGCTGAGCAGACCGTCCGGCGTGACGCCGATGCGCCCCTTGCGGGACTCGGCTACCGTGGCGACATGGGAATGATGAGCAAGATCGTGAAGCTGGGCGTCGCCAAGAAGGTCTACGACGAGGCCCGGAAGCCGGAGAACCAGCGGAAGGCCAAGGAGGCCTACGCCAAGTTCCAGGCCAGTCGCCAGAAGAAGCGCTGAGCCCGAGCTCCGGCCGCACAGACGACGAGGCCCCAGCGGTGACGCTGGGGCCTCGTGCTGTTCTCGCTCAGTCGCGGGTGAGCTTGCGGTGCGTCACCCGGTGCGGACGGGCCGCCTCGACGCCGAGGCGCTCGACCTTGTTCGCCTCGTAGGCCGCGAAGTTCCCCTCAAACCAGAACCACTTCCCCTCGTCCTCGTCGTCGCCCTCCCAGGCGAGGATGTGGGTCGCGGTGCGGTCGAGGAACCACCGGTCGTGCGAGGTGATCACGGCGCAGCCGGGGAACTCCAGCAGCGCGTCCTCCAGCGACTGCAGGGTCTCCACGTCCAGGTCGTTGGTGGGCTCGTCGAGGAGCAGCAGGTTTCCGCCCATCTTCAGGGTCATCGCGAGGTTCAGCCGGTTGCGCTCACCACCGGAGAGGACGCCGGCCTTCTTCTGCTGGTCCGGGCCCTTGAAGCCGAATGAGGCGATGTAGGCGCGGCTGGGCATCTCGAAGTTGGCGACCTTGATGTGGTCGAGCCCGTCGGAAACGACCTCCCAGACGTTCTTGTTCGGGTCGATGCCGCCTCGGCTCTGGTCGACGTAGGAGATCTTCACCGTCTGGCCGACGTTGAGCTCGCCGCTGTCGGGCTTCTCCTCCCCCACGATCATCCGGAACAGCGTGGTCTTGCCGACGCCGTTGGGACCGATCACGCCGACGATGCCGGCGCGGGGCAGCGAGAAGCTGAGGTCGTGCATGAGGACGCGGTCGCCGAAGCCCTTGGCCAGGTCCTTGGCCTCGAGCACCACGTCACCCAGGCGCGGCCCGGCCGGGATGTTGATCTCGGCCAGGTCGACCTTGCGGTTGCGCTCGGCCTCGGCCGCCATCTCCTCGTAGCGGGCCAGACGCGACTTGCTCTTGGCCTGGCGAGCCTTCGGGTTCGACCGGACCCACTCCAGCTCCCGCTCCAGCATCTTGGCGCGCTTGGCGTCCTTCTGCCCCTCGATCTGGAGCCGCTGCTTCTTGGTCTCCAGGTAGGTGGAGTAGTTGCCCTCGTAGGGGTGGGTCTTGCCGCGGTCGAGCTCGAGGATCCAGCTCGCGACGTTGTCGAGGAAGTACCGGTCGTGCGTCACGGCGAGCACGGCACCGGGGTAGGTCGCCAGGTGGCCCTCCAGCCACTGCACCGACTCGGCGTCGAGGTGGTTGGTGGGCTCGTCGAGCAGCAGCAGGTCAGGCTGCTGCAGGAGCAGCTTGCACAGCGCGACCCTGCGGCGCTCACCACCGGAGAGGTTGTCCACGAGGACCTCCGGCGGCGGGCAGCGCAGCGCGTCCATCGCCTGGTCGAGCCTGCTGTCGAGGTCCCACGCATTGGCGTGGTCGAGGTCGCTCTGCAGGTCGCCCATCTCGGCGAGGAGCTTGTCG
>DATIBI010000057.1:0-39014 GCA_035457605.1 Nocardioidaceae bacterium
CCGGGTACTCCTCGGGTATGGCACGACACCACGACCAGGCCACCCTCGAACGCGACTACCCCGGAGCACACGCCACGCAGCCCCACGAGATCCCCGCAAAGGGATGGGTGCAGGTGCTCAAGCGGGCCTGGGCCGAGGCCAAGGCGGACCAGGTTCCCCTGCTCGCCGCCGGCGTGGCCTTCTTCTCGTTCCTCTCGCTCTTCCCGGCGATGATCGCGGCGGTGATGGTCTACGGCCTCGTGGCCGACCGCCGTACCGTCGCCGAGCAGGCGGACAAGCTCACCGAGGCGCTCCCCCAGGACGCCGCCTCGCTGATCGTGGGCCAGATGCGCGCGATCATCGCCACCCCCGAGCAGTCACTCGGCCTCGGCCTCGCCATCGCGCTCGTGCTCGCGCTGTGGAGCGCCTCGGGCGGCGTCGGCAACGTGATCACGGCCGTCAACCTCGCGTACGACGAGGAGGAGACCCGCGGCTTCGTCAAGCGCAAGGGCCTGGCCCTCGGCCTGACCCTGGGCGCGATCGTCTTCGCGGCCGTGGCCATCACCCTGATCGCGGTGGCACCGGTCCTGCTCGACCGGGTGCTGCCCGCCGGCATCGGCCGGGTCCTGGCGGAGGTGGGCCGCTGGGTCGGCCTGCTCGTCGCGGTGATGGTCGGCCTGGCCGTCCTCTACCGGACCGCCCCGGACCGCGACGCCCCGAGGATGCGCTGGGTGTCCGTCGGCGCGGCGGTGGCCACCGTGATCTGGCTCGCGGCGTCGGTCGGGTTCTCGCTCTACGTCGACAACTTCGGCTCCTACGGCAAGACCTACGGAGCGCTCGCGGGTGTGGTCGTGCTGATGCTGTGGCTGTGGATCACCGCGTTCGTCGTCCTGCTCGGGGCGGAGATCAACGCCGAGGCCGAGCAGCAGACCGTGCACGACACCACGGTGGGGCCGGAGGCCCCGCTGGGCAGCCGGAACGCGGTCAAGGCGGACACCGTGCCCGGGCAGCGCCCCGGGTAGAGCCCCGAGCAGAACGTGGAGTCCGGGGGCTGAACCGCGTACGGTGGTTGTTGTCGGCAACCATTGGAGACGCCATGTCAGCACGCGAGCACCGGACCGGTCCCGCCTCCACGGACGACGAGGACAACATCCCGGACCACGCCGAGCAGGTCCCCCGCCACTACCACGAGGCCGGCACGCTCGAGCCCGAGAAGCGGGTCCGCGGCGGCGACCACACCGACGAGGAAGCCTGGGTCGAGCAGAGCATCCGCCGCGACGGCGTGTAGCACTTCTGCGACACGTGGCGGCGAAGCGATGGTCCGCGCCCCGCGCGCGGGCCATGATGTCACCGTGAGCACCATCGCCCGCCGCGTCGTCGTGCACGGAGTCGTGCAGGGCGTGTTCTTCCGTGACACCTGCCGGCGCCAGGCCCGGACGGCCGGCGTGAGCGGCTGGGTCCGCAACCGCGCCGACGGCAGCGTGGAGGCCCTGTTCGAGGGCACCCCCGGGGCGGTCCAGTCCATGGTTGACTGGGCGCACTCGGGACCTACCTACGCGGTGGTCGAGCGTGTCGAGGTCTCCGCCGCCGAGCCCGGGCACGGCCCCGGGTTCGAGGTCCGGGACTGAGGATGGCGCTCGCGGTCTGCCTGCTCTTCGACGCCCGCAGCGAGCACACGATCCGCCACATCTGGCAGCGGCTCGAGGACGTCGGCCTGCCCACCCTGCTCACCCACACCCATGGCCGGCACCGGCCACACCTGTCCTACGCGGTCCTGCGCAGCTTCGACCTCGACAAGGTCGTCGACGCGCTCGACCTCCTCCCCGACGAGGGACCGATGACGCTGCACTTCGACGCGCTCGGCATGTTCCGCCGCAGCCGCACCTGGCTGGTGCCCGCGGTGACCAGCGACATCGCGGCGCGCCAGGAGCGGGTCGTGGAGGCGGTCGAGTCCACCGGCGCGGACCTGCACCAGCACTACCGCCCCGGGGTGTGGGTGCCGCACTGCACGCTGACCCCCCGCACCACCCTGGAGGACCTGCCGAGGGTGGCCGCCTCGGTGTTCGACGTGCTGCCGCTGGTCACCACGGTCGACCGCGCGGCGCTGATCGACACGAGCACCGGCCGCCTCGTGCCGATGGACAACCTGCCCTGACGGCACCCGCCCGGCGCTAGTGCGCGGCGTCCGCCTTCTGCCGCTTCACGGCCCGGGCGCGGATCGGCCCGACCAGGCGCGGGCCCGAGAGCCGGTCCTCGAGGCGGCGGACCTCGCGCTTGAGCGGCTGGGCGATGTACTCACCCAGGATGACCCCGGACGCCAGCGAGATCGCGATCGCGGCGGCGGTGGCCAGCGCGAGGATGCCCAGGCTGTCCCCGGCGGCCATCAGCGACAGCCCCCGGTAGATCGACAGGCCCGGCAGCAGCGGCACGATCGCGGGCACGACCACGACCAGGGGCGGCACCCGCACCCGTCCCGCGACCGAGTAGCTGACCACACCGATCAGCACCGCTGCCGAGGCCGACGCCCACGCCCGACCGGCGCCCTGCGCGTCGAGGAGGTAGAACACGACCAGGCCCAGCGCCCCGATCAGGGCGATCGGGAGCAGCGACCGGAACGGTGCGTAGCACGCGAACGCGAACGCAGCCGCACACACCCCAGCGCCGAACGCCATCACCGGCAGGTCGAACCAGCCGGTGGCGCCGGGGTCGAGGCGGCCGAGCGGCACGCCGAGCATCTGGCCCACGGTCAGGCCGCCGCTGACGCCGGCGATGATCCCGGCCGTGGCCAGCATCGCCTCGAGCAGCCGGGCGCCCGAGGTGATGTAGAAGCCGGTGAGCGCGTCCTGCACCGCGCCCATGAAGCCGACGCCGGCGAGCAGCATGATGATGCTCGCGGTGACCACGAGCGAGGGGTCGACGGGCAGGTCGGTGGCGGCGGTGGTGACCGCGAACAGCGTCGCGAGCCCACCGCCGGCGACCTGCTGGTAGAACGCCGGCAACCGGCGCCGCGACATGGACCGCTTGAGCAGGTCGATCCCGCACGCGGCCAGGAAGGCGATGGTGATCACGATGAAGTCGCCGCCGCCCAGCAGCAGCGCGACGCCGGCGCCGGTCATGCCCCAGCCGAGCGTCACCGCCCACCGGGGGACCCGGTGGCCGGACGACACGATCTGGGCCAGGCGCGAGCGCGCTCCGTCCCGGTCGATGTCGCCGCGCAGCAGGTCGGTGATGATCGCGTCGACCTCGGTGAGGTCGGCGTAGTCGATGTCCCGGTGCCGCACGTTGCGCACCGACATCATCACCGGCTCCTCGAAGCTGGGCTGGTAGCTCATCGACAGGGCGGTGAACGTCACGTCGACGTCGGCGCCGCGCAGCCCGCAGCCGTGCGCGATCGAGAGCATGGTGGCGGTGACGTCGGCGGCACCGGCACCGGAGGACAGCAGCACCTCGCCCACGCGCAGCGCGAGGTCGAACGTCTTGTAGATTTCCCGGCTCTCCACGGCCCACATTGTCCCCAGTCCACGAGGTGTGCCCCAACTCGCACGGAGGTCGTGGACACGTGTGATCGGTCACCCTCCGGGGCCCGGTGTCCGCGCCCCGCGCAGGACGCGCGCCGGGATCGGGTCTGGGTTAGCCTGAACTCTTCGTGCTGTCTTCTGGGGAGTCCACATCGTGCACCCACGCCGTACCGTCCGCGCCGCGCTGCCCGTCGCTGGGCTCGCGCTCAGCCTGACCGCCGCTCTGGCCCCCGCGCAGGCGCTGCAGCCCTCGCCCGGCTCCCCGAACTCGGGCGACTCGATCCTGCCGACGATGGGCAACGGCGGGTACGACGCCCGCGACTACGCCATCGACCTGGCCTGGAAGCCGAAGGACCGTCGGATCGTCGCCACGACCAGGATCCGCTCGGTGGCCAAGAAGAGCCTCTCGTCGTTCAACCTCGAGCTCACCGGGCTACGGGTACGCGAGGTGCGCGTCGACGGCAGGCCGGCCGCCCACCGGCGCGACGGCCGCGAGCTGACGGTCATCCCGCTGCGGGCGATCCGCAAGGGCGACACCTTCCGGACCACGATCAGCTACGCGGGGCGTCCTCGCACCCTCGACGACCCGAAGCTGGGCAAGAGCGGCTGGATCATGACCGGCGACGGCGCGACCGCGCTGTCCGAGCCGATCGGCTCCGAGACCTGGTTCCCGGTCAACAACACGCTGCGCGACAAGGCGACCTACTCGATCGCGGTCGACGTGCCTCGCTCGGTCAAGGCCGCGTCCAACGGCAGGCTCGTCGGCCGTGACGTGCGCCGGACCCGGACCACCTGGCGCTGGCGCGAGAACCGGCTGATGTCGCCGTACCTGGTCACGGTCTCCATCGGCCGCTACCGGATGTTCCGCAGCCAGACGAGCGACGGGCTGCCCCTGGTCACGTTCGTCGACTCCGAGCTCGGCCGGCAGCGCTCCGCCCGACGCTCGCTTCCCCGCGTCATCGACTTCCTGGAGCGCCGGTTCGGCCGCTACCCGTTCGCCTCCTCGGGCATGATCATCGACCGGCTCAGGGTCGGCTACGCCCTGGAGACGCAGAGCCGACCGGTGTTCCCCGGGAGCGCACCGGACTACCTGATCGTGCACGAGCTCGCGCACCAGTGGTTCGGCAACTCGGTGACTCCCGACGACTGGCGTCACATCTGGCTCAACGAGGGGTTCGCCACCTACGCCGAGTGGCTGTGGGACGCCCGGGAGCAGAACGACCCAGGGGTGCCGCAGGAGAACTTCGACTTCTACTACGAGATCTACGGCCCGGAGTCCCGGTTCTGGAAGGTCCCGCCGGGTGATCCCGGCAGCGTGGGCAAGCTGTTCGCCCGCCCGATCTACGATCGCGGCGCGATGGCCCTGCACGCCCTGCGGATGCGGGTCGGTACGCCGGACTTCAACCGGATCCTGCGCCTGTGGGCCCGTCGACAGGCCTACGGCACCGCGTCCGTCGGCGACTTCAAGCGGCTGGCGGAGCAGGTCTCGGGGCGCCAGCTCGACGGGCTGTTCAAGGCCTGGCTCTACACGCCCGAGAAGCCGCGCGGCTACTGACCCGCGCCCGAGCGCGCAGGCCTCGTGGTGACGCCCTCACGACTCGCTTCACGACGTCCCCACGACAGCGCCCTGTCACCCGCGCGGGTGACGGGGCGTCGCGCCTTCCCGCCGGGGACGCCTGTGCTTGACGATTCAACAGGTGCGCGCACGGCGTTTGTCGGTCTTGAGTGGTTCCCGACCACGCCACGCGGTCCCGACGCGAGCCGGACGGCAGGTCCCGGGTTACGCACACGGGGCGGGCGCCTGCCCCTGACCGGCCGTCGGGACCGCGCGGCGCGGGTCGCCACTCCCCCGCACGCCTGACCTGGTGCCGCCGGCGCCCTCGTGAGTCCTGCCCCACGGGCCCGCCGGCGGCCCCTCCCCCTCGCCTGTCAACGCGCGCCTTTCAACGCGCGCCGGTCAGCCCCTCGTTGGTCGACCCCGAGAGCCGCTGCGCCAGGTAGATCGGGATGATCGAGGCGACCACCAGCACCGCCGCGACCACGTTCACCACCGGCGCCTGGTTCGGGCGGAACAAGTTGTTGAAGATCCAGATCGGCAGCGTCTGGGTGCTGGCGCCCGCGGTGAACGTGGTCACGATGATCTCGTCGAAGGACAGGCCGAAGGCGAGCAGCCCGCCGGCCAGCAGCGCGGAGCGCAGCATCGGGAAGGTCACCAGCCGGAAGGTGGTGAACGTCCCCGCACCGAGGTCCATCGACGCCTCCTCGAGGTTGCCACCGAGTCGGCGCAGCCGGGCCTGCACGTTGTTGAACACCGTGACGATGCAGAACGTGGCGTGCGCGATGACGATCGTGAGGAAGCCCAGGTCCCAGCCGAAGATGGTGCGGAAGGCGTTGTTCAGCGCGATGCCGGTGACGATGCCGGGCAGCGCGATCGGCAAGATGATCAGCAGCGACACCGCATTGCGGCCGAAGAAGCGGTAGCGCTGCAGTGCCATCGCGGCCATCGTGCCGAGGATCAGCGACACCACGGTGGCGAACGCCGCCACCTCCACGCTGACCCACAGCGCCTCACGCGCCCCGCGCGAGTCCAGCGCCACCTGCCACCAGTGCAGGGTCAGCTCTTGGGGCGGCCACGCGAACGTGCGGTTGACGTTGAACGAGTTGATCACGACCAGCGCCAGCGGCGTGTAGATGACCACCAGCGCTAGCGCGGTGAACACCAGCAGCACCAACCTGGTGGTGCGAGACAGGCTCATAGGTTCTCCAGCGCTCCCGTCCGACGTACCGCTGCCAGGTACAGCAGCATCACGACCACCGGCACCGTGGCCACGGCCGCCGCGAACGGCAGGTTGTTGGCCGCACCCACGTTGTCGTAGACCACGTTGCCGAGCATCTGGCTGGCACCGCCCACGATCTTGACCGCGATGTAGTCACCCATCGACAGCGAGAACGTGAAGATCGACCCCGCCACGATCGCCGGGAACGCCATCGGCAGCACCACCCGGCGCAGGGTGTGCCCGGCGTGCGCGCCGAGGTCGGCCGACGCCTCGAGCAGCGAGCTCGGCAGCCGTTCGAGGCCGGCGAAGATCGGGATGATCATGTAGGGCAGCCACAGGTAGGCCAGGGTGATGATCGTCGCCGGCAGCCCGTAGCCGGGCGAGTCCAGGCCGAACGGCGCCGCCACCCAGGACACCAACCCGTTCTCCGACAGCATCCCCCGCCAGGCGTAGGCCTTGACCAGGTAGCTCGCCCACAGCGGCATCAGCACCGCGATCACGAGCAGGCGCTGCACGCCCGGGGAGGCGACCTTCGCCATGAACAGCGCGATCGGGAACGCGATGATCGCGTCCACGACGGTCACCAGCGCGGCGACGAGCAGGGTGCGCACGGTGATCGTCCGGTAGACCTCGAGCGTGAACAGGTCCCGGAAGTTGTCCAGGGTCCAGGTCCGCTCGATCTCCGCGGTGAAGTCGTTCTGGGTCCACAGCGAGGTGATGAACAGCGCAGCCAGGGCTCCGAGGTAGGCCACCCCGAGCCACAGCATGGGCGGCCCGAGCAGGAGACTGAGCCGGAGCCCTGGTCTGCGTTGCAGGAGGTGCGCCAACGTCAGCCCTTGACCTCGGTCCAGGCCTGCGTCCACCGGCCGTAGTCGGTGCACTTCACGTCGGTGCGTCCGTCCAGGCACTGCTCGACCGGCGTGGTCCAGTACCAGATCCTGCTGGCGTACTCCTCGTCGCCGGCGTGGTAGACCTCGCAGTGCTTGGGGTCCGCGGTCAGCTCGCACGCCTTGCCGTTGGCCGGGGACTCACCGAAGTACTCCGCGACCGCGGCGTTGGCCTCCGGGCTGATGATGTGGTTGAGCCACATGTAGGCGCAGTTCTTGTTCTCCGACTCCGCGCTCACCATCCAGGTGTCCGACCAGCCGGTGGAACCCTCGTCGGGCAGGATCGCCTCGACCGGCACCTTCTCGGCCTGCGCCACGTTGACGATGACCTGCCAGGTCGTGCCGATCACCGAGTCGCCGGTGCTGAAGGCCTGGATCTCCTTGAGGTAGTCCGACCAGTACTCCGAGATGTTCTCCCGCTGGTTCTTCAGCACCTCGACGGCGGCCTGGAGCTGTTCCTCGTCGAGGGAGTACGGGTTCTCGATGCCGAGGTCGGGCTGGGTGTTCATCAGGTACAGCGCGGCGTCGGCGATGTAGATCGGCGAGTCGTAGGCGGTGACCTGGCCGGAGTACTTCGAGCCCTCGTCGAAGACCGAGCTCCAGCTCGTGGGCGCCGGCTTGACCTTGTCCGTGCGCCACATCAGCAGGTTGGCGCCGTAGCCGTGCGGCACGCCGTACATCTGGCCGTCCACCGAGTTCCAGTCCCGCTCCTTGAGGAAGTCGTAGACGTCGGCGTAGTTGTCGATCAGGTCGGTGTTGACCGGCTCGACGTCGCCGGAGGCGATCATCCGCAAGGACGCGTCGCCGGAGGCGGACACCACGTCGTACTCGCCGGTCTTCATCAGGTTGACCGCCTCGTCGGAGGTGCCGAAGTACTTCACGTTCGCCTGGCAGCCGGTCTCCTCCTCGAACGGGGTCACCCAGTCGACCTTCGGGTCGTTGCTGCCGTCCTCGGCGTAGCCGGGCCACGCCAGGATGCTGATCTGGCCCTCACCCTCACCGAGCTCGGTCTTCATCTCCAGGTCGGGTGCGGTGAAGCCGGAGCCCTCGCCACCGCCGCCCTCGCCCTCGCCGCCACCGCCGTCCGACGTACCGCAGCCTGCGACCACCAGCGCCAGGGCACACGCCCCGGCCAAAGCTGACAACTTCTTCATGAGTTCTCCTGAGTGGACGTGTTCCCCCGCTGGTTGGTTTCCTCGACCCCTGACCTCGTGAGGTCCACGACGTGGGTGCGTTGCCAGGTCAGGAGAACGTCCTCGCCGCGGTGGGCGAGGGCGTGGTCGATCGAGCTCTCCAGGTTCTGCTGGAGCACGATCAGCTGTCCGCCGACGTCGAGGTCGACGACGGAGTGCGTGGAGGAGCCGAGGTACACGACCTCGCGCACCACGCCCTTGGCGGTGCACCGGTCGTCGTCCTGCACGGGCGGAGGCTCGTCGACGTGCTGGAGGAGGATCTTCTCGGGCCGGATGCTGAACGTCCCGTCCTGGCCGAACAGCCGGCGGGCGGCCTCGCCCTCGATCAGGTTCGACGTTCCCACGAACCCGGCGACGAACCCGGAGGCGGGGCGCTCGTAGAGCTCGATCGGCGTCGCCACCTGCTCGATCCGGCCGGCGTTGAAGACGGCGATCCGGTCGCTCATCGTCAACGCCTCCTCCTGGTCGTGGGTGACGAACACGAAGGTGATCCCGACCTCGCGCTGGAGCGCCTTGAGCTCGATCTGCATCTCCCGGCGCAGCTTCAGGTCCAGCGCCCCGAGCGGCTCGTCGAGCAGCAGCACCTTGGGCCGGTTGACCAGGGCACGGGCGAGCGCGACCCGCTGGCGCTGCCCGCCGGAGAGCTCGTGTGGGCGGCGGTCGCCGTACCCCTCCAGGCGCACCGTGCGCAGCGCGTCCAGGGCACGGGTACGACGGTCCGCGCGGTGCACCCGCTTCACCCGCAGCCCGTACTCGACGTTGTCCAGCACGCTCATGTGCGGGAACAGCGCGTAGTCCTGGAACACGGTGTTCACGTCGCGCGCGAACGGCGGCTCACCGGTGACGTCCGCGCCGCCGAGGGTGATCGATCCAGCCGAGGGCGTCTCGAAGCCGGCGACCATGCGCAGCACGGTGGTCTTCCCCGACCCCGAGGGGCCGAGCATCGAGAAGAACTCGCCGTCCGCGATGTCGAGGTCGATCCCGTCGACCGCGACCACCGACCCGAAGGTCTTGGTGAGGCCCCGCAGGGAGATTGCAGGGCTGCGGTCCACGGTGCCTGGGTGCGCAGGCGCGACCTCCCGGCCGCCGGAGGGGCTCGACATGACCGCAGTATGGCACCGGCCGAGCCACGGATTACAAGGGTTTACGCTGTCGCGCCTTCGAAAAACTTCTGTTTACACCACATATCGAGACGATTTCCGCAGACAGGCCGGGGTGCCGTTGTTCCGTGATATCGGCTCAGGCCGGCGCCAGGTCAGCATGGTGCGGGTGCCGCGGATGCAGGTCGCCCGGCGCGCCGTAGTCCCCGGCCGGGGTGACGATCGTCCCCGCCGTACCCTCGATGATCGCCCCGGCGTCCTCCAGCCTGCCGATGCCGGCCATGTCACCGGTGACCTCGACGAAGCGGCACACCGCCTCCACCTTCGGGCCCATCGAGCCGGCGGGGAACGGCTCCCGGCGCAGCGCCGCCGGGGTGGCCCGCAGGATCGGCGTCTGCTGCGCGGTGCCGAACCCGGCCAGCACGTGCGGCACGTCGGTGAGCACGAGCAGCACGTCCGCCTCGAGCGCCTCGGCCAGCACGGCCGCGGTCAGGTCCTTGTCCACGACCGCCTCGACGCCCTCGAGGTGACCGCGCTCGTTGCGGATGACCGGCACTCCCCCACCGCCGGCACAGACCACGACCGCACCGCTCTCCAGCAGGAGCCGGATGAGCCGGGTCTCCACCACGCGCTGCGGACGCGGCGAACCGACGACGCGGCGCCAGTGCGGACCGTCCTGCTTGACCGTCCAGCCCCGGGTAGCTGCCATCCGGTTCGCCTCCGCCTCGTCGTAGACCTCGCCGACGAACTTCGTCGGGTTCGCGAACGCGGGGTCGGCGGCCTCGACGAGCGTCTGGTTGATGATCGCCGCGACCTGCCGGCCCGGGAGCGCGTTCTGCATCGCCTGGAGCAGCCAGTAGCCGATCATCCCCTGGGTCTGCGCACCGAGCACGTCGAACGGGTAGGGCGTGGTCAGGTGCGGGTCGGACGCGCTCTGCAGGGCGAGCACCCCGACCTGCGGCCCGTTGCCGTGGGTGACCACCAGCTCGTGCTCGGCGGCCAGCGGCGCCAGTGCCGCGACCGCGCGTGCGACGTTGGCCTCCTGCACGTCGGCGTCCGGCCGGTCGCCCCGGCGCAGCAGCGCGTTCCCACCCAAGGCGACGACGATGCGCACCTCACGCCCCCAAAGTGGCCACGAGCACGGCCTTGATCGTGTGCATCCGGTTCTCGGCCTGGTCGAAGACGATGGAGTGCTTGGACTCGAAGACGTCGTGGGTGACCTCGAGCGCGGTCATGCCGGTCTTCTGGAAGAGCTCCTCGCCGACCGCGGTGTGCCGGTCGTGGAAGGCGGGCAGGCAGTGCATGAACCGCACGTCCGGGTTGCCGGTGAGCGCCAGCAGGTGCTGGTTGATCTGGTAGGGGCGGAGCAGGTGGATCCGCTGCTCCCACGCCTCCTTGGGCTCACCCATCGACACCCACACGTCGGTGTAGACGAAGTCGACCCCGGCCACGCCGGCGGCCACCTCCTCGGTGTGGGTCAGGCGCGCCCCGGTGTCCGCGGCCAGGTCGGTGGCCAGCTTCACGACCGTCTCGTCGTTCCACAGCTGCTTGGGGGCGACGATCCGCACGTCCATGCCCATCAGCGCTCCCGTCACCAGCAGCGAGTTGGCGACGTTGTTGCGGGCGTCCCCGAGGTAGGCGAAGGAGATCTCGCGGTCGGGCTTGGTGCAGTGCTCGCGCATCGTCAGCATGTCGCACAGCATCTGGGTCGGGTGCCACTGGTCGGTCAGGCCGTTCCAGACTGGCACTCCGGCGTAGGCGGCGAGCGTCTCGACGTTCTCGTGGGCCGACCCGCGGTACTCGATGCCGTCGTACATCCGGCCCAGCACCCGGGCGGTGTCCTCCATCGACTCCTTGTGCCCGATCTGGGACCCCGCGGGGTCGAGGTAGGTCACCCGCGCGCCCTGGTCGAACGCGGCGACCTCGAACGCGCAGCGGGTGCGGGTCGAGGTCTTCTCGAAGATCAGCGCGATGTTCTTGCCGGTCAGCCTGGGTCGCTCCGAGCCGGCGTACTTCGCCGCCTTCAGCTCGGCGCCGAGGTCGAGCAGGAACCTCCACTCCTGGGGCGAGAAGTCGACCTCTTTGACGAAGCTGCGGTTGCGCAGGTTGAAGGCCATCTCAGATCCCTTCCCGCTCGATCGGGCAGGACATGCAGCGCGGGCCACCGCGGCCGCGACCC
This sequence comes from Nocardioidaceae bacterium, assembly GCA_035457605.1. GTDB lineage: Bacteria > Actinomycetota > Actinomycetes > Propionibacteriales > Nocardioidaceae > Nocardioides_C. The sequence goes on from DATIBI010000057.1 coordinate 11,634, forward strand.
AGCTCGCTGCCCTGGATGGTGATCACCTCGACGCCTGCCTTGCGCAGGAACGTGTTGGTGGTGACGTTGCGCTCGTAGGCGACCACGACGCCGGGGCTGACCGCGAGCACGTTGCAGCCGTCGTCCCACTGCTCCCGCTCGGCCGCGTGCACGTCCTGGGTGGGCGTGAGCACGCGGATGTCGTCGAGCCCCAGCGCGGCTGCGATCGCGCGGTGCATGTCCTCGGCCGGGTGCGCGGTGACCTTCAGCTCCTTCTCCGTGTCGCCGGGCTCGATGGTGTACGACGGGAGCATCCCGAGGCCGGCGTACTTGGTGAAGGTGTCCTCGGTGACCATGGTCATCACCGTGTCCAGGTGCATGAACGCCCGCTTCTGCGGCATCGCCAGCGCGACGATCCGGGCCGCGGAGCCCCGGGCGAACAGACGCTGCGCCAGCCGCTCGACACCCTGCGGCGTGGTCCGCTCGCTCATCCCGACCAGCACCGCTCCCCTGCCCAGGACGTGGATGTCCCCGCCCTCGGTCGTGGCCATCTGGTTGACCCGGCCGTCGGCCCACCGGTGGAAGCCGGCGTCCGCGAACAGCGGGTGCCAGCGGTAGATCGCCTCGTAGTGGATGGTCTCGCGCATGCGGGCGCGCTTGCGCATCGAGTTGATCGACACCCCGTCGTAGATCCAGGCCGAGGTGTCCCGGGTGAACATGTGGTTCGGCAGCGGGGGCAGCAGCATGTCCTCCATGTCGAGCGCCTGCACCACCACCGAGCGCGGCTCGGCGACGTGGGCGAGCAGCTCGCGCTTGGTCATCCCGCCGATCAGGTAGTGCACGAGCGTCTCGTCGTCGAGCGCGGTGAACGTGCTGAACAGGGCGTCGAGCGCCATCGGGCCGTAGACGAGCTCGTCGAGGGACGCCTCGAGCACGAACTTCTTGGCCTCCGGGAACGCCAGGGTCTCGCGGAGCAGCCGGTCGAGCATGTGCACCCGCACGCCCACGTCGCGCAACGACTCGGCGAACGCGTCGTGCTCCTGCTTGGCCCGCTTGACCCACAGGACGTCGTCGAACAGGTAGTCGTCCTTGTTGGTCGGCGTGAGCCGCTTCAGCTCCAGGTCGGGGCGGTGCAGGATGACCTGCCGCAGCCGACCCACCTCCGAGTCCACGTGCAGGTTCATCGCGCCTCTCGATCCACGCAGTAGGGTCCCGTCGAGTCCAGCGTGGGCGCACCGGGACCATCCCTCGCAGGGTCCAAAGGCCCTGCCCGGAGGGCCCAAGGGCAGCGGTGCGCCCGACGTACGGCTGGTTGCCTGGGAATGGAGCCTGGTCCGCCCGGACGAGGCTGCCGGGACGACGGAGGACGACCATGGCCACCACTCCAGTGCGACCGTCACCGCCCACGGAGGCGCCGACCGGCCCCGAACGCCGCAAGTTCAGCTTCCCCAGCGCCTTCACCGTCCTCTTCGTGGTGACCGTCGCGGTGTGGCTGCTGGCGTTCGTGATCCCCACCGGCTCCTACCGGAGCGACCCCGAGACCGGGCGCCCGATTCCCGGCAGCTACGAGCAGGTCGACGCCGGACTGTCCTTCCTGGACCGGCTGATGGAGCTGTTCCTGGCGCCGGTGAACGGCCTCTACGGCATCATGAACCCGGACACCGGCTGGATCGGCCCGTACGAGACCGGCGAGCTGTTCGGCGCCGCCGGCGTGTTCTTCTTCGTGCTCGCGATCGGCATTTTCATCACGATGTCGATGCGCACCGGCGCCATCGACAACGGCATCGCCAAGGTCGCCAAGCGGTTCAGCACCCGGGGTGCGGTGGTGATCGTGCTGCTCATGGTGCTGTTCTCCATCGGCGGGACCACCGAGGGGATGGCCGAGGAGACGCTCGGCTTCTACGCCCTCGTCGTGCCGCTGATGCTGAGCCTGGGCTACGACCGGATGGTGGCCGCGGCCACGATCCTGGTCGGCGCCGGGATCGGCGTGCTCGCCTCCACGGTCAACCCGTTCGCCACCGGGGTGGCCTCGGCCGCGGCAGAGATCTCGATCGGTGACGGCATCGGCTTCCGGTTCCTGATGTACCTCGTGCTGGTGCCGATCGGGGTGGCGTACGTGCTCCGGTACGCAGCGCGGGTCAAGGCCGACCCGTCCCGGTCGAGGACCACCAAGGCCGAGGGTGACGACGAGATCGTGTCCCGCGGCGTCGGGGAGGTGCCCGAGCTCACCGGCCGGCAGAAGGCGGTGCTCGCGATCGTCGCGTTCACCTTCGCCTTCATGATCTACGCGATCGTGCCCTGGGCGCAGGTGGTGGAGGGCCCGGACGCGGCGAGCTACGGGTGGCAGCTGGACTGGTACTTCCCCGAGCTCGCTGCACTGTTCGTGGTGATGGCCCTGGTGGTCGGGCTGATCGGCGGCCTGGGCGAGAAGGGCATCACCGACATGGTCGTCAAGGGCGCCGGCGACTTCATCGGCGTCGGGCTGATCATCGTCCTTGCCCGTGGGGTCACGGTGATCATGAACAACTCCGAGATCACCGACACGATCCTGCACTCGATGGAGAACCTCGTCGAGGACACCTCCTCCGGGGTCTTCGGCGCGCTGATGTTCCTGATCAACCTGCCGTTGGCGTTCCTGGTCCCCTCGACCTCCGGACACGCGACGCTGGCCATCCCGATCCTGGCACCGCTCGCCGACTTCGCCGGCGTCTCGCGCGCCATGGTGGTCACCGCCTACCAGTCCGCCTCCGGCGTGGTGAACCTGATCACCCCCACCTCGGCGGTCGTCATGGGTGGCCTGGCCCTCGCGAAGGTTCGCTACGACGAGTACCTCCGCTTCATGGGGCCCCTGATCCTGATCCTGCTCGTGCTCTGCACCGGGTTCTCCGCGCTCGGCGCGGCCGTCGGACCGCGATGAGCACCGGCGGCCCGACCGCGGGGACCTCCGGCCTCGACCTCACCCGCGTCGACGAGATCCGGGTGACCGTGGCGCTCTCCAACACCCCCGACGCCGCTCCCGACGAGGTGCTGGTCCTCACCGTCGGCCCCGGGTCCGAGGATCGCCCGTGGCAGGAGCGGGCGTACGTCGACGCGGTCGACCGACTGCTTCGGCGGGCCCCCCTGCCACCACCGCGGTACACCCTCCGGCTCACCCGGACGCTGTCCAAGCGCGGGCGGCCCGCCTCGGAGGCGGCGGTGTCCCTGGCGCTCGCCGTGCCGGCGGGCCCGAGCCGGGACGCGGTCCGCCTGGCCGCCCTGACCGCCCTCGGCGAGCTGCGCGTGCACGAGGGCATCCGGCCCGCAGCACGACCAGGACGGGACGGGGCGCTCACGACCAGCCGCTCGCTGGTCGCCGACTGCTGGCCGGACCTGGCCACCGGAGACCTGTCGGTGAGTGAGGAGGAGCATCACCACGACACCGGCGTGTGGACCTTCGGCCTGGTCGCCGCGGACCACTCGCACGTCCGGGTCGACGTCGGCGTGGTCGACGGCGACCCGGCGACGGCCCGGCTGGTGCACACGGCGGAGGCCGAGGTCGTCGACTCGGTCGGCCTCTGACCTCACGGAAATGCGGTGCGCGGCGTTGCAGAAAATGCGGTGCGCACCCGCGACCCGCCCCCTAGACTCCGCTACGGGGCGTCGTTCCGTACGCCGTACGTTTCGGCCGGGGGGCCGAAGGGGGGAGCGATGGCATGCCGCGACGGACCGGGCTGACCGCCCTGGGGATCACGGCGCAGTCGTTGGCGCTCATCGACCGGGAAGGCCTCGAGGGGCTGAGCATGCGCAAGCTCGCCACCGTCCTCGAGGTCTCCCCGATGACCCTCTACTCGTACTTCGCCGACCGCGACGCCCTGCTGGAGTCGGTGGCCCAGCTGCTCTACACCCGGATCAAGGCACCCGCACACCTCGGCCCGCGGCGTACCCTCCACCAGCTCATGCACTCGGTGCGCGACGTGCTGCTCGCGCACCCCAACGCGCTCCCGTTGATCTCGCTGTACCCGCCCCGCACGCTCCCGGCGCTGGCCTTCGTCGAGGGGGGCTTCCGGGCACTGCACGAGGCCGGCGTCCCCGCGCGCGACACGGCCCGGGCCTACCGCACGCTCGCGGCGTACTCGCTGGGCACGGCGGCCGTGGAGGTCAACGGCTACTTCCTGCCTGACCGGTCGGCGGTGTCGGCCTACCCACCACCGGATCCGTCGGAGATCGCCGAGCACCTGCCGCGCTTCGCGGAGGTCTCCGGTCACGTGGCGGCGCTCGACGACGCGCAGGAGTTCGACCACGGGCTCGACCTCATCCTCGACGGGTTCCTGAGCCGACACGTCGGCGCCTGACCCTCCCCCTGACCCTCTCGGGATCTCTCGGGCACCACCCTGTCCACCACGCACAGAAAGCTCCTGCCGCACATGACGCAACCTGCCCTGCTCTCGGAGGCGCACGCCTCCTCGGACGACGTCGCCGCTCGGGTGATCCGCGCGCGCAAGGCGTACGGCACCGACGGCGCGGCGGTGGTCGCCCTCGACGACGTCACCGTCGACTTCGCGCGTGGCGCGTTCACCGCGATCATGGGTCCCTCCGGATCCGGCAAGTCCACGCTGATGCACTGCCTGGCCGGCCTCGACACGCTCACCTCGGGCCAGGCGTTCATCGGCGCGACCGACCTGGCGACGCTGTCGGACAAGGATCTGACGATCCTGCGCCGGGACCGGCTCGGCTTCGTGTTCCAGGCGTTCAACCTGATGCCGACCCTGACCGCGGAGGAGAACATCACCCTCCCCGCCGACCTCGCCGGACGTCGCCTCGACCCGGCCTGGGTCGACCAGGTGGTCTCCACGCTGAAGCTCCAGGACCGGCTCGGCCACCGCCCGACGCAGCTCTCCGGCGGACAGCAGCAGCGGGTCGCCGTGGCGCGGGCGCTGGTGTCGCAGCCGGAGGTGGTCTTCGGTGACGAGCCGACCGGCGCGCTCGACTCCAGGACCAGCACCGAGCTGCTGCGGTTCCTGCGCCAGGCCGTCGACGAGCTGGCCCAGACCGTGGTGATGGTGACCCACGACCCCGTCGCCGCCTCCTACGCCGACCGGGTGGTCTTCCTCGCCGACGGCGCGGTGGTGCACGAGCTGGCCGACCCGACCCGCGACAGCGTGCTCGAGACGATGAAGCGGCTGGGTGGCTGACCGTGCTCAAGGTCTCTCTGCGCAGCCTGCTCATGCACAAGCTGCGCCTGTTCCTCACCGTCGCCGCGGTCACGCTCGGCGTCGCGTTCGTGTCCGGCACGTTCGTGCTCTCCGACACCATGAGCAAGGCGTTCGACGAGCTCTACTCCGGGCTCACCAAGGGCACCGACGTGGCTGTCCGCGCCGAGTCCTCCTACACCGACATCACCAACGCCGGCCAGACCCGCCCGCTCGACGAGGACCTGGTGGACACGGTCGCGGCCGTGCCCGGGGTCGCGGTCGCCGAGGGCTCGGTGACCGGGTTCGCCCTGGTCCTGGACAAGGACGGGGAGCCGATCCAGCCCGGTGGCGCGCCGACCCTCGGCGCGAGCACCAGCGTGGACGACCGGCTCGCCGGTGACTTCACCTACCGGGACGGGCGCGCGCCCGCCGCGCCGGACGAGGTGGCCCTGGACGCGGCCACGGCGACCAAGGCCGGCTACCGGATCGGGGACACCGCGACCGTGGTGTTCCAGGACGGCACGGCGCCGTTCACCGTGGTCGGGATCGTCGGGTTCGGCGAGACCGACAGCCTCGCCGGCGCCACGATGGCCGCGTTCGAGACCCGGACCGCGCAGGAGCGGCTCGGCAAGACCGGCGTGGTCGACCAGGTCGCCGTGGTCGCCGAGGACGGGGTCAGCGCCGAGGACCTGCGCGACGACATCGCCGCCGCACTCCCGCTCGGCACCGAGGCGCTGACCGGGGCCGAGCTGGCCGACGAGGGGTCGGCCGCGGTCCGCGAGGGCCTGGGCGTGTTCACCAACATCCTGCTCGTCTTCGCCGGGGTGTCGCTGCTGGTCGGCTCCTTCGTCATCTGGAACACCTTCAACGTGCTCGTCGCGCAGCGGCGGCGCGAGGTGGCCCTGCTCCGGGCGGTCGGGGCGACCCGCCGCCAGGTCCTCGGCGGCATCATCGTCGAGGCCGCCGTGGTCGGGCTGGTGTCCGCGCTGCTCGGTCTGGCGGCCGGCGTGGGCCTGGCCGCGGGGATCCGCGCCCTGTTCGGGGTGATCGGGATCGAGGTGCCCACCACCTCCGCCGCCGTCGAGCCGCGGACCGTGGTCGCCTCGCTGGTCGTGGGCGTCGTGGTGACGCTCGTGGCCGCGGTGGTGCCGGCGTGGTCCGCCACCCGGGTCGCGCCGGTGGAGGCGCTGCGGGCGGCTCAGCCCGCCCGCACCGACATCGGCCGGGTTCGACGTACCTCGGGGGTCGTCCTGCTGGCCCTCGGGCTGGCCGGACTGGTCTGGTGCGCGGTCACCGGGAACCAGCCCCTGCTCACCGGGGTCAGCACACTGCTCGCCTTCGCCGGAATGGTGGTGGCGGGGCCGGTGCTCGCCGGCGCGCTGGCCCGGTTGTGCGACCGGGGCCGGCGGGGCGGCGGCTGGCGGCTGGCGGCGCGCAACATCGCCCGCGCCCCGCAGCGGGCCGCCGCGACCGCGCTCGCGCTGACGATCGGGCTCACCGTGGTCTCCGCCGTCGCGGTGACCGCCGAGTCCGCGAAGGCGTCGGTGGCCTCCGCGGTCACCGAGGGCAACCGGTCCGACCTGATCCTCAAGCCGGCGGGCCAGGGCTCGGGGATCAGCCCCGCGGTACCCCGCCTGCTGGACGCGCGCGACGACCTCGACGCGGTCGTCGAGATGCGCTGGTCCGGCGCGCGCATCGACGAGGCCGGGGTGCAGGTGATGGGCATGGAGACCGAGGGTCTCGACGAGGTGGTCGACCTCGGCGTCACCGACGGCACGACGGGCGACCTCGGCCCGGGCACGATGCTGCTCGGCGTCGACCAGGCGCGGCAGCTCGACCTCGGCGTCGGCGACGACCTGACCCTCACCTTCCCGGAGACCGGGGAGGTGACCTTCGAGGTCGCCGGCACCTTCGAGCAGGACGCGATCGTCGGCACCGGCTACGTGGTCTCGCTCGAGGACTTCGCCGCGAACGTGACGTCACGGCTTGCGATCTCGGTGCTGCTCTCGTCCGCGGACGGTGTCGAGCCCGGCGCGCTGAAGTCGTCGGTGGAGGAGGCGGTCGCGGACTACCCGAACGTAGACGTGAGCGACCCCGCGACGCTGACGGCCGACACGCAGAAGCAGGTCGACCAGATGCTCGGACTGGTCACCGCGCTGCTGCTGCTCGCGGTCGTCGTGGCGATCCTCGGGATCGTGAACACGCTGGTGCTCTCCGTGGTCGAGCGCACCCGCGAGCTCGGCGTGATGCGGGCCGTCGGCGCGACCCGGCGGCAGGTACGCACGGTCGTGCGCCGGGAGTCGGTGCTGATGTCCCTGCTCGGGGCGGTCACCGGGATCGCGCTCGGCACCGGCGCCGGCGTCGCGCTCAGCCGGGCGCTCGCCGACGACGGCATCACCGACCTGAGGGTCCCGGTGGTCACGCTGGCGGTGTACCTCGTGGTCGCCGCGCTCGTCGGGGTGCTCGCGGCCATCGGCCCGGCCCGCCGGGCCAGCCGGATCGACGTGCTCCAGGCGATCGCCGCCGACTGATCTCCCCCACCCCCACGCAGGCGTCCTGCGTCGCGGCGGCCAACCGCCCCGCGACGCAGGACGTGGCGCGTCGACCGCCGGGAGTACGACGGCCCGCCGCCTGCCGGACGACCGGCGCACGAGGGGCTCGACGGCGCATGACCGCGCACGACCAGTGTCAGGGGACCCAGGCGGTCAGGTCGACGACCCGGTCCGCGCGCCTGCAGGCGGCCGCGACGAGGTCGGCGTTCGGCTGGTCCACCCGGTCCACCCACGCACGTGCCACGTCGGGGTCCTTGCCGAAGGCGACGTGTCGGTCGACCAGTCGCGCCCGGCGCACCTGCTCGTCGGTGACCAGGAACCACACCTCGTCGAGCTCGGCCCGCACCGCGCGCCACTCCGGTCGGTCGAGCAGCAGGTAGTTGCCCTCGGTGACCACCACGTCGGTCTCCGGGGGAACCGTGATCGCGCCGGCCAGCGGCTGCTCGAGGTCGCGGGCGAAACCCGGCGCGTACACCGGCCACGGCGCATGCTCCCCGAGCCGGTGCAGCAGGGCCGCGTAGCCGCGGGCGTCGAACGTCTCCGGCGCGCCCTTGCGGTCCCGCAGCCCCTGGGCGTCGAGCGTCACGTCGGCGAGGTGGAACCCGTCCATGGGGACCGCGACGGATCCGGGCATGAGCGCGACCAGCGCCTGCGCGAGCAGGCTCTTGCCCACCCCCGGGGCACCGCACAGGCCCACGAGCCGGCGACGCCCGCTCCCTGTCCCCACGCCTGTCCCCTCGCCTGTCCCTCCGGTCGCCTCCCGGTGAGCCGCCGGCCGCACCAAGGCCGCCGCGAGCTCGGCGAGCTCGCGGCCGTCCGGGGACAGCACGGTGCGGGGTGGGTTCACGGGGTGCATGCTGCCAGCGGCTGCCCCCGTTTGACGAGACAGGCCCGGGGTAACCCCTTCGCACACCCGAGTCCGGATTGCGAACGGAAGGCATCACCATGAGTGACGCAGAGAAGACCCCGCTGACCGCGGAGGAGCTCGCCGCCGAGGGGGCCACGGCACTGCCCGACAAGGAAGTCGTGTCCCTGCTCGACCTCAACGCCGACCTCGACCTCGCCATCGACGCCGCCGCGCCGATCGACCTGGCGATCGCCGCGAACGCCAACGTGGCCGCGCCGATCGACGCCGCCGTCGGCGCGAACATCCTGTCGGTCGGCTCGACCGCCCAGTCCCTCGCCGACCAGAGCGTGTCGATCAACCAGGGCATCGAGGCGGACGCCACGGCGAACGCCACCCAGGACAGCACCATCGACCAGGGCAACGACGTCATCGACGACGGCTCGGGTACCGCGCCCGTCGACGGCAGCACCGGCGGCACCGACGGCGGCACGGGTGGCAGCACCGGGACGCTGGACGGCACCACCGACGCTGTCGGCGACGCGGCCGGCGACCTCACCGGCGGGACCACCGATGGCGTCACCGATGGCGTTACTGGGGGCACCACCGACGCCGCCTCGGCCCTCGACGGGGACCTGCTGAACGTGGACGTCAACCTCGCCGCGGACGCCGACATCGCCGCTCCGATCGACGGTGCCGTCGCCGCCAACGCCAACGTGGCCGCCCCGATCGACGCCGCGGTCTCCGCCAATGTCGGCTCGTTCGCCTCCGAGGCGACCGCGGTCGCCCAGCAGGACGCGGTGATCAACCAGACCATCGAGGGCTCCGCCGAGGCGAACGCCGAGCAGCAGTCCGACATCGAGCAGTAGCCCCTCCATGACCGTCACCCCCGCCCGCGCGGCGGACGTGCCGTCGCGTGCGGCGGGCGTGGACCTGATCGGCGAGATGGCCGGGTCCGGCTACCGGACCCCGCCGGCCCTCGTCCGCCGGGGCGACGGCCAGGTCGTGCAGCTGACCCGGCTGCTGTACCTGGTGCTCGAAGCGGTGGACGGCCGTCGTACCCACGCCGACATCGCCGCCCGCGTCGGGGAGCGGACCGGCCGGCTGGTCTCCCCCGACGACGTGGCGACCCTGGTGGACACCCAGCTGCGCCCGATGGGGCTGCTCTGCCGTCCCGACGGGTCCGAGCCGGAGGTACGACGGTCCAACCCGCTGCTGGCCCTGCGGTTGCGGTACGTGGTCACCGATCCCGCCCGCACCCGGCGGATCACCGCCCCGTTCGCCCGGCTCTTCCACCCGCTGGTCGTCGTGCCGCTCCTCGCGGCCTTCGCGGCGGTGTGCTGGTGGGTGATGTTCGACAAGGGGCTGGCCTCCGCCGCCCACGAGGCGCTGTACGAGCCGGGGCTGCTGCTCCTGGTCTTCGCGGTGACCGTGCTCTCCGCCGGCTTCCACGAGTTCGGGCACGCCTCGGCGGCACGCTACGGCGGCTCGACACCGGGCGTGATGGGCATGGGGCTCTACCTCGTCTGGCCGGCCTTCTACACCGACGTCACCGACAGCTACCGGCTCGGTCGGGCAGGCCGCGTCCGCACCGACCTCGGCGGCCTGTACTTCAACGCGATCGTCGCCGTGGTCATGGTCGGCCTCTGGTGGGGCACCGGGTGGGACGCGCTGCTGCTCGTGGTTGCCACCCAGATCCTCCAGATGCTGCGCCAGCTCGCGCCGCTGGTCCGGTTCGACGGGTACCACGTGCTCGCGGACGTCACCGGCGTCCCCGACCTCTACCACCACATCAAGCCCACCCTGCTCGGCCTGCTGCCACACAACTGGCGCAAGCCGGAGCACCGGGTCCTCAAGCCCTGGGCGCGGGCGGTGGTGAGCATCTGGGTGGTGGCCGTCGTGCCGCTGCTGCTGGGTGGGCTGGCGCTGATGGTGCTCGCCTTCCCCCGGCTGGCGGGCACCGCCTGGGACAGCCTCTCCGAGCAGGCGTCCGGGTTCGGCGCGGCGTTCGCCGACGGCGACGTGGTCACCCTGGCGGTGCGCCTGCTCTCCATGGTCGCGATCGGGCTGCCCGTGCTGGGCATGGCCTACCTGCTGGTGCGGCTCCTCCGCCAGGTCGCGACCGGGGTGTGGCAGCGCACCTCTGGCAAGCCGGGACAGCGCGCGGTCGCGGTGATCGTCGCCGCGGCGCTGCTCGCGGCGGTGGGCTGGGCCTGGTGGCCTGACCAGGGCAGGTACCGCCCGATCGAGTCCTACGAGCGCGGCACGCTGGCCGACGTCCTGCCCGCGGCCGCCCCCGGCACCGGGCTGCAGGAAGGCAGGATCGCGCGGGCGCGCACGGTCTGGGCCGGTGGGGACCTCCCGACCCCGGACCGCCCGGCCCTGTCCGTGGTGCTGGTCCCCCGCACCGACGGGGCCGAGGAGGCGACGGTCGAGGCCGGGGGTACGACGGAGGGGGCCGCCGCCGCTGCCCCGGGCAGCTCGCAGCCCGCGTGGGAGGCGGCTCCGGAAGCGACGGAGGAGCCGCAGACCTGGGTCTTCCCGTTCGACCGGCCGGCACCGCCCGCCGAGGGCGACAACCAGGCGATGGCGGTCAACACGGTGGATGGCTCGACGGTCTACGACGTCGCATTCGCCCTGGTGTGGGCCGAGGGTGAGACCACCGACAACGTGAACTCCGCCTACGCGCTGGCCAGCTGCGAGGACTGCCGCACCGTCGCGGTCGCCTTCCAGGTGGTGCTCGTCCTGGGACAGAGCGACACGATCGTCCCGCAGAACCTCGCCGCCGCGGTGAACTACTCCTGCATCCAGTGCGTGACCTACGCGCTGGCCACCCAGCTGGTCGTGACGCTGGACGGTCCGCTCAGCGAGGCCGCGATGGCCGAGCTGACCGACCTGTGGTCCGAGATCGCGGCCTACGGCGCCAACCTGGAGAACGTGCCGTTGTCGGAGATCCAGGCCACGCTCACCTCGTTCGAGGAGCAGATCCTCGCGATCATCGAGCGTGACGCCGGCGGCGCCGGTGCCGGCGCCGACCAGGCCGAGCCCACCGGCGAGGCGGGCCCGTCCTCGGCGACCTCGTCCGACACGGGCGAGCCGGGTGCGGAGCAGCCGGGGCAGCCGGGGCAACCGGGGCAGCCGGGCGGGTCCACGACCCCCTCTACGGAGGAGAGCACGGCTCCCTCGCCCACCAGCACGACCACGACCGAGCCGGCGCCCAGCCCCACCAACGGGGAGGCCACGCCGACCGCCGAGCCGACGGGGACGGCGACCCAGACAGAGGCAGGGACAGGGACAGAAGAAGGGGCCGCGGAGCCGTCGCCGACCTCGACGGCATCCTCCCCCGATGCCGTGCAGTCGACGACGTCCCCGGCCCCCTGAACCGCGGTTGGACGGACGTCTCTCCTCGGTTCGGCCGCTCGAGCTTCTGCCGCCGACACCCCTGTCGACGGCGGCAGACCTCGGGTCACGAGTGAGGAGGCTCCCGGTAGACGTTCCCGGGCCGCGCGACGCCGACTCTACGTGGACATCAGGGGTGGTTTTGTCCACGGGTGGGCGTTCTCGGCGGAAACCATCCGAAAGGACCGGTCCGCGTAGTCCGAACGGGCTATGCCGCGACGATCGCCGCCCTGTCCGCCGGTCCCACCTCCACCTGCAGTCCCACCGCCCTCACGGCGCCTGCGCTCCCTTCCGCGACCCTGGTCCGGTCTGGTTCGATCGAGAGCGTGGGCGTGGACTTCGCCGGGTCACCCGGCCCGACCCTCGGCGTCGAGTGGGAGTTCGCGCTGGTCGACAAGACCACGCGCGACCTGTCCAACCGGGCCGCCGAGCTGTTCGACGCGGTCCGGGCGCGCACCGGGCGTGACACCGACGACCCGCGGCTGCACAAGGAGCTGCTGCGCAACACCATCGAGGTGGTCACCGGGGTGTGCGACACCGTGGACGAGGCCATGGCCGACCTGGCGGGCACCCTGTCCGACGTACTCCCGGCCGCGGACGCGCTCGGTGTCGACCTGTACTCCGCCGGCACGCACCCGTTTGCGCAGTGGTCGGCGCAGCTGCTCACTCCGGGCCACCGTTACGAGGAGCTGATCGAGCGCACCCAGTGGTGGGGCCGGCAGATGCTGATCTGGGGGGTGCACGTCCACGTCGGGGTGCGCCGCCGCGAGCATGTGGTGCCGATCATCTCCTCGCTGCTGAACCAGTTCCCGCACCTGCAGGCGCTCTCGGCCTCCTCGCCGATCTGGTCGGGGACCGACACCGGCTACGCGAGCAACCGGGCGATGATGTTCCAACAGCTGCCGACCGCGGGGCTGCCGTTCCAGTTCGAGAAGTGGTCGGAGTTCGAGGCGTTCGTCGCCGACCAGAAGAAGACCGGCGTGATCGACCACGTCGACGAGCTGCGCTGGGACATCCGGCCCTCTCCGCACCTGGGCACCGTGGAGGTGCGGGTGTGCGACGGGGTCTCCAACCTGACCGAGCTCAGAGCGCTGGTGGCGCTGACCCACTGCCTGGTGGTCGACCTGCAGGACCGGCTCGAGGCCGGGGAGACCCTGCCGACCATGCCCCCGTGGCACGTGCAGGAGAACAAGTGGCGCGCGGCCAGGTACGGCCTCGACGCGGAGATCATCCTGGACGCCGCCTCCCACGAGCGGCTGGTCACCGACGACCTCGCCGACCTGCTCGACCGCCTGGAACCGGTCGCCGAGCGGCTGCGCTGCGCCGACGCGCTGTCCACCGTGGCCGACATCCCGCGCCGGGGCGCCGCCTACCAGCGTCAGCGGGCGGTCGCCGCGGAGTCCGGGGGCGACCTGCGCGCGGTCGTCGACTCGGTCGTGCGCGAGCTGCGCGAGCCGGATCGGGCCGGGACGGGACGTTCGAGCCGCCCGGCCCGGAGCTGAGGACCGCCGGCCACCAGCGGTCTCAGCGAGGCAGCTCGAACCAGACGAGCGTCCCGCCGTCGGTGGAGCCGTCCAGCTCGATCCGGCCGCCGTGCGCCTGCACCAGGCGGCGGCAGGTGGCCAGCCCGATCCCGCTCCCGTCCTCCCGGGAACGGCCGCGGGCGAAGAGCTCGAACATCTCCTCGCGGCGCTCGGCCGGCACCCCGACGCCGTTGTCGCTGACCGAGACCCGCCACGCGTCGGGGAGCCGTTCTCCGGTGACACAGATGACCGGGGGTACGTCGGGACGGCGGAACTTGACCGCGTTGGAGACAAGGTTCTGGAGCACGGCATAGAGCTGGGCCCAGTCGCCGGACACCACCGGCAGGTCCTTCACGATCACCGTGGCACCGGCGGTCTGCACGGGGACGGCGAGATCCTCGCAGACGGCGTCCATGACCTCGCCTAGATCGACGTCGACCGGTTCCAGCGAGCCGCCCACCTGGGCGTGGGCGAGCAGGTCGTCGATGATCCGGACCATGCGGCGGCCCGACCGCAGCGCACCCGCAAGCATCCAGCCGGCATCCTCGCTCGCCGCGATGTCCGGCTGCTCCGTCAGCATCTCCACGTGCGCGAGGAGCCCGGTCAGCGGGTTGCGCAGGTCGTGGCTGGCCTGGCCGGCAAAGGCGGCGAGCTGCTCGTTGCTCCGCTGCAGCTCGCGCTGGCTGCGGGTGAGCGCCTCGAGCGACTGCTCGAGCTGACGGGTCCTCAGCCGCAGCTCGAGGACGTCCATGGCGCGCTCGGCGAGCACCGCGAGGGCCCCGACACGCCTCGGGTCCGGAGGCCGTGGCTCGGTGTGGAACACGCACAGCCGGCCGACCGTCATGCCGCCTGGGGTGATCATCGGCGCCGAGGCGTAGAACCGGACCTCGCCCAGCTCGCCGGTCACGAACGGGTTGTCGCGGAAGCGCGGGTCGGCAGTGGCGTCCGCTACCACCACGGCGGTCGGCTCGGCGAGCACGGCGGCGCACATCGAGTCCTCGCGTGCGCAGATGCCGGGCTCGAACCCCACGGTGGCGACCTGGTGCTGCGCGTCGTCGGTGACCAGGTTGATGGCGGCGAACGGCGTGTCCGCGACCTGCGCGGCCAGCTCGACGAGCGCCTGGAGGTCTCGCGCGGGCGGTGCCCCCAGCACGTCGTACCGCTCGATCGCGGCCCGCCGGGACGCCTCCCGCCGGCCCCCGGTGCTCGCGTCACCCCCGTCGCTCATGGTCGCAATTGTCGCATTTCGGCCTGGTTCGCACACGCTTTTCGAGCCGGGGAGGTGACCTCGGGCACCCCGCAGGCGGACGGGCTGCCGGAACGGTCGGTGTGGCCGAGACCAAACCCGACGCATGGGATACATTCGCCGTTGCCCATCCTCGACTCTTCGGGACTCTCCCCTGTTCTCGTTCGACCAGATGCTGATCAGCGACCTCGCGGCCCTGTGCACCGGGGTGTCCGAGGCGACCACGGACGCGGACAGCATGGAGGGCGCGGCCGCGTCCCTGGCACGCTACCTGCGCAACTCCTTCGGCGAGGCGGCCGGCGGGCCGGAGATCGTGATGGCCCGCGTCTTCCAGACGGTGCGCCACGACAGCCTCGGCGACGAGCTGCGGGAGTACGCCGACGCCCGGGCTCGAGCACCGTTGTCCCCGGACCAGCGCTGCCTCGTGCTCATGGGCACCGACGGGGACCTCCCCCAGTGGCGGGACCGGCGCCGTTCCGTGGACCACCAGGCGATCCCGCTCGCCGACGAGGACGGGGTCCGGTCGATGCCCATGGTCGCCGCACTGGTGGACCACTTCGGGCTGAGCATGGACGACTTCCTCGGCGACCGCGACCACGGCGCGGGCGCGTTCGGAGGCTCGGGCAAGCAGGACAGCTTCGAGGTGTTCTACGTCCCGGACGCGCAGGGGAGCCCCGACGTACCCGCCCAGGACTTCGTGCGCGAGCACGGGGTCCGGTCGGTGCTCGGCTTCGGCGGGGTGCTGCCCGGCGGTGACGTGTACGCGATCATCCTGTTCACCCGCGTCCGGATTCCCGAGCACGTGGCCGAGCTGTTCCAGACCGTCGCGGTCGCCGCCAAGCTGGCCCTGCTGCCCTCGCTGGCCAAGCCGCTGCTGCGGGGTGAGGCCGACCGGTTCGCCGACGAGCACGCCGTGGCCCGCTCCCGCATCCAGGCGCTCGAACAGATGCTCCAGGTGCAGCGCGAGACGGTGCTGACCCAGGCGTTCCGGCTGGAGGAGGCGCTGCGGGACGCGGTCGAGGCGCGACGGCTCGCCGAGCGCGAGTCCCGCGCGAACGAGGCGCTGCGGGAGGTCACCACGGTGCTCAGCGCCGAGCTCGACCCCGACCGCCTGGTGCAGACCGCGACCGACGCCGCGACCCGCGTGACGGGTGCTCGGTACGGCGCCTTCTTCTACAACGTCGTGGACGCCGACGGGGAGCAGTACATGCTCTACACCCTGTCCGGCGCACCCCGGTCCGCGTTCGAGCGGTTCCCCAACCCGCGCAACACCGAGCTGTTCGGTCCGACGTTCCGCGGCGAGGGGGTGATCCGCAGCGACGACATCACCGGCGACCCGCGGTTCGGCCAGAACGCGCCGTACGACGGCCTGCCCCCGGACCACCTGCCCGTGCGGAGCTACCTCGCCGTGCCGGTGAAGACCGCGGCCGGCGAGGTGACCGGGTGCTTCTTCTTCGGGCACCCCGAGGTGGGTGTCTTCGACGGCATCGCCGAGAAGGTCGCCACCGGCATCGCCGTGCACGCGGCGGTGGCGCTCGACAACGCGCGGCTGTACCGCGCCGAGCGGGAGACCGCCCTGGCCCTGCAGCGCAGCCTGCTTCCGCGGAACCTGCCGTCGCCTCAGGGCGTCGACGTCGCCTACGAGTACTCCCCCGGCAGTGGGGGTCGTGACGTCGGTGGCGACTGGTTCGACGTGATCCCGCTGAGCGGCGGGCGGACCGCCTTCGTCATCGGCGACGTGATGGGGCGCGGCGTGCAGGCGGCCGCGATCATGGGCCAGCTGCGCACCGCGATCCGGGCCTACGCCGTGAGCGGGCTGCTGCCCGAGCAGGTGATCGGGCGGTTGAACCAGCTGCTCATGGACATGGGCGACGACCTGATCGCCACCTGCACGTATGCCGTGCTCGACCAGAGCGAGACCACGCTGACCCTGTCGAGCGCCGGTCACCTCCCTCCGGCGCTCATCGACCCGGACGGCGGGGTGAGCTACACCGCGGCCGACCTCGGTCCGCCGCTCGGTGTGCCCGGTGCGGTGCACCACGCCGCGACGATCGACTTCCCCACCGGCTCCACGATCCTGTGGTTCACCGACGGCCTGGTCGAGCATCGCACCCGCCCGTTGCAGGAAGGTCTCGACCAGCTCCTCGCCGTGCTCGGCGAGATCGGGCCGCGCGACCCGCACACCGTGTGCCCGGAGGTCATCGCCCGGCTCGTCGACGAGCAGACCCAGGACGACGACATGACCGTGCTCGTGGTGGCGCACCGCGGCCTCAGCCGTCGTGACGTGGTCGAGCGCGAGTTCCCGACCGAGGCCCGCAGCGCCGAGCAGGCCCGTCGCTGGGTCGAGCGGGTGCTGACGGACTGGGGCGACCAGGAGCATGCCGAGGTCGTCGTCCCCGTGGTGCACGAGCTGGTGGTCAACGCCCTCCTGCACGCGGAGTCGCCGATCACCGTGCAGCTGCGACGGTTGCCGGCCCTGGTCGTCGCCGAGGTCGGCGACCATGACGGCCGGCTCCCCCGCCGCACGCACGCGGGGCCTGCCGACGAGCAGTTCCGCGGACTGCAGATCGTGGAGAGCCTCTCGTCGCGGTGGGGGTCGCGGCTGACCGAGCACGGCAAGGTCGTCTGGGCCGAGTTCGCGATCGAGGACTGAGCGGTCCGCGGGGGCCTGGATTTGGTCACTCCGGGCGTCGTGACCGCGCCTCGTCATGTCGGCAACGACCAGTTTCCGCTCGGGTTTGCCGTTCGTGCGCAGGGGCACGATGGGCGCATGCCTGACACCCGCCCCTTTCGTCCTGCCCGTCCCGCCGCCCGCCGTACCGGCCTCGCCCTGCCGTCCGTGATCACCCTCAGCGCCGTCCTCGTGCTCGGGGCGTGCTCGGCCTCGCCGTCCTCGGAGAAGGAGTCCCGCGACGCCGGCCGCGACTACGGGCAGACGATCATGGACACGCTCGGGTCGCGGACGAACCAGGCCGAGCGCGAGGAGCTGTGCGGTCAGGGCCTGGTCGACGGCAAGATCGTCGACCCCAAGACCGGCCGGCCCGGGGACGAGACCGACCTGGAGGTCGACGCGTTCATCGCCGGGTGCCGCGAGGCCGTGGCGGACTGACCCCACCACAAGGCGCCGCTCGACCCCACGGTGTCGGGTGGCACGGGTGGTGGTGCGGGGTCAGCGGGTGGGGGCCAGACCCGGCTCCGTCGTCCGTGGCGCGACCGAGGCCAGGCTCCGTTCGCACCGGGTGGCGTCAAGCGGCTGACCCGCCGCGTTGAACAGCCGGGCGGCCTGCCGCAGTGACCGCTCGAAGCCGACCTCGTCGTGCGACGCCCGGGCGACGTGGGCGCGCGCCTCCGCGACGGCGGCCGACCAGGCGCTGCCCTCCCACCGGGCCGCGGACACCTCGGCCGCCGCGAGGTGTCGGCGGGCCTCGGGCAGGTCACCGGCGTCCGCGCAGGCGATCGTTGCCGGGACCTCCAGCATCACGTCGCAGAACAGGCAGGAGTCGTTCTCCCCCAGCGTCTCCATCGCCCGGTCCACCATCGCCCGCGCGGCGACCCGGTCCGGTGCCGCGGTGATCAGCGTGCCGTAGACCCGCTGCAGCAGGTGCATGCTGATCACCGACCAGCGTGCGAGCGGCAGCGCCCGGTGCAGCAGGGTCTCCGCCTCGTCGGGGTCGCCCTGGGCGAGCCGGACCTCCGCGAGCCGCTGGAGGCTGTGCGCCTCACCGGCCGCGGCATCGACGTCGCGGTGCAGGTCGACCGCCTCGCGCAGCTCGGTCTCGGCCCGCGGCAGGTCGCCCATCAGCAGCGCCGCCTCCCCGATCAGCGCGGTCGCGAACGCGATCCCGCGCAGCGCACCGGCCTGGGAGGCACGCCGTCTCAGGTCCTCGGCCATGGCGATGACCTCGACGTAGGGAACCGGGCCGTAGAGCAGGTACTCCGCCACGCACAGGTGCGCGTCGAAGAGCGCGGCAGCGAGGCCGGGCCGGTCCTGGGTACGTCGGAGCTCCCGGCGGAACCGCTCGAACCACTCGCCCCGCTGGTGCGCGATCAGCCCCTGGAGGCCGACGAGGTCCACGAAGTGCCAGGGGTCGTTCGCGGTGAGCAGGGCCCGGGCCTCGCTCGCCGCGGCCCAGGCGGACTCGATGTCGCCGGTGAAGTAGGCGAGGTTCCCGCGCGCCAGCAGGATCGGCCCGTCGGCCGCGTCCCCGTCCACGTCGAGCCCCTCGAGCGCCGCCTCGGCGACGTCGAAGTCCCCGGCGAAGCAGGCCGCGCGGGCCAGCCGCGCCCGCACCAGCCGGTGCTCGGTCCCGGACGTCAGCGGCACCGCCTCGCGGTAGGCGGCGACCGCGGAGGGGTCGCCGAGCGCCATCAGCAGGTCGCCGCGCCGGGCGAGCAGGTGGGCCAGGTCCGCGCCGGAGGCGTCGTCGATGACCGCGTCGACCAGGACGAGCGCGTCTCGATAGGCGCCGAGCGCACCGGCGGTCTCCACCGCCGGGACGACGTACGGGATCGCCGAGCCGGGGTCGCCGGCCGCGAGGTACTGGTGCGCGACCCGCCCCGGGGGCGCGCCCAGCTTGGCCAGGGCGGTCGCCACCTCGGCCCGGGTACGGGGGCGGTCACGGGGCGGCAGCGTGTCCAGGAACGCCTGCCGGACCAGGGTGTGCCGGAACCGGTAGCCGCTCTCGGCGGGCTCGACGACCAGCGCCTCGAGCGCCAGGTCGAGGTGCTGGTAGGCCTCGGCGTCCGAGGTGTCCGCCACCGCGAGCAGCTCGTCGGTGCTGAAGGTCGCGCCGAGCATCGCCACCCGCTCGAAGGTGTGCTGGACCGCCTCGGGGAGCGCCGCGACCAGCGAGACCTGCACCGGCTCGTGGGCACCGGAGGCCCCCGCCGCGGCGACGCGACCGAGCTCGAGCACCGAGAACGGCAACCCACCGCTGACCGCGACGATCTGCCGGACGCTCGCGTCGTCGAGGGTCGGGAAGGTCTGCGTGAGGAGCCGCCGGGTGGTCTCCTCCTTGAGCGGGGCCAGCTCCAGCAGCGCACCGATGCCGCGGCTGAGCAGGCTGGTACGCAGCTCGCGCAGCGTCCCGGTGTCCCCGGAGCGGTGCGCCAGCAGCAGCAGGACCGGCTCGCTGACCACGCACCGGGCCAGGTAGTGCAGCAGCCGCAGGGAGGCCCCGTCGGCCTCGTGCACGTCGTCGACGACCAGGAGCAGCCCGTGCCCGGCGGCCGCCAGCCGGAGCAGCTCGGCCGCGGCGACGAAGAGCCGCTGGTGCGCGGTCTCCCCCGACCAGGTGACCTCGCGCCCGGACAGCGCCCGGTCGATCTCGGTGCGGTAGTTGTCGTCCAGGCCGTCAAGCAGCACGGGGTGGTGCCGGCACAGGTCGCCGAGCGCCTCGAGCACCGGGGCGTAGGGCCAGGGCCCCTCCACCGCCGAGGCGGTCCCGCGCCCGATCCGCCAGCCCCGCTGCCCGGCGAGCGCGACGGCCATGTCGAGCACCGCCGACTTGCCCACCCCCGGTGGACCGGTGACCAGCAGCGTGGTGCCATGGCCGGCGTCGGCCTGGGCCATGCGCTCCCGGACCCGGTCGCCGGCCTCGCGTCGTCCCACCAGCGTCCGGCCGGAGGGCGTCGGCGGCGGCCGGTGCCCGCCCTCCCCCGCGGCCCTGGCCTCGAGCTCGGTCCGCAGCCGCTGTGCCTCCGCGCTGGGCACGGTGCCCAGCTCGCGGCGCAGCGCCTGGTCCAGCCGCTCCAGCTGGCGCAGCGCCGCCCGGGTGTCACCTCGGCCGGCGTGGTCCCGGACCAGGGCCAGGTGCGCCTGCTCGTCGGTGGGCTCCACCGCGAGCAGGTCCTCCCAGCGCTCCGCGAGCCGGAGCAGGTCGAGGTGCATCAGCCGCAGCGACTCACGGTGCTCCTCGGCCCAGGGCTCGTACACGTCGTCGGGCAGCAGCGGTCCGCCGTACCTCTCCAGAGCCTCCGCCGCCTGCGCTGCCGAGCCCGCCGTCAGCGCCGCCGTCCCGCGGGCCCGGAACTCCTCGGCGTCCACCGTGACGTGCGCGTCGGGGAGCAGCGCGACCAGGTCGTTGCGGAGCACGACCGACGTGCTCTCGTCCCCGCCGAGGGCGCGGCGGGCGTAGTGCGCGGCCTTGTGCAGCCGGGGGCCGGCCGCGGACATGGGGGCGTCGGCCCACAACGCGTCGACCACCTGCTCCCGGTGCAACCGGTGGCCATGGGAGAGCGCGAGCAGCTTCACCAGGGCGGCCGCGTGGCGCCTGCGCCAGGCGTCGGCGGGTACGGCGACCCCGTCGACGGACACGGCGAAGCCACCGAGCAGCGTGATGTGCACGTCCATGGACCTGGCCCGCTCTCGACGGATCTCGTTCACGCTACCCGCCCCGTCGGCCGCTGTCAGGAGTGACCAGACCGGACGGGTGCGCGCCGCGAACCCGGCGTCCCCTCAGGCCCGGCTCGGCGCGAGCGTGTCGGCGGACAGGCCGGCCAGCATCTCGACCTCGTCGGTCATCGACGCGCTCACCTGCCGCAGCAGCGTCGGCAGCCGGGACATCTCCCAGTCGTAGCCGGCGATCTCCTCGGTGACGTCGAACAGCCGGCGGGACAGGGCGTCGCGCGTCGACTGGTACGTCGCGAGCGCCGTCGTCTCCGGCACCGCCCCGGCCCAGGCCGCGAGCAGGCTGTCGCTGAGCAGCTCGGCGTCCCGCAGCGCGTCGGTCAGGCCGTGGGTGGTGATCGGGTCCTTGAAGTAGCCGGCGTCGCCGACCAGCGCCCAGCCCGGCCCCCCCGCCCGACGTACGAACCCGGGAACGCCCGCGAACCCGTGCATCCTGCCGGACGGGCTCGCCTGCGCGACCCGGTGCCACTGGCTGGGCGCGGCCGTGGCGAGCAGCGTCTCGAAGGCCGCCTCGACCCCGCCGGAGCGCAGCGCCCGCACCCGGGCCGGTGCGGCGGCGACGAACACGCACACCTCCCCGTGGTTGGTGGGGATCAGCCCGGCCGCGGCCTGGTCGGCGTAGCACCACTCGTAGCCGGCGGCGGGCAGGTCGGAGTAGTAGCGGTACAGCACGGAGCCCGCCGCCCTGCCCTGGCGTACGACGGTCGCGCCCGCCTGCTCGGCCACGACGGAGCGGATGCCGTCCGCACCGACCACCACCCGGCCGTGCACCTCGAACGACCGGCCGTCGCGGGTGGCACCGCGGACACCGGTGACGCGACCCGAGTCGGTCAGCAGACCGGTGACCGCGACCCCGTGCCGGACCTCGGCTCCCGCCGACGCGGCCGCGTCGACCAGAAGCCGGTCGAGCACGGTGCGGCGCGGGGCGTACAGAGCGTCGACCCCGTTGCTGGAACGGATCGAGACCTGCACCGGCTCGTCTCCGGCGTAGTGGAACAGGGTGCGCCGCACCGGCGGGGTCCCGGCCGCGAGGAGCTCCGGGAGCAGCCCCCAGCGGTGCAGCTGCATCACCCCGCCGCGCATCAGTGCATGCGTGGACACGGTGTCGGTGCCCGGGGCGCCGCGGTCGAGGACGACCACCCGGGCGCCGGCCCGAGCCAGGAGGAGCGCGGTAGCGGCACCGGCGACCCGGCCGCCGACGATGACTGCGTCATACATGGTGATCACCTCTCCAGTGCCGGCTCGGGCTCGACGGCGGCCGTTCCGGTGATGTGCCCGACCACGGCGCGGGCGTCGTGCCGGGCACCGTCGATGAAGCCCGAGTCGCGCCGGTGCTGGAACCGCTGGCCGACCACGTAGAGACCCTGGGCGTCGGTGGCGCCGCGGTGCTGACGGATCGAGCCGTCCGGCGCGGTGACCGGCACCCGCAGCCACGGGTGGTGGGGGCGGTAGCCGGTCGCGAGCACGACGGTCCGGATGCCCTCGGCACGCAGGTCCAGCTGCCGGACCGGCGCCGGGAGCGGGAGCGGCTCCGGACGGGTCGCCGGCCACACCTCCTCCTCGAGACCGGTCTGGGCGATGTGCCGGTCGACGGCGTCGAGGAAGCGGTGCATCCGCTTCTCCGCCGCCCCGGTGGTGGCGTGCAGGTCGTCGCGGAACCACACGTTGCTGCCCTTGGCGTCCGCGAGGTGGCCCACGGTGCGCACACCGAGGCGGCGCAGGGCGCCCAGGTCGAGATCGGCGCCGAACCGTTCGCGCTCGTTGCGGCCGAGCAGCTGCATCGAGGGCTCGCTACGGGCGGCGACCGGGTCGGGCATGTCGTCGATGGTGCGCGACAGGCGGCCGGTCCGCTCCAGCCACCAGAACACGTCCATGCCCCGGTAGCGGCGCGGCATCCGGGTGTGCCGGCCGACGGCGAGGACGACGTCACGGCCGGCCCGGGCGAGCTCGTCGGCGATCTGCAGACCGGAGGAGGAGGCCCCCACCACCAGGACGCCGCCTGCGGGCAGCGACGCCGGGTTGCGGTAGGCGTTCGAGGCGACCACCGAGACGTCGTCGTGGAGCGCCCGGACCGGCTCCGGCACGCGGGGCGTGCCCCAGGGGCCGGTCGCGACGACGACGTTGCGGGCCCGCCAGGTGCCCCGGTCGGTGGCGACGCGGTAGTCGTCACCGACCTGGCTCACGTCGAGCACGGGGGTGCCGGTCTCGACCGGGACGTCGAAGGCCCTGGCGTACCGCTCGAGGTAGCGCACGAGCTCGGCCGTGGACATGAACCCCTCCTGGTCCGGGCCGGTGTAGAGCCACCCGGGGAGCCGGGTCATCCAGCGCGGCGTGAGCAGGTGCAGCGAGTCCCAGCGCTCGGTGCGCCAGCGCTCGGCGACGCGGCCTCGGTCGAGGACCACGTGGTCGCGCCCGGCGCTGCGCAGCAGCGTGCTGACCGCGAGGCCTGCGTGACCGGCGCCGATGACGACGGTGTCGGTGGTGGTCATGGTCGTGTCCTAGGAAGAGTCGTGGTCGGGAAGAGTCGTGGTGGGGCGGAGTCGTGGTGGGCCCGGGGGGCGAGCTCGTGGGTGCGACGGCGTCGACGTGGGTGCGACGGGGTGCTCAGCCGGTGACGACCTCGACCGCTACCGGGGTGGGGTTGGTCAGCACGTCGTACACCGCGGACCGGCGGCGGGACTGCTCGACGATGCCGCGCAGGGTCTCCTCGTCCGCGTCGCCCTCGATGTGGAAGGTGACCCGGATCTGCTGGTAGCCGTTGCGGACCGCCCCGTCGGAGAGGCCGAGGATGCCCAGCAGGTCGATGTCGCCCTCGACGGTGGAGCTGACCCGGTGCAGGTCGACCCCGCGCGCGGCGGCGATGTTCGCCACGCCCGCGGTCAGGCAGGAGGCCAGCGCGTGCAGCAGGTACTCCACCGGGGTGGGCCCGTTGTCCTGGCCGACCAGGACGGCGGGGTGGTCGGAGTCGAGCACGGTCTCGTGCTTGTGCTCCATCTCCTGCATCGCGCCGTGGAACCCGGAGATGCGGGACCGGCTGTGCGTGCCGCTGACCCAGGTGTTGCTGGCGCGGAACTGGAACTGCGCGATCTCGTTCTGTCCCTTCACCGCGTCAAGCGTCGCGAACAGGGTCGCGGTGTCCACGCCGTTGCGGTTCGGGTTGGTGGTGATGCTCATGGATCCTCCATGTGACGTGGCCGGTGTTCCGGCCGGGCTGATGTGGAGGAACCTAGGAAGCCCGCCTTCCTCCGACCTTCCACGCCGCTGATCGACCGCGGAAGGTCGGGGAAGGTCGGGCGGCGGGCAGGCTCAGCGGGTGGGCTCAGCGGGCTCAGCGGGTGGGCTCAGCGGGCTCAGCGGGCTCAGCGGTCGGGCAGCGGGCTCAGCGGTCGGGCAGCGGGCTCAGCGGTCGGTGGAGCCGGCGACCGCGGCGGCGACGGCCGGGTCGCGCCAGACCACGGCGGTCCCATCGAGCACGACCACACCCTGCTGGTTGGTGATCGTGGTGCGCAGCGTGGTCACCGGCTTGTCCTCGCGCGTGGCGAGCACCTCCGCCTCGGCCGTGAGGGTGTCGCCCGGTCGCACCGGGGCGAGGAAGCGCCAGTCCACGTGCAGGAACACGCTTCCGGGACCGGGCAGGTCCTCGGCGACCAGGGCGTTCAGCAGCCCGCTGGTCACCCCGCCCTGCACCACGATCCCGCCGAAGCGGCTGGCGGCGGCGAGCTCGGGGTCGTAGTGGACCGGGTTGCGGTCCCCGGTCAGCTCGGTGAACAGCGTGATGTCCCGCTCGCTGACGACGCGGGTACGACGGGCGACATCGCCGACCTTCATCGCACGATCACCTCCGGAGACGGGCGTGCACCTCAGCATCCACGAACCACTCGGTGGACCACCAGTGCCGGAAGGTCGACTCCCCGACCAGGCGGACGAGCGGGTCGGTCTGCGTGGCGTGGGCCCGCAGCGAGCGGTGCTTGCGGTCGAGGAGCGGCGGGTCGCACCGCACCTCGGCGGCGAGTTCGACCTCGTCGACGACGGGCGGCTGCTGACCGGGGAACCACAGCCCGACCCGGTCGTTGAGCTCGCCCCAGCGGGCGTGGAACGCCGGTGTCAGGGTGGCGTACCAGAGCCGGGCCGCCCGTCCGGTCGCACGCCAGGCCTCGGTGACCCACGCGGAGACGGTCCGGTGGTCGGCGTGCCCGGTCATGCCGTCGGGTCCGAACGTGACCACGACGGCGGGGCGGACCTCCTCGAGCAGCTCGACCACCTGGGCCACCCCGGTGGTCCGACGTAGCCCGTCCAGGGTGCCGTCCCGGTGACCCAGCCAGCGGTGCTCGTGGACGTCGAGGACGGCCAGGCTCTCGGCGAGCTCACGGGCGCGGACCCGGCCCAGCCTGGCCGGTGGCCAGGTGGCGGGGTCGTCGGTGCCCTGCTCGCCACGGGTGGCCGTCGCGACCACGACCCGGTGCCCGCCCGACCGGACCCGGGCCATCAGACCCGCCGACAAGAACGCCTCGTCGTCGGGGTGCGCCCACACGCCGAGCACCGGCCCGCGGACCACCGCGACGGAACCGTCCGGCCCTTCCGCCGGTGCTGCAGAGGCTGCCGGTGAACCGGTCGTGGTCAAGGTCGGGGTCATGGTCATGGCGCCGAGGGTCGCTGGCGGACCTTCCCCGAACCTTCCCCGGGCCACGATCGGCTGGACCAGACCAGTCGGCCGGGACGGAAGTCGCCGGGAAGGGCGCCGGCGGAGTGTCGGGGCATCGAGAGAACGACCCCCATCGAGGGAACCACTCGGAGGTACCGATGAACCCGCTCGTGCTGGCCATGACCCGCGACCTCGACCTGGAGCGCGAGGCACGCGACCCCCACCGTGCGGCGCAGCGTGAGGCGCTCCGGCAGCGCCGGGACTCGGCCCGGAACGCCCGCCGTGAACGCGTCGACAACGCCGCTCGGAAAGTTGGCAGGAAATTGACGTTGAATGGCATCTCTGCCACTCGTGGCAGATCTTCAACGGGAGCAGGATTACTGCCATGACTTCCATGATCCTCCTCTTCCTGGTGACCTTCGCGCTGACCGCCCTCGCCTACTGGGCCAAGCGCGTGATCGAAGGCGACGGCTACGCAGACAGCCGGCGTCAACCGCCTCGCAGCCACCCCGTCGACGCGTTCGAGCCGCACCGCGGGCCGACACGCCTCGCCTGATCCCGACGCTGCGGGGCGACCACCTCCACCAGGTGGTCGCCCCGCGGCGTGCCGGGAACCGTTTCCTGGAGCTCGCATGTCCGTGACCACCTCCACCACCGCCGCTGCAGCCGACGCCCGCACAGCCAGCGCTCCTGCAGTCGGCGCCCGTGCACCGCGGACCGGGCGCCGGGCGCCGTACCTGCCCCGGCCGGACGCCCACGTGACCGCGGGCGTGCGCGCGATGGCCCCGATGCTGGCCGGGTTCGCGCCGTTCGCCCTGCTCGTGGGTGCGGCGGTCGCCGCCAGCGAGCACCCGCTCGCGGCGTGGCTGTCGACCTGGACGATCTACGGAGGGGCCGCCCAGCTCGCGGTGCTCGACGTGCTGGCCCGGGACAGCGGCATCGCAGCCGCTGCCGTGGTCGGGCTGCTCGTCAACGCGCGGCTGGCTGCCTACGCCACGGCACTGGCCCCGCACTGGCGGGAGGCGTCCTGGACCTCGCGCACGGTCGCGGCGCTGACGCTCACCGACGTCACCTGGGCGCTCGCCCACCGGTTCGACGGTGACGGGTACGCGCGCCGCCGCTACTACCTCGGCGCGGCGATGACCCTGTGGTTCGGGTGGCCGGCGATGGTCACCGCGGGCGTGCTCACCGGGCACGTGTTCTCCGGCGTTCCCGGCTTCGCGCTGCTTCCGGTGCTCACGCTCGGCACCCTCGCCGTGCCGCACCTGCGCGAGCGCCCCGGCCTGGTGACCGGGGTGGTCGCGACCCTCGCCGCCGCGGCCACCACCCCACTGCCCAGCGGGATCGCGCTACCGGTCTCCGCTGTCTGCGGAGCCACCGCGGGCGTGCTGGCCCACCGGAGGGCGTCATGACCACCGTCGTCGCGCTGGTCCTGGTCAGTGCCGGCAGCCTCGTCTACCGGCTGGTCCCGCTGCTCGGCGCCGGGCGCGTCCCGGAGCGGGTGTCCCGCGCCGCGGGCCTCGCCGGGCTGGCCATGCTCGTCGCGATCACGGTCCGGGGCGTGCTGCACCACCAGGACGCCACTGTTCCCGCGCCCGTAGCGCTCGCGGCGGTTG
>DATIBI010000058.1:0-7585 GCA_035457605.1 Nocardioidaceae bacterium
CGTCACTGAGTGACGCGAACCCGGGGCCACTAGCGCACGTGGTCAGCTGCAGCCGCTGGTGCTGCCGCAGCCTTCACAGACGTAGCAGCTACCAGCCGGGCGCATCTTCGTGCCACAGGTGAAGCACAGCGGGCTGTCGACCGCCGTCCCCGTGATCGCCTCGAGCAGCTCGGCCGAGGTGTGTGCCGACTTCGGCGCCTCCTTGGCGGCCTTGGCCTCGACGGGCGCGACCGGAGCAGCCTCGGTCGTCTCCGCCTTCAGCTCGTCGGCCTCGGAGACGAACTCCTCCTCGGCCGGCGCCTGGTAGGAGCCGGTCTCGAGCTGACGCTGGCGCTCCTCGGCGGAGTAGATGCCGAGCGCCGAGCGGGACTCGAACGGCAGGTAGTCCAGCGCCAGACGGCGGAAGATGTAGTCCATGATCGACTGCGCCATCCGCACGTCCGGGTCGTCGGTGAGGCCGGCCGGCTCGAAGCGCAGGTTGGTGAACTTCGAGACGTAGGTCTCCAGCGGGACGCCGTACTGCAGGCCGATCGACACCGCGATCGAGAAGGCGTCCATCACGCCGGCCAGGGTCGAGCCCTGCTTGCCGAGCTTGAGGAACACCTCGCCGAGGCCGTCGTCGGGGTAGGAGCCTGAGGTCATGTAGCCCTCGGCCCCGCCCACGGTGAACGACGTGGTCCGCGACGGGCGCGACTTCGGCAGCCGCTTGCGGGTGGCGCGGTACTCGATCACCTTCTCCGGCTCGGCCTTGGTCTCCGCCTCGGCGGCCTTGCCCTTGTTCTCGCCCTTGCCGGACGACAGCGGCTGGCCCACCTTGCAGTTGTCGCGGTAGATCGCGGTGGCCTTGAGGCCGAGCTTCCACGACTGCAGGTAGATGTCCTCGATCTCCTCGACCGTGGCCGTCTCCGGCAGGTTCACGGTCTTGGAGATCGCGCCGGACAGGAACGGCTGGCAGGCCGCCATCATCCGCACGTGACCCATCGGGGCGAGCGCGCGGGCGCCCATCGCGGTGTCGAAGACCTCGTAGTGCTCGGTCTTCAGGCCGGGCGCGTCGATGACGTGGCCGTGCTCGGCGATGTACTCGACGATCGCCTCGATCGACTCGGTCTGGTAGCCCAGCTTCTTCAGCGCGCGCGGGATCGTCTGGTTCACGATCTGCATGGACCCGCCGCCGACGAGCTTCTTGAACTTCACGAGGCTGAAGTCGGGCTCGATGCCGGTGGTGTCGCAGTCCATCATGAAGCCGATGGTCCCGGTCGGTGCGAGCACCGAGGCCTGCGCGTTGCGGAAGCCGTTCTTCTCGCCCAGCTTCACGACCTGGTCCCACGCCTTGGTGGCCAGCGTGTGCACGTCGCGGTCGGAGGCGTGCAGCGTGCGCACCGCGTCGTTGGCGGCCTGGTGCTTGCGCATGACCCGCTTGTGCGCGTCGGCGTTGCGGGCGTAACCGGTGTACGGGCCGACCACGGCCGCCAGCTCCGCGGAGCGCTTGTAGGACTGGCCGGTCATCAGCGACGTGATCGCCGCGGCCATCGCCCGGCCACCGTCGGAGTCGTAGCCCAGGCCCATCGCCATCAGCAGCGCGCCGAGGTTGGCGTAGCCGATGCCGAGCTGGCGGTAGTCGCGGGTGGTGTCACCGATCGACTCGGTCGGGAAGTCGGCGAAGCAGATCGAGATGTCCATCGCGGTGATGATGAACTCGACCGCCTTCGCGAACAGCTCCGCGTCGAAGGTGTCGTCGTCCTTGAGGAACTTCAGCAGGTTCAGCGACGCCAGGTTGCACGAGGAGTTGTCCAGCGACATGTACTCCGAGCACGGGTTGGACGCGGTGATCCGGCCGGTCTCGGGGTTGGTGTGCCAGTCGTTGATCGTGTCGTCGTACTGCAGACCCGGGTCCGCGCACTCCCACGCCGCCTTGCTGATCTTCTTGAACAGCTCGCGGGCGTCGACCTCCTCGATCACCTCGCCGGTGCCGCGAGCACGCAGGCCGAACTTGGTGCCGTCCTCGACCGCACGCATGAACTCGTCGCTGACGCGGACCGAGTTGTTGGCGTTCTGGTACTGCACGGACGTGATGTCCTTGCCGCCGAGGTCCATGTCGAAGCCGGCGTCACGCAGCGCGCGGATCTTGTCCTCCTCGCGCGCCTTGGTCTCGACGAACTCCTCGATGTCGGGGTGGTCCACGTCGAGCACGACCATCTTGGCCGCACGACGGGTCGCGCCGCCGGACTTGATGGTGCCCGCGGACGCGTCGGCGCCGCGCATGAAGGAGACCGGGCCGCTCGCCGTACCGCCGCTGGAGAGCAGCTCCTTCGACGACCGGATCCGGGAGAGGTTCAGGCCTGCGCCCGAACCGCCCTTGAAGATGAAGCCCTCCTCCTTGTACCAGTTCAGGATCGAGTCCATCGAGTCGTCGACGGACAGGATGAAGCACGCGGAGACCTGCTGCGGGCTCGGCGTACCGACGTTGAACCAGACCGGGGAGTTGAAGGAGAAGTACTGGTGCACGAGCAGCCAGACCAGCTCGTGCTCGAACACCTCGGCGTCCGCGGCGCTCGCGAAGTAGCCGTGGTCCTCGCCGGCCTTGCGGTAGGTCTTCACCACGCGGTCGATGAGCTGCTTGAGGCTCCACTCACGCGCGTCGGTGCCGACCGCGCCACGGAAGTACTTCGTGGTCACGATCGTGGACGCGTTGAGGCTCCAGAAGTCCGGGAACTCGACGCCCTTCTGCTCGAAG
The DNA here is from genome assembly GCA_035457605.1 of Nocardioidaceae bacterium. Taxonomy (GTDB): domain Bacteria; phylum Actinomycetota; class Actinomycetes; order Propionibacteriales; family Nocardioidaceae; genus Nocardioides_C. Next base: position 2,735 of record DATIBI010000058.1, read on the forward strand.
ACGGTCTCGCCGGTCTTCCAGTTCTGCTGGAGGACGTCGCGGCGCTCCCAGGTGATCTCGTCGTAGGGGTGCACACCGGCGGTGCTGAAGACCCGGTTGATCTTCAGCCCCTTCCCCTTGCGGGTGGACCGTGCGGACCCGCTGACCGTCTCCGTCAATGGACTCTCCTTCTCCCCTGTGATTGTTGCTCTACTCATTGAAAACTTGGATTGCCCGAGGCGCCGCTTCCCCACGACGCCCCGGGCAGCTCGTGGGCTAGCCGCCGGTGGGTACGGCGGACGCGGTCGCTCGCTCTGCGCGCAGCGACGCGATCTCGGCCTCGAACGCCTCGGCGCTCTCGAAGGCCTTGTAGACGGAGGCGAAGCGGAGGTACGCCACCTCGTCGAGCTCGCGGAGCGGCCCGAGGATCGCCAGCCCCACCTCGTTGGCGGGCACCTCGGCCCACCCGGCGGAGCGCAGCGCGTCCTCGACCTTCTGCCCCAGGCAGGCGAGGTCGTCCTCGGAGACGGGCCGGCCCTTGCACGCCTTGCGCACGCCGGCGATCGCCTTGTCACGGGTGAACGGCTCGGTCGCCCCGGACCGCTTCACCACGACCAGCTGCATCTGCTCGACGGTGCTGAACCGCTTCTCGCACGCCGGGCACACCCGGCGCCTCCGGATCGCGCCACCGTCGTCGGCGACCCGGCTGTCGAGCACCCGGGTGTCGGTGTTGCGGCAGAACGGGCAGTGCATGGGTGCCGCTCCTCTCGACTCGGTTGCTCACGTCTATTCCAACGCCCGGCACCGACAGTTTCTGCCCGTCCGCGACCTGGCCCGGAAGCCCGTTTCGGGCATGCCACCACCAGGGTCCGTTGTGGGTGGAACTGTGGATGAACTGGGGACAACTAGCGGGTTCCATGTGCGTAAGTCACCACTACCTGTGGATACTTACATCCGTGTAACTACTAGATGTAGTGGTAACCCTAGGCGGGCCCCCAAGGCGACGCAAGCCGAACGCCGAAAGTCGCCGAGGAAGTTTTCGCGGCACGGTAAAACCGCAGGTCAGAGCACCGAAACCGACGATGTGGCAGGGGTGACACCCGCGTGTCGCGCGCTCTCGGGCGTGTCGTGTCGCAGGGGTCGAGCCCCTCCGGCTCAGGCGTACTGGCCGGTCGACGTACCCGCTCCCGGGGGCGCCTCGGAGTCGACGATCACCGCCGCCGCCACCGCCTGCCACGCCACCATGAGCGTGGCCTTCCCGCCGGTCTGGGAGTCCACCACCTCGAGGTGACCGGTTCCCTCGTGACCGACCCGGGTGAGCTCGGCCTGCACCTTCTCCTCGTCGCCGACGGGGATCTGCCACCGCTGGGTCCACCCGCCGGTTCCGTAGAGCATCAGGTAGGCCATCCCAGGCTCCGGCTCAGGTCCCAGCTCAGGTTCCGGCGCGCTGGGACGGTGGGACCGGGTTCGGGTCCCACCAGGAGCCGCCGTCGTCGTTCCAGTGCGCCGACTCCTCGCCGGGCTCCCGGATGCCGGGCTCCCGGATGCCGGACTCCTTGAGGTCGGACTCCTTGAGGTCGGACTCCAGGATCTCCGTCGCCGAGCGGCGGTTGGTCGGCGTCGCCGCCACCCGCATCACGGCGGAGGCCCGCTCCGGCGCGGTGTCCGGCGGCACGACGAGAAGCTGGACGATCTCGCGGCCGGACATGCCGAGCATGATGCGGTGCGAGTCGTCCTGGGGGTAGGAGCCGGTCTTGACGGCACCTGTCTTGACGGCGACACGGCGCGGGGTCGAGGACCAGTCGGGCCTCGAGTAGACCGCGCGGACGACCCGCCCGGCGGTCACGGGGTAGTGGTCGACCAGGTCGGCCAGCTCGGTCTCCAGGTCCCGCGACTGCGGCCACCAGGCCCCGTCCAGGGCGCCACGGCCAGCGGCCGGAGACAGCCGGAGTCGCAGCGGGACACGGGTTTCGTTCGACGTCGTCATGACGTCCACCTCTCAAGCCGGCCGGGAAGAGGCCTCATGGAGACTCCCGGGCCAGCGCTCACCTCCAGCGTACTCCGGTTCCCAGCCGTGGCCGGGCACACCGGTGACGCCTGATGAGGTTCGTGAGGGTGGTGACATGGACGGCGGGGTGATGCGGCGTCGACCTCCGCCGCCCATGCCATATCCCTCCCCCGGTCGCCCGGGTCGCGTTCCCCGCGTGACAGGTGCCTATGACTGTGACGGTAGGGGGCCTCCGAGCATCCGGGCCATACGCGATTCGGCGTATCCGGACTACAGACCCCCGGACCTACCAGCCCGTAACCTGAGGAGCTGGGAGGTTCGCGATGACCGCTCATCGACTCCCCGACGGGGACATCACCTTCACTGCTCTCAACGACGTCGTGTTCGAGCTCCTCGACCAGCATCGACGGGAGGTGCGACGAGCCGTCGACCGTGCCTGGGACCATGACAGCGACCGTGACGCGGACCGTCGTACCGCTCCCGACACCCCGCTGACCACGCGCCAGGTCGAGCTGCTCGGCTACGTCGCCGACGGCTACACCAACCTCCAGATCGCCCACCGGATGAGCCTGGCGGAGGGAACGGTGCGCAAACACCTGAACAACATCTACAGCAGGCTCGGCGTGAGCAGCAGAACCGCTGCGGTCGGCCGGGTCTTCCACTAGTTTCGCGAAGGGGTCGTCGCACGAGAGGGAGCTCGATGGTCCACGAGGTGGCCGCGCGCACGGTCGACCTGCGCAAGGTGTACGGCGAGGGCGAGGCGGCCGTCACCGCGGTCGACGGCGTGACCGTCGAGTTCACCCGCGGCGAGTTCACCGCCGTGATGGGCCCCTCGGGCTCGGGCAAGTCCACCCTCATGCACTGCATGGCCGCGCTGGACTCCCCCACGTCAGGGCAGGTGTACCTCGGCGACGTCGAGCTCGGCTCGCTCAAGGACAAGGCGCTGACCACCCTGCGCCGGGACCGGATCGGCTTCGTCTTCCAGTCCTTCAACCTGGTCCCGACGCTGACCGCGCAGGAGAACATCGAGCTGCCGCTGTCGATCGCCGGCCGCAGCCCGGACCCGGAGTGGTTCGACACCGTGATCAGCACCGTCGAGCTCGGCGACCGGCTCGACCACCGGCCCAACGAGCTCTCCGGCGGGCAGCAGCAGCGCGTGGCCGCGGCGCGGGCCCTGATGAGCCGGCCGGAGATCGTGTTCGCCGACGAGCCCACCGGCAACCTCGACTCCACCTCGGGCGCGGAGGTGCTCGGCCTGCTGCGGCGCAGCGTCGACGAGTACGGCCAGACCATCGTCATGGTCACCCACGACCCGGTCGCCGCGGCGTGGACCGACCGGGTGGTGTTCCTCGCCGACGGGCGGGTCGTCGACGAGCTCCGTTCCCCGGACCGGGAGAGCGTGCTCGCGGTGATGGGCAAGCTCACCGCGAAGGCCCTCTCGTGAGGGTCCGCTGATGTGGAAGGTCACCTGGCGCAACCTGGTGGCACGCAAGGTCCGGCTGCTGCTCTCGGCGACCGCGATCGTGCTCGGGGTGGCGTTCGTGGCCGGCTCCTACGTCTTCACCGACGCGATGGGCAGCGCGTTCTCCGGGATCATCAAGGGCGGTACGGCGGACGTGGAGATCGCCCCGGAGGGCGCGAACGACTTCGACGCCGGCCAGGACACCCGCACCATCCCCGCCTCGGTGGTCGACGACCTGCGTGCGCTGCCCGAGGCGGGATCGGTGCACCCGTTCAACCAGCTGACCTCGCTCTACGTGATCGGCGCGGACGGCGACCTCGTCGGCGGGAACGGCCCGCCCGGGCTGGCGTTCACCGACAGCACCACCGAGTCGATCACCGGGGAGCCGGTGCTCCGCTACGTCACCGGGGACCGGCCGCAGGGCACCGGCGAGGTGGCGCTCGACGTGCTCACCGCGGAGCGGGGTGGCTACGAGGTCGGCGACAGAGTCGACCTGGTCTCCCCGGGCGACCCGCCGCGGATCACCGCGACGCTGAGCGGGACCGTGGAGTTCGGTGACGGGTCGCTGGCCGGGGCGACGCTGACCCTGTTCGAGGAGCGCGCCATGCAGGAGCTCTTCTTCGACGGGCGCGACGTGTACTCCGGCGTCTCCCTGTCCGCCGCCGAGGGCGTCTCCCAGGAGCAGCTGCGTGACGCCGCCGCTCCCCTGCTGCCCGAGGGCATGACCGCACGGACCGGGGACGACGTGGTCGCCGAGGGTGAGGCCGGGCTCGACGAGGTGCTCGGCTTCCTGAACACCTTCCTGCTGGTGTTCGCGGCGATCGCGATGATCGTCGGCACCTTCCTGATCATCAACACGTTCTCGATCCTGGTCGCCCAGCGCAGCCGCGAGCTTGCGCTGCTGCGGGCGATGGGCGCCTCCCGCCGGCAGGTGAACCGGTCGGTGCTCGCCGAGGCGCTCGCCGTCGGCCTGGTCGGGTCCACGGTCGGCCTCGCGGTGGGGTACCTGCTCGCGCTGACGCTCAAGGCTTTCTTCGGGGTGATCGGCCTGGACCTGTCCCGGGCAGAGTTCTCGGTCGCGCCGCGCACGGTGGCCGTCTCCTACGCGGTGGGCGTGCTCGTGACGATGGTCGCGGCGTACCTGCCTGCCCGCCGCGCCTCCCTCATCCCGCCGGTCGCGGCGATGCGCGACGACGTGGCGCTGCCCGAGGCGTCGGTCCGGAGGCGCGTGGTGGTCGGCACCGGGCTGGTCGTGGCCGGGATCGGGCTCATGGTCGCGGGCTTCGACCGGGAGGGTACGACGGGCCTGACCATGATCGGCCTCGGCATGCTGGCGATCCTGGTCGGGGTGTCGATGATGAGCCCGGTGCTCGGCAAGCCGCTCGTGCACGGCCTCGGCGCG
>DATIBI010000059.1:0-4252 GCA_035457605.1 Nocardioidaceae bacterium
TGTCCCGGTCCAGGTTCGCAGACCAGGGGAAGAAGTCGGCCGGACTCCGCAGGTGCACCGCCTCCTTGTGCTTGGCCGACTCGTAGGCGTCGACCGGGGTCAGGTTCTCCAGGTCGATCACCGGCTTGATGCTGAACCGGCACCAGGGGCCGAGGAAGTCCTTGACGTGCTGGGCGGTGACCGGGCCCTCGCCGTCCCAGCGGGCCACCCCGTGCTGGTCGCGGACCACGGTGTCGCCGGCCAGGTGCAGGTACAGGGTCGCCTTCGGCAGCAGGTCGGCGATCTTGACCTGGTCCAGGTCCAGCACCGGCCGGGTGAACGCCGCCGCGTCCCCGGACACCCGGCCCGAGCCCAGGCAGGCTGGGCACGACGCCGGGCCCAGGTCCGCGGCCTCGCCGTCGCCGGCGCATCCGTCGTCGTCGCGGTCGCGTGGGTCTGCAGGCGGTGGCGGTGTCTGCTCGTCCTCGCACGGGTGCAGGTCCAGCACCGGGTCCGGCTCGACCCGCGGACCGGTCTCGGGCTCCTCGCCCGGCCCGGTCGCCGGGTCGGCCGGGAAGTCGAGCAGCCCGCCGTCGGCACCGCCGCCAGTGCTGGTGCCGCGGGCCTGGGCGTAGCCGATCAACAGCTTGGCCGCGAGCAACGGGTTGGCCAGGATCCCCACCGCGCGGGCGCGGCGCAGGTCGACCCGGTCGGTGTCGCCGAACCAGGCCAGCGCGTCGGCGACCTGGGCCACCATCGCGTCGAAGAACACCAGGTCCCGGCCCAGCCCGCGCACGTACATGGTCTTGATCCCGTGCTCGTTGGCCCGACCCAGCCGCACGAACCGGTCCTCCGCGGCCCGGCGTTCCCGCTGCTCGGCGGTGACCGGGTCCGCGGCGACCACCTTGCCGTCCAGCAGGGTCAGGAACCGGCCCCACGACAGCCGGCCGTCCGCGAACGGTGCCACCGCCGTGTCCACGAAACCCGCGGCGGCCTCGTCGAGGTGCCGGGTGGCCTGGGCGACCTTCCGGGCCACCCAGTCCTCCACCTCGCCCGCGCACACCCGGGCCCACAGCAGCGGCAGTCGATGCCGGATGTCCAGGCCGTCGGCCATCAACCGCCGCGCCGAGAACGTCGACACCCCGAGCCGGACCGCGAGCATGGCGGCGGCGAACTCCGCCACCGCCGGTGTGCCGGCCCCGCCCAGCCGCTTGGCCTGCTCCACCCCCGGCAGCACCTGCCCGGACGCGGACGCGACCGCGTCGCCGCTGTGCATGTCGCAGAACAGCACCGCCGCCCGCAGCACCTTCGTCGACAACTCCCGACGCGTGTGCGTCCACCGGGCCACCGCGTCCAGCAGCTCCCCGGCCGACCCCTCGGGCACCGAGCAGTCGAACGCGAAATCGAACCCCGCCTCTACGGCGTCCGCGCCCCTCACGCCCTGCTCAGTCCCCGTGGCTGCCATGCCCAGACTCAACCAGCCACCACCGACATTTCCTGGCCAGAACAGGACGTTTCCCCAAGCCAGGAAGGAAGATCTCGAGAAGCCGCTCGGTTCCGCGGCACCGTCGATTAGGACAGCCCGCGGTCCACCTCGAGGTACGAGCCGGCCTCCACGTCGAGCAGCGACGGGCTCATGTTGATGTGGAAGCAGGTGTCCATGAGGACGTCCGCCGTACCCACAAGATTGATGGTGTCCGCGTAGATGGTGCCGATGAAGGTCGACGTACCGTTCGCCTTCTTGACCTGCCCCAGAGGCGCCGGCGAGGTCAGGAACAGCGAGGCCACCAGCTCCTGGTTGGAGTTGAGCTTGGCGTTGCCACCGTCGATCACGATCACCAGCGACTTCGAGGGACAGGCCGCCGGGTCGGTGCTCATGACGGTGCCGCGGCTGAACCCCTGGATCTGGTTGAGGTCGACGGTCCCGCCGAGGTCGGTCTTCGCAAGGTCGAAGAACATCACCGCGTGCTTCTCGTCCGGCGTCTTCCAGCTCGCGTCGGTCGGCGCGGCGGCGGTCCAGTAGTTGCCCTGGCTCTGCGCGGTGGTGCGGAGTGCGTCGATCTGCGCGTCACCCAGGGCCGGGGTGCGGATGTTGAACTGTCCGAACAGCGCCGCCTCGTCCTCGATCCAGGAGCCCTTGACGTCAGGGGTCCCGTCCTTGTCGACGTCGACCAGGCCGTAGTAGTCGGGGTACGTCGTCTGCACGGACTCGCACGTCGTCCCGGTGAGGCTGCCACCGAGCTTGTCCTGGTCGTACTTGTAGTCGGCGTCGGTCGGGCACGGCTTCGGGTCAGCGTTCTTGTGACCGGTCCGGTGGATCGGGCTGTTCGTGTCCTCGCAGAACTGGCCCGAGCCGGTGGCCTCGGTGATGATCTGCGACGAGTGCACAGCCGCCGGGATGCCGTAGGCCTCGTCGGTCCCGGACATCTCGATCTTGTCGCGGTCGTAGACGCAGCCGGTGCTGAAGATGCTCTGGTTCTTGACGACGGCACCACCGCCCCCGTCGATGGTTCGCGCGAAGATCCCCCGCGGGATCTTGATCGGCGACACCTCCACGTCCACGCGGACACTGCGGGACGCGTCCCCGGCCGCGGTGCCGGTGGAGTGGATTCGGTAGCGTCCCGGGTCGTTGGCGGGGAACGGTGCGACCGCCTCGATCCAGACCTGGTACTTCTGGCCTGCGACGCCGGGAACGGTCACCTTCACCGGGTCTGCCTGACGCCCCCAGGCGTTGGTCGTGCAGGCCGGCGAGCACCCAAGGTCCCGCACACCCGACGTGCGTAGGTACGCGACCGCCTGCGCGACCCCCGCGTCGGCCGCCCCGAGAGCAGCACCCGCCTGCTGGGCCCGCCAGGACGACTGCAGGTTGTTGATCGTGACCACGGCGACGGTCGTGGCAAGTGCGCTGACCAGCGCCATCACCATCAGCGTGATGACCATCGCCGAACCCTCGTCGGTGCGGGAACGACCCGGAATCGTGAAGTACATAAGGCTTCCTCAGCTCTGGTTCCGCATGTCGACCTGGGTGCGGTAGGTCTGGGCACGTGGCCCGTCGAGCACGGTCATGGTGATGTCGACGAGGTCGATGTGGTCGAGCTCGGGCCCGTCCGGGCTGACCGGGGTGGGGTCCTGGTCACCCACGGGCGGCCCGGCAGCGTTCAGCTCCTGCCACGTCGTGGAACCGTCGCCGTTCGCGTCGTGCTGCCATGCGCTGCTCTTGAGGAGTACGTCGAACTTCGACACCTTCGCGGCCAGGACGGGGCGGGTGACCTCCGTACCGCTCGCGTCGTTCGCGGTGAGCGTCAGCCGGTTCGTCACCGGGTCGTAGCGGTAGGTGAGCACCTCGGGATCCACCGCGGTCGTGTCCGGCACCTTGTCGCCGTCGAAGTCGATCCAGAACGTCACCGCCGTGTCGTCGGTCGTGGCGTTCACCGGCAGGTCGACCTCGGTGATCTTGTTGGCCTGACGCAGCTCCCGCGCCATCCGCTCCATCGCCAACCGCGACTCCTCGTTCACGTTGGTCAGCGCACGGGTGTCCTCGGTGACCCGGCTGGTGGAGAGCGAGAAGCCGAGCAGCAGCGTGCCCAGCAGCGAGAACAGACCCATCGCCACCAGCACCTCGATCAGGGTCATCCCGGAGTCGCGCGGCTCCTGCGTGTCGGTGCTCATCGCGCGTCCTTCGCCGAGCACGAGACCGCGCCGATCGTGACCGACATCGCCGAGCCCTCGTCGTACTCGGTCGTCGAGATCCCCTTGGGCCGCAGCGGCGCGGTCGTCAGCGTGACGACCCCCGGCACGTCGACCTCGGCCATGCCGGTGACCTGCGTCTTGCTCACCCGGTCGGGGGTCAGCGACGACCAGGAGGCGATGTAGTCACCGAGCTTCCGGTCCAGCGACACCGGGCTCTCGAGGTCGACGGCCGCCAACAGGTCATCGGTCGTGCTCGGGTCGATGATCTTCTCGTCGTCGTAGTAGTCGTTCTCGCCACCCGGCTCCTTGATCCGGACCTTGACCTTGTAGTCGTACGTCGCGGCGGCACCGTGCGAGGCACCCGAGACCGTGCAACGAGCCGAGGCTCCCACCAGCTCCAGCTGCACCAGCCCCTTCGGCGCGAACGTCGTCGGGAGGATCGAGATGACGCCGGCGCGGGCGACGCCACACGTCTCCACCAGGCTGGGCTCGGTGGCCGCGTCGACGGCGGTGGTGCGCAGGTAGCCACCGCCGGTGAGGTACGACGGGGTGCCCGACCCGCTCGGCTGGCAGCCGGTGGCGC
>DATIBI010000060.1:0-7213 GCA_035457605.1 Nocardioidaceae bacterium
CGTAAGGCCGCCGCGCACGCGCTGGAGTCGGTGCTGGACACCATCACCCGCGAGGTCGCCAAGGGTGAGAAGGTCGCCATCACGGGGTTCGGCTCGTTCGAGAAGCGCGTCCGCGACGCACGCTGGGTGCGCAACCCGCGCACCGGCGAGCGGATCAAGGCCAAGAAGACCGCGATCCCCAAGTTCAGCCCCGGCGCTGACCTCAAGGCCGTCGTCTCCGGTGCGAAGAAGCTGCCGAAGCTGACCGTGGCAAAGGCGACCTCGACCGCGAAGACCGCCGCGAAGAAGGCTCCCGTGAAGAAGACCACGGGTGCCGCCAAGTCGACGGCGTCCACGACTGCGAAGAAGGCCGGCACGACCAAGACGGCGGCGACCAAGACGGCTGCGAAGAAGACCTCGACCGCCAAGACCGCCGCGAAGAAGGCTCCCGCGAAGAAGACCGCCACCGCCAAGAGCACGGCGAAGAAGGCCCCCGCGAAGACGAGCAGTGCGGCCAAGAAGACCAGCAGCACCGCGAAGAAGACCGGCAGCACGGCGAAGAAAACTGCCAAGAAGTCCTGAACCAGCACAGCGCAGGGGTCGGTCCGCACGGACCGGCCCCTGCGCTGTGTCGTCTCCGATGGAGCTCAGGGCTGTGCCGAGTCCGAGGAGCTCAGGTCAGGGTGAGGATCTGCAGGTGCCGCACGTGCAGGTCCGCCCCGCTGCCGTCGGTCTCGATGCGCACCCGCTGACCGGGTCGCAGCAGCCGCAGGCCGGTGCCCGCCAGGGCGTCGGGCGGGAACGGGATCTCGACGCCGTCGTCGAGCAGCACCGTGCCGGCGTGCGTGGTCGGGTCGTACGTCGCGACGGTGGCCTGCATGCGTCAGAGCCTAAGGCTTGTCGCCCACATCGCCGTGCGGGTGCCGAGCCCCAGCTCCGCGGCACGGTCCAGGTCCTCGGGGGTGTCCACGTCACGCCGCAGTCCCTCGATGCCGGGCAGGTCGAGCTCCCGGTGCCCCTCGCGCCGATGACGATCCCGCGACCCGTTGCCGAACCGGGGCACGAACGCCTCGAGCGAGTCGGCCGTCAGCAGCGTCGTACCCACTCCGTCGGCGTCGGGCACGAACGCGGAGGGGTACGCCGAGGCGGCGGTCAGCGCGGTCGTGAGCTCCTCGGGCCGCAGCGCTGGTAGGTCGGCGCAGAGCGCCGCGAGCGCCAGGTGCGGTCGTCGACGCGCCATCTCCGCCGCTGCCTGCACGAGGCTGGCGTTGAGGTCGTCGGTGGTGCCGTCGGGCAGTGCGTCCGCGCCGAGGTCGGCCAGGCCCCGGGCGAGCTCGTGGTCGTCGGTGACCACCAGCACCGACTCCACCAGCGGCGAGGACTGTGCCGCGATCACGGTGTCGAGGGCGAACGCCACCACCAGGGCGCGTCGGGTCTCGTCGCCCAGCCGGGCGAGGCGCGACTTGGCCACGGCGGGCGGCTTCACGGGGATGATCACGCCGTGGCGGCGCGTGGTTTCTGACGACATCGACCCCGATCTTGCCAGCAGCGTCGACGCGCGCGTCCGATGAGGCATGCTTGGCCGCACAGCAGAACCGGAGAAGTAGGCTCTGTCCACCGTGCGGGCCTGGAACGAGGGAGAGGTAACCGTGGCGAAGCCGCGTCACCCGAAGCAGAAACGCGGGTGGGCGTTCGCCACCTGTGTCGGGATCCTGCGACCTCCGTTGATGGCGCTGACGCGGCGCAACTGGATCGACGGCGACAAGCTCCCGGCCGAGGGTGGCTGCGTCGTGGTGAGCAACCACATCTCCCACCTGGACCCGTTCACCTTCGCACACTTCGTCTATGACAACGGCCGACTGCCGAGGTTCCTCGCCAAGAGCGAGGTGTTCGACGTCCCGGTCGGCGGCCGCCTGGTCCGTGGCGCCGGCCAGATCCCCGTCTACCGCCTCACCACCGACGCGTCCAGGGCGTTCGCGGCCGCGGTCGACGCGGTGAACAGTGGTGAGTGCGTGGTCGTCTACCCCGAGGGCACGATCAGCCGGGACCCCGGCCTGTGGCCGATGACGGGGAAGACCGGCGCGGCACGGATCGCCCTGTCCACCGGTGCGCCGGTGATCCCGGTCGCGCAGTGGGGCGCGCACGAGATCCTCGCGCCGTACGCCAAGAAGCCACGGCTGTTCCCCCGTAAGACGATCTCCGTCAAGGCCGGAGACCCGGTGGACCTCGACGACCTGCGCGAGCGCCCGCTGACCCCGGACGTGCTGCGCCAGGCGACCACCCGCATCATGGACGCCGTCACCGCCCTGCTCGCGGACATCCGTCAGGAGACGGCGCCGCAGGAGCGGTTCGACCCGCGGGCTCGCGGGGTGCGGGAGATAGGCAACCCGAACGAGCCGGCGAGCAGGCGTCACCACAAGAACAGGACGGGTAGGAAGCCATGACCAAGGTCGCCGTGTTCGGTGCCGGATCGTGGGGGACGGCGTTCTCGCTGGTCCTCGCCGACGCCGGGAACGACGTCACGCTGTGGGCGCGTCGGCAGGAGCTGTGCGACGCGATCAACGAGCGCCGGGAGAATCCTGACTACCTGCCGGGGGTCGAGCTGCCGGCGTCGATCACCGCGACCCACGATCCCCGTGAGGCGGTGGAGGGTGCGGAGTTCGTGGTGCTGGCGGTGCCGTCGCAGACGCTCCGGGAGAACCTCACCGAGTGGGCGGGCCTGATCCCTCGTGAGGCGGTGCTGGTCTCGTTGATGAAGGGCGTCGAGCTCGGCAGCCTCAAGCGGATGAGCGAGGTGATCGCCGAGGTGACCGGTGCGGGGCCGGAGCGGATCGCGGTGGTCAGCGGCCCCAACCTGGCCAAGGAGATCGCGCGCCGCGAGCCGGCCGCCAGCGTGGTCGCCTGCGCGGACGAGGACGTGGCCAAGCGGCTGCGGGAGCTGTGCCACTCGCCGGCGTTCCGCCCCTACTCCAGCACCGACGTCATCGGGTGTGAGCTCGGCGGTGCCTACAAGAACGTCATCGGCCTCGGGGTCGGCATGGCGGTCGGCCTGGGCTTCGGCGACAACACCACCGCGTCGGTGATCACCCGCGGCCTCGCCGAGACCGCGCGTCTGGCGACCGCCCTGGGCGCCGACCCGATGACGCTGATGGGTCTGGCCGGCCTGGGTGACCTGGTGGCCACCTGCTCCTCACCGCTGTCGCGGAACCGGACGGCGGGGGAGAAGCTCGGGCAGGGGATGACCACCGAGGAGGTCGTCGCCTCGACCCGCATGGTCGCCGAGGGCATCAAGTCGTGCGCCTCCCTGCACGAGCTGACGCAGCGGGCCGGGGTCTACGCGCCGATCGTCGAGCACGTGCACGCGGTCGTGGAGGGCAAGATGACCGCCGCGGACATGCTGACCAGCCTGATCAACCGCGAGACGAAGGCGGAGCGGGACTGACGTTGGGTCACTCCGCCCGCGCGACGTCGTCGAGGGCGGCCGCGAGGTCGTCCCACAGGTCGTCGACGTCCTCGATGCCGACCGACATCCGCACCAGCCCCTCGGGGATCGTGGCCGGCTCGCTCCTCCAGCGACGCCGCCGCTCGAAGGTGGACTCCACGCCACCGAGGCTGGTCGCGTGCACCCACAGCCGGGTCTTGCGGGTGAGCAGGTCCGCGGCCAGCGTGCCGTGGGCGAGGACGACGGAGATGATCGCGCCGAAGCCGGGGTAGCGGACCTCGCTCACGGCGGGATGGGTGGACAGCCGCCGGACCAGCTCCTGGGCGTTGGACTGGGCCCGGTCCAGCCGGACGTGCAGGGTGCGCATCCCGCGCAGCGCGAGCCACGTCTCGAACGTGCCGGGGACGGCTCCGATCATGTCCCGCCGCTTCTTCAGCACGTCGAGCAGCGCGGGGTCCTTGGTCACCAGCGCACCGAGCAGGACGTCGCTGTGCCCGGCGAGGAACTTGGTCGCCGAGTGCGCCACGATGTCGACGTCCATCGCCAGCGGCTGCTGCAGCAGCGGGGTGGCGAAGGTGTTGTCGACGACGACGTAGGCGCCGGCGGCGTGTGCCGCCTCGACGATGGCCGGGATGTCGGCGACCTCCAAGGCGGGGTTGGTCGGCGACTCCAGCCAGACCAGCGAGGCGTCCTCGCACGCCTTCACGACCGCGTCGGTGTCGGTGATGTCGACCAGCACCGCCTGCAGCCTGCCGCGGGCCTCCAGGTCCGCCAGCTGCAGGATGCTCCCGTTGTAGGCGTGCCGCGGCGCGACCACCTTCTGTCCCTGGCCCACCAGGTCGAACACGGTCGCGACCGCGGCCAGTCCGGAGCTGAACGCGAGCGCACGACCGCCCTCGAGGTTGCCGAGCGCCTCCTCGAACGCCGACCAGGTCGGGTTGCCGTAGCGGCCGTACTCGACGTCACCGCCCGCGACGTAGGTCGACGCCATCGTCACCGGTGTGTTCAGCGGGTTGTCGGGCTCGTGCGGCGGCCGGCCCGCGGTGACCGCGACAGTGGCGGCGCGAAGGGCGCGGGGTTCCTGGGCATCGGTGGTCGGCTGCGACATGGCCCCAGACTAGGCGGCGCTGTGCGTGAGCTGGTCCCGGGGCGGGTAGGGTCTTGGCCGATGAACGACTCCTCGAACCCCGTCGACGGCGCCGGCGCAGCTGCTCCCGGCGAGACCCGCAAGCCCCGCATCGCGGTCCTCTTCGGAGGTCGCTCCAGCGAGCACGGCATCTCCTGCGTGACCGCCGGCAGTGTGCTCAAGGCGATCGACCCCGAGCGGTACGACGTGGTCCCGGTCGGGATCACCACCGAGGGCCAGTGGGTCCTCGAGTCCGCCGACCCCGAGCGCCTGGCGATCACCTCTGCCGACAAGCTGCCCGAGGTCGACCCGACCCGGACCGTCGTGGCCCTGACCAACGAGCCGCGCAACAGCCAGATCGTGGTCCACGAGCCGAGCTCGGTGCCGCAGACCCTCGGCCAGGTCGACGCGGTCTTCCCGCTGCTGCACGGGCCGTGGGGTGAGGACGGCACGATCCAGGGGCTGCTGGAGATGGCGGGGGTCCGGTACGTCGGAGCCGGGGTGCTCGCCTCGGCCGTCGGGATGGACAAGCACTACATGAAGGTGGTGTTCCAGGCCCAGGGCATGCCCGTGCTGCCCTACGTGGTGCTCAGCCCGCGTGCCTGGGAGACCGACCGAGCCGCCTGCCGCGAGTCCATCGGCTCGCTGGGCTTCCCGGTCTTCGTCAAGCCCTGCCGGGGCGGCTCGAGCATCGGGATCAGCAAGGTGGACGACGCCTCCGAGATCGACGAGGCGGTCGAGCTCGCCCGGCAGTACGACCCCAAGGTGATCGTCGAGGCGAGCGCCGAGGGCGGCCGCGAGGTCGAGTGCGGCGTGATCCAGGGCTTCGGCGCCAACCCGCCCGAGGCCAGCGTCGTCGCCGAGATCCGGATCGACGGCACGCACGAGTTCTACGACTTCGCGGCGAAGTACCTGCCCGAGGAGCACACCGAGCTCAACGTCCCCGCGGACCTGCCCGAGCACGTCTCCGCGCGGGTGCGGGAGCTGGCGGTCCAGGCGTTCGACGCATTGTCCTGCGAGGGGCTGGCCCGGGTGGACTTCTTCGTGCTCCCCGACGAGCGGGTCGTGGTCAACGAGATCAACACCATGCCCGGTTTCACGCCGACCTCGATGTTCCCGCGGATGTGGGCCGCCAGCGGGCTGGAGTACCCCGCCCTCGTGGACCGGCTGATCCAGCTCGCGCTGCAGCGGGGCACCGGCCTGCGCTGACGCTCGCTCAGCGCGTCCTAGACACAGGGCTCGACCTCGCGGGTGCTGCTGCGGACCGCGTCGGCGAGGTCGACCATGGCCGCGGCCGGTGGCCAGTAGTCCGCGGGCAGCCGCACCTCGACGTTCTGGGCCCGGCCGACCGTGGTCATGACGATCTCGCCCGGACCGCGGTCGATCTGCTGCTGCGGGATGAACCAGCCCACGTCGTTGGTGACCTGGCAGGTGGCGAACTCGTCGAAGCCCGCCGGCTCGGGGACCCCGCAGCGCAGCTCGATCGCCGGGTCGCCCCAGGCCGCGGTCGCCCCGTCGTCGGGGGTCACCTCACGGCGGTCCTGCCCGGCCACCGAGTCCGGCAGCGCCTCCACGAGATCACGGCAGGCCTGCGCGTCCGCGCCGGAGAGGTCGGGCGAGCTCACCTCGACGGGCCCGGTCGCGCACGAGGCGAGACAGCCCACCGCGGCGAGCAGACATGCGACAGCGCCCTGCTTCCGGAGGGAAACGGGGCGCTGTCGGAGCATGCGTGCGACCGGGGTCGCAGCGGTCAGATGTGGACGACCGGGCAGGTCAGCGTCCGGGTGATGCCGGAGATGTTCTGGACCTTCGCCACGACCAGCTTGCCGAGCTCGTCGACGTTGCGGGCCTCCGCGCGCACGATCACGTCGTAGGGACCGGTGACGTCCTCGGCCAGGGTCACACCCTTGACGTCCGCAATCGCCTGGGCGACCTCAGCGGCCTTGCCGACGTCGGTCTGGATCAAGATGTAGGCCTGAACCACCATGCTGAACTCCTGCGATCTCGTGGGGGACATAGGTCCTTGGTGCGTGGATCCTGGCTCAACCTACCGTGTCCGCGGGCCGGTCCGGAACATAGTCCGTGCATCAGGTTGAATGGCGCCCATGACAGCCGCGCCTTCCCCTGCACACCTGCCCGCGAACGCCACTCTGGCCGACGTCGGCGAGTTCGCCCTGGTCGACGCGCTCACCCAGCGGCTGGCCCAGGGCGAGCACGTGCTGCTCGGTCCCGGCGACGACGCCGCGGTCGTCGACGTACCCTCCGGACGCGTCGTCGTCTCCACAGACCTGCTCGTCGACACCCGGCACTTCCGCCGCGACTGGGCCTCGGCCCACGACATCGGGCGCAAGGCCGCGGCGCAGAACCTCTCCGACATCAACGCGATGGGCGGGCGCACGACCGCGCTGACCGTCGGCCTCGCCGCACCCCCGGACCTGGAGGTCGCCTGGGCGCTGGAGCTGGCCGACGGGATCGCCGAGGAGGCCGCGCTGGTGGGCGCGTCGGTGGTCGGCGGGGACGTGACCCGCGCGGACGAGGTCGTCATCGCGATCACCGCGCTGGGCGTGTGCGAGACCGAGCCGGTACGACGGTCCGGGGCCCGTCCCGGCGATGTGGTGGCGATCGCCGGACGCCAGGGCTGGGCCGCGGCCGGGCTCGCGGTACTC
>DATIBI010000061.1:0-10470 GCA_035457605.1 Nocardioidaceae bacterium
GACCCCGAGCCCGGAGGAGCCCGGCGCGAACCTGGGCGAGCAGCCCTCGCCACACCGGGTTCTCGGTCGCCAGCAGCGGCCTCGACGCCTGCTCGAGGTGTGCGTCGACAGCGTCGAGGTCGTACTGCTCCAGCGACACCAGAGCCATACCAAGGGCAGCGGCCGGGGAACGGCGCTCCGAGGGCAGGCCGATGCAGTCGGCGACCGCGGCGGCCTCCGCCGCCGTGCGTCGCGCCTGCTCCAGCTCACCCGCGATCGCCTGGACCATGGCCAACTGGCCCAGTGCGGCCTGCTCGATCCACTCCAGCCCCGGAAGGGTCGACTCCGCGGCGGCCGCGGCGGCGGTGGCCGCCGCCGGCAGGTCCCCGTGTCGCAGGGCGGCGGTCCCCCGGCAGATCAGGCTCAGCGCTCGGAGCCCCAGCGCAGCCGGCAGCGACGCGCGATGGTCGTCGGCGCTCGCGACCTCCAGGGCCTGGGCGACGGTGACGTCGGCGTTCTCGAGGTCGTCGCCGAACCGCGCTGTGACGGCGTCGAGTACCGCGCAGGTGAGCTCGACCGGCCAGGTGACCGTCGCCGCCCCACGGGCGTCTCGAGCCGCGTCCAGCGCGTCCGCACTTCCCTTGAGGTCCCCGTCCGCCAGGGCGAGCGCGGCCCGCACCAGGGCGGCCTCCTCTGTGCCCACGTCCTCAGGCATGTCCCGCAGGACCCGACCGAGCCCGCCACGACTTCCGTCGCGCAGGAGGTCGGACACCAGCAGCTCCTCGATCGTCCGTGCGGCGGCCTCCGGCCATGCGCCGGTGGCCGCGAGGTGGCCGATCGCTGCGGACGCGGAGCCGTGGTCGACGAACCAGCGGGCGCAGATGCGGTGCAGCTCGCCGGGTCGGTCCGGGCTCTCGTATGCCAGCTGGGCGCGGAGCAGCTCGCGGAAGAACGGTGGGTACCGGTAGCAGCCCGGGGAGTCCTCGAGCGCCTCGACGAACACGTTCATCCGGGTGAGCATGCCGAGCTCGCGGACCGCGGAGTGGTGGGGCAGTGCCTCGACCAGCCCGGGATGCAGGACGTCGGGGATGCTGGACTCCAGCAGGAGCGCACGCACGGCCGGCTCCTGGGCGTCGAGGACCTCCCCGAGCAGGTACTCCCCCATGTCGCCGGTCTCGGCGATCACTCGCGCGACGGCTCGGTCGGGGTCGTCCGCACCGGCGAGGGCACGCGCCGCGAAGCGGAGCCCGGTCACCCACCCGTTGGTCCGCGTGTTCAGGGCCCGGACCGTCTCGGGCCGTAGCCGGAACCCGGAGAGGACGAGCACGTCCGCGGCCTCCTCGTCGGTGAAGGCGAGGTCGGCTGCACGCACCTCGGTGACACTGTTGGCGAGGCGGTACCGGTAGAGCGGGAGCACGGGGTCGACCCGTGTCGTCACCACGACCTGGAGCCGCCCCGCGCAGTGTCGCAGCAGGTAGTCGAGATCGTGCGCCTGGTCGAGGTCGGTCAGCTCGAAGTGGTCGAGCACGATGGTCAGCGGCGAGGCGTGCTCGGTGACAGCGCCCGCGAGTGCGGACAGCAGGTGCGCGTCCATCGAGTGCGGCGCGCTGCTGATCGGGCGGACCGACAGATCGACGCCGAGGTCGCCCAGCACCGTGGTCACCTGAGGCCACAGCGCCTCGTCGCCCTCCTCGAACGAGACCCAGCCCGTCGTGTGGGCAGCCCGGCGTGTGCGGACCCAGTCCGCCACCAGGGTGGTCTTGCCGGTGCCGGCCGGGGCGGACACGAGGACCAGGGGCGATGCCGCGGCAGAGTCCAGCCGGTCCAACAGGCGGCGACGGCGGGTATGCGCCTTGGGCAGCCCTGGTACCAGGTATCGGTAGTCAGCCACCGGCCGCCGTACCGGGTCCGTCTTCTCGAACCTTCGGGGCGTCTGCACGAGACCTCCAGCCCGCATGCGTGGTGCGCGCCCAGAAGGCTCGTGCCCGAGTCGGTGCACTGCTGAGCGGTTGCTCCTTCCACGGTAGGAAGTCGCCCTTTACCTTCCTATAACCCGGTTGGGGCATCTGCCCGGGACCATCGGCAGGTGTCAAGAGGTCGTGTGGGCCCACTATCTGCACCCGGGCGTACCCAAATTGGTACGAACCACTTCTCACCCGTATCGGGTGACGTCCGCGGGGACGGTTCTGCGCAGACTGGGTTGGACGGCCACGCCCCAGGGAGGCGCCATGACGAACCCCGCTGCCTCGGCCCCGGGTCGGCACCGCTCGAGCCCGGCCGGTGGGCCGGCGTCACAGACCCCGGCCACCGGCGTCGACCGCGGCGCGTCGGCCTGGGTGGGCTGGATCGCGTTCAGCGGGCTCTGCATGCTCGTCCTCGGGACCTTCCAGGTGCTCCAGGGGCTGGTGGCGCTCGTGCGTGAGGACTACCTGCTCGTCGGACGCACCGAGCTGGTCCTCGATCTCGACTACACGGCATGGGGCTGGACCCACGTCGCACTCGGTGTCGTGGTCGCCCTGGCCGGTATCGGTGTGTTCGCGGCGTGGGCCTGGGCCCGGGTTGCCGGCGTCGTGGTGGCCATGCTCACCCTGGTCGTCAGCATGGGGTTCCTGCCGGCCTACCCGGCGTGGTCGCTGCTGATCATCGGACTGTGCGTCGTGGTGATCTGGGCGCTGACCGTGCACGGCAGTGACATCACCCCGGGAGGCTGAGGTGGAGACCACACGCGACCCGGTCGCCCTGCTCGAGACGCAGGCGGCGAGCCGGGTGCCCGAGCTCGTCCCGATCCGCTACGGCCGGATGTCCTCCTCGCCGTTCGCCTTCTACCGGGGGGCTGCCGCGGTGATGGCCGCGGACCTCGCCGGCACTCCGGTCTCGGGGCTGCACGTGCAGCTGTGCGGAGACGCGCACCTGGCGAACTTCGGGCTGTTCGCCTCCCCGGAGCGGGCGTTGCTGTTCGACGTCAACGACTTCGACGAGACGATCGCGGGCCCGTGGGAGTGGGACCTCGCGCGACTGGTCACCAGCCTGGTCGTCGCCGGACGCTCCAACGGGTACGACGAGCGCGACGTGCACGGTATCGCGGCAGCATGCACCCGGCGCTACCGCGAGACGATGGCGATGTTCGCGCAGACCGGACACCTCGAGGTCTGGTACGCCAGGGCGACCGTGGACGAGATTCGGCGGGTGCTGCGCGACGTGACGCCCAAGAAGCGCCGCAAGAAGTTCGACGCGACGGTGAGCAGGGCGCGCGCGAACGACCGGTTGAAGGCAGCCCGCAAGCTCACCACCACCGTCGACGGGACGCCTCGGATCAAGGCCGAGCCCCCGCTGCTGGTGCCGGTCGGTGACCTGCTGCCCGAGATGGACCGGGCCGCCCTGGAGGGCCAGGTCGTCGGCCTCCTGCAGGAGTACCGGACCAGCCTGCCCTCCGACCGGGCGTTCCTGCTCGACCGCTACCGGTTCGTAGACATGGCCCGGAAGGTCGTCGGCGTGGGCAGCGTCGGCACGCGCTGCTGGGTCGTGCTGCTGCAAGGACGTGACGAGAACGACCCCCTGCTGCTCCAGGTCAAGGAGGCACAGCAGTCCGTGCTCGCGCCGTACCTTCCCCGGCCGCGGGAGGGCACAGCCGCCCCGACGGTGCCGGCCCACGACGGCGCCCGGGTGGTCGCGGGGCAACGCCTGATGCAGGCCGCCAGCGACATCTTCCTGGGCTGGGAGACGGTGACCGGGATCGACGGCAGGGTGCGGGACTTCTACGTCCGCCAGCTGCGGGACCAGAAGGGCTCCGCGGACGTCACGCAGATGCGGCCGCAGGCGGTGTCGATCTACGGTGAGCTGTGCGCCTGGACCCTGGCCCGCGCGCACGCCCGGTCCGGAGACGCGGCCGCGATCACGGACCACCTGGGGCGGGACGGCGACCTCGACGCCGAGATGAGCGCGTTCGCCGAGCGCTACGCCGACCAGAACGAGGCCGACCACGCCGCCCTGGTCGAGGCGATCGGCTCGGGACGTCTGCTCGCCGAGGTCGAGGCATGAGGGAACGGCCCGCTCACGTGCCTGGCTGCTGCTCGTGGTGCATCGCGCGCGGCTGCCAGTCGTAGACCACGCGGGTGCGCACCAGCAGGTCCTGCACCGAGCTGCTCTCCCGGCTCACCGCGCACCACAGCAGGCCGACCGGGAAGAGGACGTAGAGCACGGCCCGCAGGAAGGCCCGGGTGGGACCGGGTGTCTCCCCGTCGGGCCCCAGCAGCCGGAGCCCCATCAGGTGGAAGCCGTAGGTGCGCCCCGCGAGGCTCCACGCCAAGGTGAGGTACAGCGCCATCGCCACCAGTGCGGTGGTGATGCTGAACAGCCACGACGCGGCGGGGAGCTCGAACGAGCGCGGGTCGATCAGGAACAGCAGCCCGGCGCCGGCCAGGTAGGCGGCCACCAGACCCAGCGCCACCACCGCGGTGTCGATGACGGCCGCGGTCAGGCGGCTCACCACTCCCGCGCGATGCCCCTGGTAGCCGCGGGCCTCCCGTGGGACCGGGGAGACCCCGCCCTCGGCCATGGCCGGTCAGCGGTGCCCGGGGAGCGGCTGTGTCGGCACCGTCCCGGGCACCGGCTCGTCGGGTCCCTCACCTTGCGCGGGGGTCCTGCGACCGCGGCGCATCAGCAGCCGCTCGACCGCACGGCCGACGGCCTCGTCGGCGGCGATCCCCTGCATCCGCAGGCCTCGGACCGAGTCCGAGGCCATCGTGCCCGTGGACTCCCGGATGATCTCCGGCAGGTCGATCTCCGCGATCACCTGCTCGGCCAGCCCGACGAGGTCGACCCGGGCGAGCACCTCCTGCACCAGCCGGTCCAGGTCGACCCGGCGCAGGACGACGTCGGTGAGGTCCAGCCTGGCCAGCACGGCCTCCACGTCCAGACGGCCGGCGATGGCATCGACGTCGATCCGTGTCGCGACCCGGTCGAGGTCGACGCGTTCCACGACCCGCTCGACGTCGACCCGGTTCAGGACCGACTCGACGTCGACCCGCTCGACCACGGCGTCGACGTCGACCTCCTGCACGATGCTGTTCACGTCCACCCGGCGGACGACGGCCTGCACGTCGATCCCGGCGGCGAGCACGTCGAGGTCGACACTGCGCGCGACGAGGTCGGTCAGGTCGATGCGGTCGACGACCTCGGCGACGAGAGCGGGAACGAGCCTGTCCAGCAGACGCGCGGTGGAGGCAGCGACCACCACGGTGCCTCGTCTCCCCGCGGACACCACCCCGGTCACCGCCGCCGCCGGTAGCGCGAGCACCGCGCCGACGGCGCCACCCACGCGCCGCTGCGCCGATGACAGGTCCATGTCAGGCATGGTGCCCCGACCGGCCGGTGCCCGGCCTCATCCACCCCGGGTGAACGCTTGCCCGGCGGCGCACGGGTGGCCGACCCTCACCACCACCGGGTGCCCGGGTCACCCTTGAACGGGCCGACGACCGAGGAGGTGATCCATCCTCCGTAGAAGCCGCCCGGCTGCGGGACCACCTCCTCGCCGTCCACGAGGCATCGGTCCATCAGCGCCGGGTAGACCGCCACGTGGTCCAGGAGCGCGGCGAACGCCGGGGTCGGGTGCGGGTAGTGCCACGCCGCCCGCTCGGCGACTCGGTCGCCGGCGACCACGTCGTAGTACTCCGCGGCGCCCTTCCACTCGCAGAACGACCCGCCTCCGGCCGGTCGCAGCGAGCCTTGCCGGAACGCGTCACGGGGCAGGTAGTAGGTCGGCGGGTGACTGGTCTCCAGGACCCGCAGACCGTGGCTGGTCCGCGCGACGGTCACCCCGCCGAGGACGATCTCGAGCAACACCGTGGTCGGCTCCAGCCGCGGTGGTCGGGGGTAGTCCCACACCGACTCCTGCCCCGGCCCGGGCTCGACCCTCTCGGGGCGTCTCACGGCTCCTCCTCCCGGGACGCCGTCCGCCGGCGCCCTGCGTGAGGGGTTCGCAGCTCAGCCGAGCAGGGATTGGAGCCGGGCCGCCTGGCGCTCCAGGCTGCCGGGAGGGTTGCGGTCGTGGGCGGGGTTGCCGGGCAGCAGCATGTCGAGCCAGAACAGCGCGAACAACCGGCGCATGTCCCGCACACGCGCAGCCAGCACGGGCTCCGGGTCCAGGTGGGCGAGGAAGTCGTCGGCGTCCAGCGCACCGGTCAGCCACACCGAGACGTGCTCGACGAGGTCGGCGATCTCGAAGGCACGGTCGCCGACACCCGAGTCCTCGAAGTCCACGAGCCTGCACTCGGAGCCGTCCCACAGGTAGTTGGCGAGGTTGCCGTCGGCCTGGGCGAACACCTCGTGGCCCTCGGTCCTCGCCAGGTGACCGGCCTGCGTGCCGCGGACCCAACCAGCTCCGGCGCCGTACGCATCCCCGACGTCGACGGGCAACCCGGCGGGCTCGACCGTCTCCACCCGAGACCGGAGGTGGCCCACCACCTCCGCGGCACCCCACAGCCGGTGCGGCACTCCGCGAAGTCGCTGTGCCGGAACGGCGGTGTGCAGCCGGTTCATCGCCGCGGCCACCGCCTCGGTGCGAGCGGGGTCGAGGGGACCCTCCAGCGGCGTGCCGGGCAACCGGGTCATCGTGATCGCCGGCCGGCCCTCCGACGTGGCGCGTCCAAGGGGTCGCGGCGCGAGACCGGGCGCGTGCTCCTCGAGCAGGGTGAGGCCCGCCCACTCGCGGTCCGGCTCGCCCCCGGTCCCACGTCCGGTAGGTCTTGGTGACGACGGTCTCGGTGAGCGCGAGGTCGTGCGTGCTCCGCTTCACCGGCGGTACTCCGACGCCAGCCAGGCCCCCAGCGCCCGCGCACTGCGGTCGACCATCCGGGGCCAGTCCAGCGCCGACTCGTCGGCGTTGTCCGAGACGTGCTTGACCAGCCGCACCGGCACGCCCATGGCCAGGCACGCGTAGGCGACCGCGTAACCCTCCATGTCGACCAGGTGTGCTCGCGCGGCCAGCGCCTCCCGGACCACAGGGTCGCTGACGAACACGTCGCCCGAGGCGAGCACCGAGTCGTCACCCCCGGGCAGCGTCAGCAGCTCCTGCGGGTCGTAGCCGAGCGCCCGCACGGCCTCGGCGTTCATGTCGTGGTTCACCACGGTCCCCGGCAGGTGGAGCCCGGCCAGCCCGTCGCGCAGCGCACCCGCCGTACCGATGTTCACCACGCTCAGCCCTGCGGGGTCGCGACCGGCCAGCGCTCTCGTCGTGGCCACGGCCGCAGCGGTCTTGCCGAGCCCGGTGACCACCACCTCGAGCCCTGCGGGGACATGGGCGGCCTCTGCCCGGGTCGCGGCGACGACCAGCACCGTCTCGTTGCGCACGCCGGTGAGCCTAGGGCACGCCGGAGCCGGGACCCACGGCCCCCGACAGCAGGTTCTCTCGACTCTGCACACAGGCCGGTAAAGATCCCTACCGTGAGCATCATGAGGACCGTTGCCGGTCTCGCTGCTCAGGTCGTGGTGGTTCTTCACCTGGCCTACCTTCTCTATGTCCTGCTCGGCGGGTTCCTCGGCCTGCGCGGCCTCGGCTGGCTGTGGCCGCACGTGATCACCGCGGTGTGGGGCACGGTCGGCGTGCTCACCGCGGCGCCGTGCCCGCTCACGGTGCTGGAGAAGTACCTGCGCGCCGAGGCGGGACAGGAGACCTACGTCGGACCGTTCATCGACCACTACCTCGCGGAAACGCTCTACCCGGCCCAGTGGCAGGACTGGGTCTGGATGCTCTGCGCGCTGACGGTGCTCACGTCCTACGCCGTCTCGATCGGCCGTCACGTCTCGCGGCAGGCGCCGCCGGTGCCCCGGTGATCCAGCCACCCGCCCGTCGTACCGCGGTCGTCACACCGCTGCACGTGTAGCCCCCGCGCTTTCTGGGTAACGGGACCCTCGTGGCCTCTGCGCTCGCCTGTTCGCACGGGTGAGTTCCGTCTCGTGGCCACGCTCGACGCCGTGAACGCGCTTGCACTCTGACGGCAGGTCCGACACGGTCGAGAGGTTTGTCCTGTACCCGATCACGGAGAAGGAGGGGCGCTGTCCTCCAGCGCCGACCCACGTGGCAACTGACGTGACTACACAACAGGACCCGGTCAAGGGGTCCGACACCGAGGTCGCGCACCCCGCACTCGAGCCCGTCGTGGGCGAGGGCGCGGAGCGCGAGCACGGCAAGCTCGACAAGGTTGTGTTCGGGGTGACCGCAGCGATCGCCATGGGCTTCCTGCTGTGGGGCTTCCTGGACACTCCCAGCCTCGGCGCGGCGTCCGGCTCCGCTCTCGAGTGGACGATGCACAACATGGGGTGGCTGTTCGTCCTGACCGCCTCCGCGTTCGTGGTCTTCGTGATCTGGCTCGCGGCCGGACGGTTCGGCGCGATCCCGCTGGGCACCGACGACGAGGAGCCCGAGTTCCGCACGGTCTCCTGGATCGCGATGATGTTCAGCGCCGGCATGGGCATCGGCCTCATGTTCTACGGCGTGAGCGAGCCGTTGTCGCACTTCACCACGCCTCCTCCCGGGACCGGTGGAGCCGGCAACCCCGAGGCCGTGCAGAACGCGATGGCGACCACCCTGTTCCACTGGACCCTGCACCCGTGGGCGATCTACGCGGTCGTCGGCATCGCGGTGGCCTACGGCGTGTTCCGCAAGGGCCGCTCCCAGCTGATCAGCGCGGCGTTCGCCCCGCTGATCGGTGACAAGCGCGCCAACGGCGGCGTCGGCCGGCTCATCGACATCCTGGCGATCTTCGCGACCCTGTTCGGCTCCGCGGCCTCGCTGGGCCTAGGTGCGCTGCAGATCGGCACCGGCCTGCAGATCGTCACCGGTATCGGCAAGGTGGGCAACGGCCTGCTCGTCGGCGTGATCGTGCTGCTCACCATCGGCTTCATCGCCTCCGCGGTCTCGGGCGTGGCCAAGGGCATCCAGTGGCTGTCCAACATCAACATGGTGCTGGCCGTGGCGCTGGCGCTGTTCGTGTTCGTGGTCGGCCCGACCGTGTTCATGCTGGACCTGATCCCGACCGCGGTCGGCAGCTACTTCCAGGACCTGGCGATGATGTCCGCCCGGACCGAGGCCTCCGGCGGCGAGGGCATGGCCACCTGGCTGTCCGGCTGGACCGTCTTCTACTGGGCCTGGTGGCTGTCGTGGACCCCGTTCGTGGGCATGTTCATCGCCCGCATCTCGCGGGGCCGCACCATCCGCCAGTTCGTCACCGGCGTGCTGCTGGTGCCTAGCCTGGTGAGCCTGGTGTGGTTCGCGATCTTCGGCGGCACCGCGATCAAGCTGCAGCAGGACGGCGCGGACGTGGTCGGCGACGGCTCCGCGGAGCAGCAGCTCTTCGGCATGCTCGGGGAGCTTCCGCTCGCCACCGTCACCAGCATCTTGGTGATGGTCCTGGTGGCGATCTTCTTCGTCTCCGGTGCCGACGCGGCGTCGATCGTGATGGGCTCGCTGTCCGAGCGCGGCAAGCTCGAGCCGAGCCGGAGCACGGTCATCTTCTGGGGTGTCGCAACCGGTGGCGTCGCTGCGGTGATGCTGCTCGTAGGCGGCGACTCGGCCCTGACCGGCCTGCAGACGATCACGATCGTGGCGGCGCTGCCGTTCGTGCTGGTGATGATCGGGCTGTCCGTCGCGCTGGTGAAGGACCTGCACAACGACCCGCTGATGGTGCGCAAGCGCTACGCGGCGGAGGCCGTCGAGCAGGCCGTGGTCACCGGTGTCACGCTGCACGGCGACGACTTCGCCCTCACGGTGGAGCCGTCGGAGGAGAAGGTGCTCTCCGGTGGGGACACCACGCCGAGCAGGAGCGCCGACATCGCCCGGTGACCGACGTGTCGTCGGCGAGAACCCGCTGACGGGCAGTGACGTGCACTTAACTGCACCGACGTCAGTCGGCTGACGCGAGAAGGGCCCGGTGGTCGCGAGACCACCGGGCCCTTCTGACGTCCGGCTCGGCGCGCTTCGGCGCCGGGGAGGTTTCCCACGGTATGTCGTGAAACCTCCACTTCCCGTGCGTCACGTCACGTGGGTAGTGCAGGTTTCCCAAGGGATGTCGTGAAACCTGCCGCACACGCGCGTCACCACCCGGCAGGCAGCGGCCGCCCCTCGTGGAAGCCGGCGGCCGACTGCACGCCGACGATCGCGCGGTCGTGGAACTCCTCCAGCGTCCGCGCCCCGGCGTAGGTGCACGCCGAGCGCACGCCGGCGCAGATCTGGTCGATCAGGTCCTCCACGCCGGGCCGCTCGGGGTCGAGGAACATCCGGCTGGAGGAGATGCCCTCCTCGTAGAGCCCCTTGCGCGCCCGGTCGAACGAGGTCTCCGTGCTGGTGCGGCTGGCCACCGCCCGGGCCGAGGCCATGCCGAAGCTCTCCTTGTAGGCCCGGCCGTCGGCGTCGACGTGCAGGTCACCAGGCGACTCGTAGGTGCCGGCGAACCAGGAGCCGATCATCACCGACGAGGCGCCCGCGGCCAGCGCCAG
>DATIBI010000062.1:0-3591 GCA_035457605.1 Nocardioidaceae bacterium
CGATGCGATGGGGGCCGCCGCCGGAGTCGACCGTCTCCGGGAGCTGGGGTTGAACGTCGTGGCCGTCTCCGGACGGCTCACCCGGTCGCCGCTGTCCATGCGCGAGGCGGAGAAGGCCACCGGGCTTCCCGTGCTCGGGGCCGCCGAGCTCAGCGACCCCCAGCTGGTCTCCGAGCTGCTCGGCATCCCCGAGGTGCATGGGGCCGACACGCCGTTCGTCCCCGCGCAGGTGCCCTGGCCGGTGGACATCCCTGGCCTGGCCGAGCCCGAGGCCGCCGAGGCGGAGCCGGTCGAGGAGGACGTCTCGTTCCTCGACGAGTACTTCACCTGGTCCGACGAGCTGGCCGACCAGCCCACGGGGGGGCACGCGTGAGCTCCGCCCGCAACCCGTTCACGCTCAGGAAGCGCGACATCGCCCGGGTCGTCCTGCTCGGCCTGGGCCAGGTCGTCACCCTGGTCGCGTTCATGCTGCTCACCATCTACGTGGTGAACTCGTTCACCCTGGAGACGGTCGGCGCCGCCGCGGACGAGGCCAGGCAACGCTCGCTGGCCGCCCTGGGTGTCCTGGCCACGGTCGCGATCGTGCACGGCTGGCTGCGGGCGGCGGAGTTCAGCGTCGCCGAGAAGATCGGCTACAACGTGGTCCGAGGGCTGCGCATGGACATGTATGCGCACCTCCAGGGGATGACGCCGCGCCAGGTCCAGCACCGTGCCCGAGGCGGCATGCTGCTGCGGTTCATCGGCGACCTGTCGATGCTGCGGACCTGGATCAGCCGCGGTCTGCTGGGCGGCCTGACCGCGCTCATCGTGCTCGGCGGGACACTCGCCGTGCTGCTCTTCCTCAACCCGTGGATCGCGCTGACCATCATGGCCGTGCTCGCCGCCGGCGCCGTGGTGTCGCTGCGGAGCGGCCGACGGATGCGCTCGGCGACCCGGGTGATGCGCCGCCGGCGGTCCCTGCTGATCAGCAACATCGACGAGCAGATGAACGCGCTGCCCGTCGTGCAGGTCTTCGGACGCGCCCGCGGTGAGTACTCCCGCCTGTCACGGCAGAACGACTCCCTCAACAACGCGCTGTTCCGGGTCGCGGAGCTGCGCGGCAGACTCCGTGGGATCTCGTCCGCCTCGGGGCTGCTCGCCGTCGTCGCCGTGATGGCGGTCGGCCTGGTCGAGGTCCAGATCGGTCAGGCGACCGTGGGCCTGGTGTTCGCAGCGATCCTGGTAACCCGGCAGCTCAACGTCTTCGTCCGCACCCTGGGCCTCTCCCACGACTACTGGCACCGGGCGCGGGTGTCGCGGCAGAAGATCAACGACTTCCTGTCCAGCTCCAGCCGCGGCCTCGAGCCGGAGGAGAACACCCGGCTGCGGGTGCGCCGCGGGCGCATCGAGCTGCAGGAGGTCTCCGTCGCCGGAGCGCTGGACTCGGTCACCGCGATCGCGGCGCCGGGGCAGCTGATCGCGATCACCGGTCCCAGCGGCGCGGGCAAGTCCACCCTCCTGGACGTGGTCAGCCGGCTGGTCGACCCCACCTCCGGGGAGATCCTCATCGACGGCCAGCCGCTGTTCACCACCACGCCGCAGTCGACCTTCCGGCACCTCGGCGTCGTCGGCCCCGACCTGCCGCTGATGCGCGGCACGATCCGCCGCAACCTCACCTACGCGGCCCGCGGTTCCGCGGCGGATGAAGTGCAGCGTGTGGTGCATGCCACCGGGCTCGGCGAGCTCCTGCGGGACCTCCCCGACGGCATCGACACCTGGGTCACCGAGGGCGGGCGCAACCTCTCCCTGGCGCAGCGACAGCGGGTGGCCCTCGCCCGGGCGCTGATGGGGAACCCACCGATCCTGCTGCTGGACCAGCCCACGGCTGGCCTCGACGAGGCCAGCAAGGAGGCGTTCCGGGAGACCGTGTCGCACCACCAGGGGACCACCCTCCTGGTCACCCACGACCCCGACGAGCTCGCGCTCGCCGACCAGGTGTGGGTGCTCGAGGGAGGCCGGCTCACGCGCACGACCTCTGGTGAGGAGCGCCTGCACGAGCTCTGGCTCGACGGGCAGGGGGGTGGACAGTGGTCCCGCAGCGCCGCCTCCTGATCCACCGTCACCCGTCCGCACGACGGCTGCCGGCCGGCTACCGCGCCCTCGTCCCGCCGCAGCTGCCGTGCACGGTCCCGCTGGTTCTCGTGCACGGCAACCAGCGCCGCGCGGGTCGCCTGTTCCGGGCGTTCGTGCCGCAGGCGCTGATGCTCGGCGTCCCGGTGATCGCCCCGACCTTCGACCGCGACCGGTTCCCCGGCTACCAGCGGCTGGCCGGTAAGGACGGGCCGCTCGCCGCGATAGAGGCACTCGAGGCCCTACTGGCCGACGCCCACGACGAGCTCGGTCTCGACACCTCCCACGTCGATCTCATGGGCTACTCCGCCGGCGCCCAGTTCGTCCACCGCCACCTGCTGGTTGCCGGGAAAGAGGTACGACGGGCGGTGGTGGCCGGCGCGGGCTGGTACACCTACCTCGACCCCACCCGGCCGTTCCCCCGTGGAACCGCTCCGGCACCGAAACGGCTCGGCCGCCCCATCGACCCGCAGGGGCTGCTCGAGCGTCCCGTGCACGTCCTGGTCGGCGCGAAGGACGTGGGGCGTGGCCCCGCCGTGCGCGCGAGCCGCGGTCTCGACGTACGGCAGGGTCCCGACCGTCTCACCCGGGCCCTGCGCTGGGTCGACCACCTCGAGGAGCAGGCCCAGCGGCACGGTGTGCCGTCGCTGGTGTCGTTCGACCTGCTCCCGGACTCCGGGCACGGCTTGACGTCCGCCGTACGCGTCGGGGGGCTCGTGCAACGCACGCTGAGCTTCCTGCACGCCCCGCCCGCCCATCTCGATGACCTTCCCTACCCTCACGGGAGCCTTCAGTGAGACGAGACAAACGGCTCATCCTCTTGTTCACCATGGTCGCGCTGGCCACGGGCGGCCTGGTCGGTACCCATCTGGCCACGGCAAAACCACCGCCGGTGCGGACCGTCGAGGCGTCCGCGGCCGCCGGTACCGACGGCCGGTTCACCCTCCAGTTCGTCGGGGACACCATGCTGGGTGACGGCGCCGAACGGATGATCTGGCGACGCGGCTACGACCGGCCCTTCCGCCGGCTCCGGGGGGTTCTCGACGGCGACTACGTCATCGCCAACGCCGAGGGCGCGATCACCGCCACGCAGGTGCCCTACAACCGCGGCAAGGAGTACTTCTACGCCGCTCGTCCCGAGGCCCTCGCCTCAATGCGCCGGGCAGGCATCAACGCGCTCGGGCTGGCCAACAACCACGCGATGGACGCGGGCCCCCGCGGCGTTCGGGACGGGCTCCAGAACGCCCGCGACTGGGGGCTGACGGCGTTCGGCGCCGGTCGGAACCGCGCCCAGGCCGAGCGGCCGCTGATGCTCGACACCCCGGCCGGCACGATCGCCGTCGTCGGGCTCGGCGAGAGCTTCGGCAGCGCGATCACCGCGGACGTGCGGCAGGCCGGGACCGTCGCCTTGGACCCGGCGAGCGTCCAGCGCGGGATCGACCTCGCGCACGAGGCCGGGGCCGACAAGGTCGTGGCCCTGGT
>DATIBI010000063.1:0-16471 GCA_035457605.1 Nocardioidaceae bacterium
GGTGCAGTCGAAGGGCCGGCTGGTCTCGATGCCCATGACCACCGCGAGCTTGCCCTGGTTGATCACCTCGCGGGCCTCGAACGGCGAGCGGACGATCCGGTACCACCCCTCGCCAGGGCCACCGGACTGCGCGTCGACGTACCGCTCGAACTGCTTCATCCGCCTCGCCTGCAGCCGGATCGAGGCCATGTCGTCGCAGCTGTTCTGCTTCAGCGGGTAGAGCGTGCAGAGCTGGTTGTTCTCCACCAGCAGGTTCACGAACAGCCGCAGGCCGCCGCGCCAGGACCGCTCGATCCACTTGTAGTAGGTGCCCTCGTGGGTCAGCGAGGCCGGTGCCGGCCAGTCCCGGAAGGTCGGCCAGCCGACCGGGTCGTGCCCGTCGGGGTCGCCGGACAGGAAGCTCTCGAGCACCCCGCCCTTGCCGGCGGTGGCGGTGTGGTCGTCGCAGTCCTTCAGGGCGTAGGCGACGCCGTACGGGTGCCACGGCCGGCCGCAGTGCACCTTGCCGCCGAGGAACTCGAACGCCATCCCGTGGGTGTGCGCGTCGGCGTAGCCGCGGACCTCGGCGAAGGAGGTCTCGCCGCGGTGCGGCCGGCCGGCCACGTTGGTGCGTACCTCGGGCCACCGCGCGCAGCCACTGGTCAGCCGCAACGTGAACGGCGCCGGCCGGTCGGCGAGCACCAGGGTGCCGGCACCGTCGAGCCCGAGGCCCTGCCCGGTGCCGCGGTTCCGGAAGAGGTACGACGGTCCGCGTCGCGTCACGGTCCACTCGGCGTCCCTGCTCGGCCGGTCCGCCTGGCCGACCCCGGCCCCGGTCAGGTCGAGCGGGTCCGGTCCGAGCTGGTCCCGTCCGGGCTTGGCGAGGAAGTCCCTGGCTTCGCCGAACAGCAGGTACCGGCCCAGGTCGGTGGCCTGGAAGTGGAACGCCTCGGCGCCGGCCTTCCGCGCCGCCGCGACGCGGAAGCCCTCACCGGCGCGCCGGACCCAGCGGCCGTCGCTGCCGAGGGCGTAGCAGCCCCCGGCCATGGCGTACCTGTCCTCGGGGGCCGTCCGACGCTCGGGCGCGGCCGGCCCGGGCAGCAGCGCAGGCTCCGGGCCCTCGCGCCGGGCAGCGACCGTCGCGGCGTTCGCGGCGGCCTGCGCGCGGGTGGTCGGGTCCTGCGTGGTCGGGTCGGTGCCGCCGGGGACCGAGCGGGAGATCGCGTTCTTGGTGGCCGGGTCGGCGTGGTCGTGGCGATGGCCGTCGTCGAGGCTCAGGTCCGTGCCGTCGACGGCAGCCCCGGTCGCCCCGGGGTCACTTCCGGCGTGGTCAGTTCTGGCGTGGTCATGGCTGCTGTGATCGTGCTCGGGTGTCCCGGTGAGCGTCAGCGCGTCCGTCGTGCGCGAGGGGTCGCCGCCGTCGGCGTGCGTGGGCAGGGCCAGGGTCGCCGCGACCACGATTCCCGAGGCCAGGCCGACCGACCAGACCAGGCGGCGGCGGGTCGCGCGGGAGCTGCCGGGCCGGCCGCTGGTCTGGTCGCTGGTCTGGTCGCTGGGCTGGTCGCTGGGCTGGTCGCTGGGCATGCGGGTCCTCCACCGGGCAGCTCGAGGGACGGCTACGGGGGAAGCAACGACCTGACCGCGGGCAGGTCACGCCGCCGGCACGCCCGCGCCGGTCAGGGGCGTCGCCCGCCGCCGATCCGGCGGCCGACCAGGTCGGCGGTCTGCTGGGTCGCGCGGACGGTGGGCCCGACGTCGGCGAGCTCGCCGCTGGGGTAGGTGACCGCGATCCCGGCGACCGGGTGGCCGGTGTGGTCGAGGACCGCGGCGGCGACGGAGGCGAAGCCCGGCGTCACCTCGCCGTCCTCCGAGGCGTAGCCACGCTGGCGGGTCTCCACGAGCAGGGCCCGCAGCGCGCTCGGCGAGGCCGGCCCGACCCCGTGCCGGTCGACGAACGCCGACCGGTCCGGGTAGAGCGCCCGGACCTGGGCCGCGGGCAGCGCCGCGAGGATCGCCCGGCCGCTCGCGGTCAGGTGGGCAGGGAGCCGGACCCCGACGTCGGTGACCAGCGACGGCTTGCCAGGAGCCCGCTCCTCGAGGACGTAGAGCACGTCCCGTCCGTGCAGGACGGCCAGGTGGGCGGACTGACCCACCCGGTCGACGAGCCCGGCGAGGTAGCGACGGGCGATCCGCTGGAGCGGCACCTGGCGCGCGTAGCCGCTGCCCACCTCGTACGCCGCGACCCCGAGGCCGTAGCGGTGCTCCTCGGCGAGGTGGGTCACGAAGCCCTCCTCGATCATCGTCGCGAGCAGGTGGTAGGCCGACGAACGCGGGATGCCCACCGCGGTCGCCAACCGGTCCAGGGTGACCGGGTCCGGCTGGGTGGCCAGGAAACGCAGCACGCGCAGCGCCCGCGACGCGGCGGGGACCTGGCCCACCCGACACCCCTTCGATCTCGACGGCCCGGCAACCCGGACAGTTCGGAATCAGTCGCACTGAACCGTCGTAACCGTCATTTCGGTCAAAACGTCTTTACCAAGCCGGAAGGAAACCCATCATAGGTGGCACCGCGACCGGCAGGGAGGAGCCGGACGCACTGCAACGCGGATCTCGGTCGAGCTCCCGTTCGCACCACAACGGGGAGCTCTCTCGATGTCCTGTGCCCAACCACGCCTGCTGCGTGGCGTCGCCACCGTCCTTGCCGCCGTCCTGGTCCTGGCTCCGGCCCTGGCCGGGTCGCCCGCGTCCGCGAAGGTGCCGCGTGCGCCGCACCGGTACTCCGCGAAGATCGAGCCGCTGGCGTCGTACGTCGGCCAGTCGACGTGCTCGCCCGCGGCCAAGCCCGGGACCCAGGCGTTCGCCAACCTGCTGCTGCGCACCTACCGGCACAGCCGCAGCCTCGGCATCTCCCGGTCCTGCGGGGTCGGCGGCACCTCCGAGCACAAGGAGGGGCGCGCGTTCGACTGGGGCGTCTCGGTGCACAGCCCCCGTGACCGGCGTGCCGCGCAGACGGTGCTGCGCTGGCTGCTCAAGACCGACCGACACGGCAACCGCTACGCGATGGCCCGCCGGCTGGGTATCCAGTACATCATCTGGAACCGCCGCATCTGGGGCGCCTACGCGGCTTCCTCGGGCTGGCGCCGCTACACCGGCTCCAACCCGCACACCGACCACGTGCACTTCTCGATGAGCTGGGCCGGGGCCCGCAAGAAGACGTCGTTCTGGAACCCGCGGAACTTCCCGCACGGCTCCGGCTCGGCGCCGACGCCGCCGTCCGCACCGGAGGCGCCGTCGTCGCCGGGAGGCCGCCCGCCGGCGCAGCCGCAGCCGGACACGACCCGGCCCTCGGGCACCCGCCTGATCCCCGAGCCTCGGGCGCCCCGGCGCCTGGCCGGCGGCAAACCGCTGGTGCACGAGAAGGTCACCGTGCCCGCCACGGTGCGCGCCGGGGCCCGTCCGGTGGGCACGCTGGTGGCCGGTCACCGCTACCTGCTCGAGGTCTCCGGCACCTACCGCTACGCCAAGGGCCGCGACGCCTTCGCCGACGCCGAGTGCAGCGACGCGCGGGGCTCGTGGTGGTCACGGGAGCGGTCCGTGCGCCGGGACCACTGGGCCGACCACCTCGACCTGTACGTCGACGGCCACGACCTCGCGGCGGAGCCCGACGACGGCGGCAGCTGCGACGACGACACGCACACCTACCGTTGGGTCTACCAGCCGGAGCGGACCGGCCGGGCCCCGCTCGCGCTGTGGGACCCGACCCGCTACACCGACAACAAGGGTGCGCTGGCCGTGCGGATCACCGACCTCGACGCACCCCGCGACGAGCTGAGCTTCACCGTCCCGGCCCGGGCCCAGGCGGGCAGCACCAGCCCGGGCGCGCTCCGCGGCGGGACCGACTACCTGGTCACCGTCCGCGGCACCTGGACCGACGGCGACGGGATCACCGCCGACGCCGAGTGCACCCGGGCCGACTGGGAGCAGACCTGGCGCCGTGACCGCTCGGGTGACTACGACGGCGACACCCACGACCTGCTGGTCGGCCGGTTCGGCTACGACAGCCACACACCTCGGCTGGACGACGTCGGGGCCGACCCGGTCACCGACGACGGCGACCGGTGCGACACCACGACGCACGGCTACACCTTCCGGTGGAGCCCGGAGCGGACCCAGCCGCTGCACCTGCGGGTCGACGACCCCGGCCGCTACCGCGACAACCGCGGCGCGCTGCGCGTCAGCGTGCGCCCCTGGTCCGAGAGCGGCTCCGGTGACACCGGGTCGGGCGGCAGCACGCCCACCCCGACCCCGACGCCCACCCCCACGCCGACCCCGACCCCGACCCCCGGCCCGGTGACGCAGGAGGAGCTTCGGGTGGACGCGGCCGGCTCGGCCGGCGTGCGCACCACGCAGAGCTTCCCCAAGGGGACCGCGCTGCGGGTGACGGTGACCGGCTACTACGCCTTCCGCGCGCGCACGGACTGGGTGGCCGCGGACGCCGAGTGCACCGCGACGTCGGCGGACCAGACCTGGCAGGCGGTCCGCGACGACAGCCGTCTCCGTGGCCACTTCAACGGCTCGTGGAGCGCGCTCGGTGACCTCGCGGTGAACGGCCGGCTGCTGTCGTGGCGACCCCGTGACGGCCGCGGCGACTGCGACGAGCAGGACCACGTCTACACCCTGGACCTGGTCACCGACCGGGACGGCCCGCTGTCGTTCGTGGTCGCCGACAGCGACTACTCCGACAACAAGGGCGGGCTCGACGTGGTGGTGGCGCCGCGATGACCTCGCGCCTGACGCGGGCGGTCCTGACCACCGGGACGCTGGGCGTGCTGCTCGCCGGCTGCGGGAGCCTCCCGGACCGGACGGCGGCGTCGGCGCCGTCACCGGAGGCCACGGCCACGGCGACCGCCACCAGCCGCCCGGTGTCGGACGGCGCCCGGCAGCCGGCCGCCCCGGCCTCCTCGGCCTCCTCGGCACCAGCGAAGGCCGCCGCTCCGGCTCCGCCCGAGCCGTCCCTGCCCCCCGGTGACCCGGGGCTCGACGCGCCCCCGGTGCCCGACCCCGGTGCCGGTGGCGGCGAGCACGAACACGCCGCGCCTGCCCGCCGGACCGTGCCGCGGGAGGCGCTGCTCGACGAGGCGACGGTCCGGTCGGTGCTCGGCGCCAGCTGGCGTGAGGTGGCCGCGGAGCCCCTCGACTGCACCCGGGTGCCCGCCGGGGTGGTCGCTGACCTGACCACCGGCTTCGTCGACGACGAGGGCGCACTCAGGCAGACCGTGAACACCCACGCCGACGCTGCCGGTGCGGACCGTGCGGTCGGCCGCCTCGTCGCCCAGCTGCGCGCCTGCGGCTGGGACATCGGCCCCGACCCCCGCCTCGGCTCGGCGTCGACGACCGCCTCGTGGGGAGCGCACACCCTGACCGCGGTCTCCGCCGAGGGCGTCACCCTCGTGCTGACCGGGTCCGGGACCGCGGCGACCGACCGCGGCTCGTGGTCCTCGCTGGTCGACCTGGCCATGGGCTCGGTCTGCCCCGCCGCACCCGACGGCTGCCACTGACCCGCCTGGACGAACCGGGCTGGTGTCTCGGATCCAAGACACCAGCCTGGCCGGAAGCGTGGTCCCGCGGCCCGTTCAGCGGTGGAATGAAGCCATGACAACCGTGTACGTCGGGACCGGGCCGGTGTCGTTCGAGGACCTGGTCTCCGTGGCCCGCGAGGGCGCCGCCGTCGAGCTCACCGGGGACGCCGTCGCCGCGATCGAGAAGGCCCGTGCCGCCGTCGAGGAGCTGGCCGCGGCACCCACCCCCGCCTACGGCATCTCCACCGGCTTCGGCGCGCTCGCCACCCGGCACATCCCCACCGACCTGCGCGCACAGCTGCAGCGGTCCCTGGTCCGCTCCCATGCCGCGGGCAGCGGCCCCGAGGTCGAGCCCGAGGTCACCCGGGCGCTCATGCTGCTCCGTCTGTCCACGCTGGCCACCGGGCACACCGGGATCCGGCTGGTGACCGCGCAGACGATGGCCGGGATGCTCACCCACGGCATCACGCCGGTGGTGCGCGAGTACGGCTCCCTCGGCTGCTCCGGGGACCTCGCGCCGCTGTCGCACTGCGCGCTGGCGTTGATGGGCGAGGGGGAGGTGCGCGACGCCGGCGGGTCCGTCGTACCCGCCGCAGACGCTCTCCGCGCCGCCGGCCTCGCGCCCGTCGAGCTCGCCGCCAAGGAGGGCCTCGCCCTGATCAACGGCACCGACGGCATGCTCGGCATGCTGGTGCTGGCGATCACCGACCTGCGCCGCCTGCTCGCGTCCGCCGACGTCGCCGCCGCCATGTCCGTGGAGGCCCAGCTCGCCACCGACCGGGTGTTCGCGGCCGACCTGCAGGCGCTGCGGCCGCACCCGGGCCAGGCCCGCTCGGCCGAGAACCTGGTCCGGCTGCTCGAGGGCTCGGCGATCATGGCCAGCCACCGCGGCCCCGACTGCCACCGCGTGCAGGACGCGTACTCGCTGCGCTGCTCCCCGCAGGTGCACGGAGCCGCCCGGGACACCGTCGACCACGCCGCGACCGTCGCCGGCCGGGAGCTGGCCAGTGCGGTCGACAACCCCGTCGTGCTCGACGACGGGCGGGTCGAGTCCAACGGCAACTTCCACGGCGCCCCGGTCGCCTACGTGCTCGACTTCCTGGCGATCGCCGCCGCCGACGTGGCGAGCATCAGCGAGCGGCGCACCGACCGGTTCCTGGACAAGGCCCGCAGCCACGGCCTGCCGCCGTTCCTCGCCGACGACCCCGGTGTCGACTCCGGGCACATGATCGCGCAGTACACCCAGGCCGCGATCGTCTCCGAGCTCAAGCGGCTCGCGGTCCCGGCCAGCGTCGACTCGATCCCGTCGAGCGCGATGCAGGAGGACCACGTGTCGATGGGCTGGTCCGCGGCCCGCAAGCTGCGCCGGGCCGTCGACGGGCTGACCCGGGTCGTGGCGATCGAGATCCTCACCGCGGCCCGCGCCCTCGACCTGCGCGCGCCGCTGCAGCCGTCGCCGGCCACCGGTGCGGTCCGCGACCTGGTCCGCCGGACCGTCCCCGGTCCGGGGCCGGACCGTCACCTCTCACCCGAGATCGAGCACACCGTGGACCTCGTGCGCAGCGGCGCCGTGGTCCGGTGCGTCGAAGACACGATTGGAGCCCTCCGATGAGCCGAGTCGTCCGCGCCGCCCGCGGCAGCGACCTCACCGCCCGCAGCTGGCAGACCGAGGCGCCGCTGCGGATGTTGATGAACAACCTCGACCCCGAGGTGGCCGAGAACCCTGCGGACCTCGTGGTCTACGGCGGCACCGGCAAGGCCGCCCGCAGCTGGGAGTGCTACGACGCGATCGTGCGCACCCTGTCCACCCTCGCCGACGACGAGACCCTGCTGGTGCAGTCCGGGAAGCCGGTCGGCGTGATGCGCACCCACGAGTGGGCGCCGCGCGTGCTGATCGCCAACTCCAACCTGGTCGGCGACTGGGCGAACTGGGAGGAGTTCCGCCGGCTGGAGGAGCTGGGCCTGACCATGTACGGCCAGATGACGGCCGGGTCGTGGATCTACATCGGCACCCAGGGCATCCTCCAGGGCACCTTCGAGACGTTCGCCGCGGTCGCCGACAAGCGCTACGGCGGCACCCTGGCCGGCACGATCACCCTCACCGCCGGGCTCGGCGGGATGGGCGGCGCGCAGCCGCTGGCGGTCACCATGAACGACGGGGTCGCGATCTGCATCGAGTGCGACCAGTCCCGGATCTCCCGGCGGATCGAGCACCGGTACCTCGACGTGCAGGCCGACTCCCTCGAGCACGCCGTGCAGCTGGCCGTCGAGGCCCGCGACGCCCGCCGCCCGTTGTCGATCGGTGTGCTCGGCAACGCCGCCGAGATGGTGCCCGCCCTGCTCGAGCAGGAGGCCCCGATCGACATCGTCACCGACCAGACCTCCGCGCACGACCCGCTGTACTACCTGCCGATCGGCGTCGCGTTCGAGGACTGGGCGGACCTGCGGGCCAAGGACCCCGCCGGGCTGACCAAGGCAGCGCAGCACGCGATGGCCGTGCACGTGGAGGCGATGGTCGGCTTCCAGGACAAGGGCGCGGAGGTGTTCGACTACGGCAACTCGATCCGCGACGAGGCCCGCAAGGCCGGCTACGCCCGGGCCTTCGACTTCCCCGGGTTCGTCCCTGCGTACATCCGGCCGCTGTTCTGCGAGGGCAAGGGCCCGTTCCGCTGGGCGGCGCTGTCCGGCGACCCGGCCGACATCGCGGCCACGGACAAGGCCATCCTCGAGCTCTTCCCCGACAACGAGCGGCTGCGTCGCTGGATCACCATGGCGGGCGAGCGGGTCTCCTTCCAGGGCCTGCCCGCGCGGATCTGCTGGCTCGGGTACGGCGAGCGCCACCTCGCCGGCCTGAAGTTCAACGAGATGGTCGCCTCGGGCGAGCTCAAGGCGCCGGTGGTGATCGGTCGGGACCACCTCGACTGCGGGTCGGTGGCCTCGCCCTACCGGGAGACCGAGGCGATGCTCGACGGTTCCGACGCGATCGCGGACTGGCCGCTGCTCAACGCCCTGGTGAACACCGCGTCCGGCGCATCGTGGGTCTCGATCCACCACGGCGGCGGGGTCGGCATGGGCCGCTCGATCCACGCGGGGCAGGTGTGCGTGGCAGACGGCACCGACCTGGCCGCGCAGAAGATCGAGCGGGTGCTGACCAACGACCCGGGGATGGGCGTGATCCGGCACGTCGATGCCGGCTACGACGAGGCGGTCACGGTGGCCGCCGAGCGAGGGGTGCGGATCCCGATGGCCGAGCAGTGACCCCTCGGTCAGCCCCGGCGACGGAACCAGCGGCGCGGGCGAGCCGGCGGCTCGACGGCCTCCTGGAGCTGCTCGCGCTGCCGCCGTCGGCGCTCGGCCAGCCGTGCCCGCCAGGCCACGACCTCCTGGTCGACGTCGCGGGTGGCGGTGACCACCGGGGGTCCGCCGAGCAGCTGTCGGCGGGCGTCGACCACGCGACGGTTGAAGTCCTCGACCACGCGGCGCACACCCTCCTCGGTGCCCTCGCGGTCGATCACCGCGTTGAGCTCGGCGTCCTCGCGGCGCAGGCCGAGCGCGGGTGGCAGCACCCCGGTGATCTGCTCCCGCTCGATCAGGCTCTTCACCCACCAGTCGG
Source organism: Nocardioidaceae bacterium (assembly GCA_035457605.1). Lineage (GTDB taxonomy): Bacteria > Actinomycetota > Actinomycetes > Propionibacteriales > Nocardioidaceae > Nocardioides_C. Next base: position 9,172 of record DATIBI010000063.1, read on the forward strand.
GGTCGTGGGTGCCGTCGAGGCCACGGATCGGCTTGCCGGCGCCGGGCAGGTTGTCGAAGTCACCGCGCTCCATCGCCCGGCGGATCTGCAGGTCCACCCACAGCGCCTTCTGCTCCATCCGCTGGGCGGGCGCGTCGTCGTCCTCGTCCCGGGTCTCCGCGGAAGGCGTCGCGGTGTCCTCGACCGGCTCGGGTGGCTGGTGCGTGGCCCGGGTGACCGCGACCTGCCGCAGCCGGCGCTCCTCCTCGAGCCGGCGCAGGCGCTGCTCGTCCTCGCTCATGGCTATCACCCCCTGCCGAGTTTACGGACCGGCCCGCCAGCGACCCCGGTGCACGACCTCCTCCACGGGGCGCCTTCCCCGGCCCGCGGAGCCTCGCGGACCGGTGTCCTCGGCGCGGTGGCCGACGCTGATCGCGCCGATCGGGGTGAGCCGCTCGGGCACGTCGAACGCCTCCCGGAACGCGGTGGTGCGCGGTCCGGGGATGCCGAAGAAGCAGGCGCCCAAGCCCTCGTCGACCGCGGTCTGCAGGATCAGCAGCGACGCCATCGCGGTGTCGAGGTGCCAGTAGGGCACCGGCCAGCGCGCCTCGTCCCGGTCCGTCCAGCCCTTGTCCGGCTCGGCGTACCGGTCGAGGTAGGCGGCCTTGTCCGACAGCGGAACGATCAGCACCGGGGCGGTGCGCATCCCGCGCAGCCACGAGCCCGGCTGCTCCGCTCGGCTCGGGGGCGTGCACGCCTCCCAGAACCGGTCCACGTCCGCGGGCCGGTCGAGGACCAGGAACGCCCAGCCCTGGCTGAAGCCCGCCGACGGCGCGCGCACCGCGTGACCCAGCATCCGGTCCACCACCGCCGGGTCCACCGGTTCGGCAGAGTAGGAGCGCACCATCCGACGCCGGCGGACCACCTCTCGGAACTCCATGGAGCAGATCATGTCGTTTGAGCAGATGTGGCGCGACCTCGCGCCCCTCGGCCGCTCGTCCGCCACCGGCGGCTACTTCCGGCAGCCGTTCGCGGCCGCCGAGCGCGAGGCGATGGCCTGGTTCGAGGCCGAGTGCGCCCGCCGCGGCCTGGCCGTGGACCGTGACGGCAACGGCAACGTGGTGGCCTGGTGGCGGCCGGAGGGGGCGGCCGGACCGGGGGTGCTCACCGGCTCCCACCTCGACTCCGTCCTCGACGGGGGCGGGTACGACGGACCGCTCGGCGTGGTCAGCGCGCTGGCGGCGATCGACCTGCTCCGCGAGCAGGGGGTGGTGCCGGCCCGCCCGGTCGGCGTCGGCGTGTTCGTGGAGGAGGAGGGCTCCCGGTTCGGCCTGGCCTGTCTCGGCTCCCGGCTGCTCACCGGTGCCCTCTCCGCCGAGGCGGCGCTCGGTCTGCGGGACCGTGACGGGGTCTACCTGGCCGACGCGATGAGCGCCGCCGGGCTGGAGCCGTTGCTGGGCCCGTCGAGGCTGCTGGACGACGTGGCCTGCTTCGTGGAGCTGCACGTGGAGCAGGGGCGCGACCTGGTGCACCGGGACGCTCCGGTCGGGGTGGCGAGCGCGATCTGGCCGCACGGCCGCTACCGGTTCGACTTCACCGGGGAGGCCAACCACGCCGGCACCACCCGGATGGAGGACCGGCACGACCCGATGCTGACCTTCGCGATGACGGTGCTGGCGGCGAACAAGCAGGCCCGGCTCGCCGGCTCGCGTGCGACGTTCGGCCGGGTCGACGTACGCCCCAACGGGACCAACGCCGTGCCCTCCGCCGTCACCGCGTGGCTGGACGCGCGGGCGGAGACGTCCCCGCACCTCGACGAGATGCTCGGCAGCATCGAGCGGCTGGCCCACGAGCGCGCCGACCGGGACGGCACCGCGGTGACGGTGACCGCGGAGTCGGTGTCGCCGGCGGTGGTGTTCGACCCCGACCTGGCCGGACGGATCGCCGCGCAGGACGGGGCGGACTGGCCGGTGATCCCGACCATGGCCGGCCACGACGCGGGCGTGCTCGCCGAGGCGGGCGTGCCGACCGCGATGCTGTTCGTGCGCAACCCCACCGGGGTCTCCCACTCGCCGGCCGAGTCCGCGGAGCTGGCCGACTGCCTGCGTGGCGTGGAGGCGCTCGCCGGAACGTTGGAGAGGCTGGCGTCATGATCGACTCCTTCTGGCTGGAGCGGGCCTGGCTCGGCGAGGGCGAGGTGGTCCCGGGTGTGGTCGTCGACGTCGAGGACCAGCGGTTCGCCGCGGTGCGCACCGGGGTCGCGCAGCCACCGCCGGGCTCGCAGCGGGTGGACGGGCTCACCGTCCCGGGGCTGGCGAACTGCCACAGCCACGCGTTCCACCGGGCGCTGCGCGGGCGGACCCAGCGCGAGCGAGGCACGTTCTGGACCTGGCGCGAGCAGATGTACGCGGTCGCCGGTCGGCTGGACCCCGACGGCTACTACGACCTGGCGCGGGCGACGTACCGGGAGATGCTGGCCTCCGGCTACACCTCGGTCGGCGAGTTCCACTACCTGCACCACGACCCGTCCGGCCGGCCCTACGACAACCCCAACGTGATGGGGGCCGCGGTGATCGAGGCGGCCCGGGACGCGGGGATCCGGATCACCCTGCTCGACACCTGCTACGTCGCCTCCGGGATCGGGGCGGACCCGGAGGGGGTGCAGGTCCGGTTCAGCGACGGCGACGCCGGGGCCTGGGCGAACCGCCTGGAGCGGCTGGAGTACGCCACCTCCGACGACGTCGTGGTCGGGGCCGCCCTGCACTCGGTCCGCGCGGTGCCCCGCGACCAGATGCCGCTGGTCGCGGCCTGGGCCGGGGAGCACGGGGCCGTGCTGCACGTGCACCTCTCCGAGCAGGTGGCGGAGAACAAGGCGTGCCTGGACGCCTACGGCGAGACGCCCACCGGGGTGCTCGAGGAGGCCGGGGTGCTGGGGCCGCGGACCTCGGTGGTGCACGCGACGCACCTGACCGAGGCGGACGTGCGGATGCTGGGGGAGACCCGGACCCACGCCTGCTTCTGCCCCACCACCGAGCGCGACCTCGGCGACGGGATCGGGCCGTCCCGGCTGCTGCACGAGGCGGGGTCCCCGCTCACCCTCGGCTCGGACAGCCACGCGGTGATCGACCCGTTCGAGGAGATGCGCGCGGTCGAGCTCGACGAGCGCCTCGCCGAGCAGGAGCGCGGGCACTGGTCCGCGGTCGAGCTGCTCGAGGCGGCCACCTCGGCCGGGCACCGGTCGCTGGGATGGGACGACGTCGGCCGGATCGAGGTCGGCGCCCGGGCGGACCTGGTCACCCTTGACCTCGCCTCCCCGCGCACTGCCGGCACCGGGGCGTCCGCGGAGACGGTGGTGTTCGCCGCCGGCTCCGCGGACGTGCTCCGGGTGATGCGCGACGGCCAGGTCGTGATGACCGCGGCGGACCGGCAGCAGGTGGCGGCGGACCTCGCCGCTGCGGTCGACCGCGTGTGGAGCGGCGCATGAGCAGCCTGCTGCTGACCGGGGTCGGCGAGCTGGTCACCCACGACCCCGCTCACGGACCCGGGCCCGGGGTCGTGACCGGTGCCGCCGTCGTGGTCGAGGGCCGCCGGGTCGCGTGGACCGGCCCCGCCGCCGAGGCCCCGGCCGCCGACGTGGCCTACGACCTGGGCGGCCGAGCCGTGGTGCCGGGTTTCGTCGACTCCCACTCTCACCTGGTCTTCGCCGGGGACCGCGCCGAGGAGTTCGCGGCCCGGATGACCGGCACGCCGTACTCCGCCGGCGGGATCCGCACGACGGTGGCGGCCACCCGGGCCGCGACCGACGAGCAGCTCACCGCCAACGTGGCGCGGCTGGTCGAGGAGATGCGCCGCCAGGGCACGACCACGGTCGAGGTCAAGAGCGGCTACGGGCTGACCGTGCCCGACGAGGCGCGCAGCCTCGCGGTCGCGCGCCAGTTCACCCCCGAGACCACCTTCCTCGGCGCCCACGTCGTCCCCGCGGAGTTCGCCGACGACCCGGCCGGGTACGTCGACCTGGTCACCGGCCCGATGCTCGAGGCCTGCGCCCCGCACGCCCGGTGGGTCGACGTGTTCTGCGAGAAGGGCGCCTTCGACGCCGACCAGGCCCGGGCGGTGCTCGGTGCCGGCAAGGCCGCCGGGCTCGACGGACGGCTGCACGCCAACCAGCTCGGCCACGGCCCCGGGGTGCAGCTGGCCTGCGAGCTCGGGCTGGTCGCGGTCGACCACTGCACCTACCTCTCCGACGCGGACGTCGACGCCCTGGCCGCCACCGGGACGGTCGCCACCCTGCTGCCCGGGGTCGAGTTCTCCACCCGGTCGCCGTACCCCGATGCCCGCCGCCTGCTCGACGCCGGCTGCTCGGTCGCCGTCGCCAGCGACTGCAACCCCGGGTCCTGCTACACCTCCTCGATGCCGCTGTGCATCGCGCTGGCCGTCCGGGAGATGCGGATGACGCCGGCGGAGGCCCTGGCCGCCGCCACGCTCGGCGGGGCACGGGCGCTGGGCCGTGACGACGTGGGACACCTGCGGGTCGGAGCGCGCGCCGACCTGGTCGTGCTCGACGCCCCCTCCCACCTGCACCTGGCCTACCGGCCGGGGGTGCCGCTGGTGCGGGAGGTCTTCGTGGGCGGTGCCCGCGGCTGAGGCGGGAAGGCGGCGTCTGAGGAGGTACGGCGGACGCGGCCGGTGAGGATAGGGATTCCGTCCGATGCGCGCGCCCTCCTCAGAGGAACAGGATCGACCCATCAGCAGAACCGTCGAGCCGTTCCAGGAGCCCCCGATGTTCAACCTTCCCGAGCCTTTCATCGAGTCCGAGATCGCCTACCGCCGCAGCCGCATCGCCGAGGACTTCCGGGCGGGCGCACACCGCCGCCGCAAGCACCGCGACCGTCGCCACCATCGCGGGCAGGAGCCCGGTGCCGCCTCCGCCGACGCGGTGGCCTGAGCCTTGTCGGCGGTCGCGCCACCGGGTCCGGAGGCGGCTGAAGAAACCCGGCTGCAACTGTCGGCGGCGCACGCGATGATGGACGGCGTGCCGGCCCATCACTCCACGACCTCGCCCCTGGTGGGGCGGGACGCCGACCTCGACCACCTGGCCGGGCTGCTCGGTCTCGACCGCGGCGCCGACGGGGGGCCGCGGTCGGGCATGGTGCTGCTGGCCGGCGACGCCGGGGTCGGCAAGACCCGGGTCCTCGTCGAGCTCGCCCGTCGCGCGGAGCAGGCGGGCTGGCAGGTTCTCGCCGGGCATTGCCTGGACTTCGGTGACAGCGCGCTGCCCTACCTCCCGTTCACCGAGATGCTCGGCCGGCTCGCGCACCGCTCCGAGGCGCTGAGCGAGGCGCTCGCCGAGGCCCACCCGGCGGTGCGGCACCTCCAGCCCGGCCGGCGGCTGCTCGCCGGTCCCGCGTCCGCCGACGAGGAGACGATGGAGCGCGCCGAGCTCTTCGAGGCCGTGCACGCGGTCTTCGAGCGGCTCGCCGCTGCCGCGCCGCTTCTGGTCGTCGTCGAGGACACCCACTGGGCGGACCGCTCCACCCGCGACCTGCTCAGCTTCCTGTTCACGCGACCGTTCACCGGGCCGGTGTCGCTGCTGGTGTCCTACCGCAGCGACGACCTGCACCGACGGCACCCGCTGCGCGCCACCACCGCGCAGTGGAGCCGGGTGCCCGGGCTGCACCGGGTGGTGCTCGGGCCGCTGAGCGACACCGCCGTCCGCAGCCTGGTCCGCTCGCTGCACACCAGCCCGATGCCGGCCGCCGAGGTGCGCGCGATCGTGGAGCGCGCCGAGGGCAACGCCTTCTTCGTCGAGGAGCTGGTCGCCGCCACCGAGCTCGGCGGCAGCACCCTCCCCGAGGACCTCGCCGACCTGCTCCTGGTGCGCCTCGACCAGCTCGACGACGCCGGGCGGCTGGTGGTCCGCGCGGCCGCGTGCGCGGGCCGCCAGGTCTCCCACGCCCTGCTCGCTGCCGTGGTCGACCTCGCGCCCGACGACCTGGACCGGGCGCTGCGCAGCGCGGTGGAGAGCAACGTGCTCGTCCCGGGCGGCGCCAACAGCTACGCCTTCCGGCACGCCCTGCTCGCCGAGGCGGTCTACGACGACCTGCTGCCCGGGGAGCGCGTCCGGATCCACGCCGCCTACGCCGTCGCGCTGCGCAGCCACAAGGTGGACGGCACCGCCGCCGAGCTCGCCCGCCACGCCCGGGCCGCGCACGACCTGGTCACCGCGGTCACCGCGAGCATCGAGGCCGGCGACGACGCGATGAGCGTCGGCGGTCCCGACGAGGCCGCCCGCCACTACGAGACCGCCCTGGAGCTGCTCGGCAACGCGGCCAACCGGCCGGCCGAGCTCGGCGACGTCGACCTGGTCTCGCTCACCGCCCGGGCCAGCGACGCCATGCTCGCCTCCGGCGACCTGCACCGGGCGCTGTCGCTGGTGCAGGACCAGCTGGCGCACCTGCCCGCGGACGCCCCGGTCACCGACCGCGTGACGCTGCTGATGACCCTGGGACTGGCCGCGATCATGGGCGACACCCCCGTCAACGCCCTCGAGGTGACCTCCGAGGCGATGGCCCTGCTGCCGGTCGAGCCGACCAGGCTCCGGGCCCGGTTGATGGCCGCGCACGCCTGGGCCAACGCCGAGTGGCAGCGTGACGAGGAGGCGATGCGCTGGGCGCAGGACGCCCGCGAGCTCGGCGGCCGGCTCGGCCTGCGCCGTGTCGTCGCCGACGCGACCACCACCATCGCCCGGCTGGAGGAGCGGGCCGGCAACCCGGAGGAGTCCAAGCGGGTCTTCGAGAAGATCGTCGCCCAGGCGCGCACCGACGGCGACGTGCACGCCGAGCTGCGCGGGCTGCACCACCTCGGCGGGCTGCACTTCGAGGCCGGTCAGTTCGCCGAGGCGCAGCGCTACTACTCCCGTGCGGTGGTGCGTGCCGCGGAGACGAACCGGCCGTGGTCGCCCTACGGGTTCGACACCCGGGTGATGGGCGCGATCGCGGCCTACATCACCGGCGACTGGGACGAGGTGGCCCGGATCGTCGACGTCACCGGCGAGGCGCCGCCGGAGCTGATCGAGGTCAGCCTGGCCGCGATCGGTCTGGGCGTGGCCGCCGGGCGCGGTGACGCCGAGGCGCTGCGCACCTTCCAACGGGTCCGGCCGTGGTGGGACAAGGACGGCGTGGTCGCGATCTACAGCGGCGCGGCGGCGATCGACCTCTACGCCGACTCCGGTGACTACGAGAGCGCGATCCGGGTCTACGAGGAGGTGGTGGACTCGGTCACCGCCCTGTGGCAGGTGTCCACCTTCCTCGCCCGGTTCCGG
>DATIBI010000064.1:0-4336 GCA_035457605.1 Nocardioidaceae bacterium
CGCGTCCCGGGTCAGCCCGGGTAGTCGACCGCCCCGTCGTCCGGGGCGTGGTCACGCGCCGACGTGGAGCTCGCCATGCTCTCGTAGCTTCCCCACTCCGAGGCCGCGGACCAGCGGAAGACGTCGGCTCCGCCGATCCGCACGACTGAGAACCTGGTGACGAGCGTGTGGCCTTCGACGCTGACCCGGATGCCGGTGGAGGGACCGAAGGTCGCCTTCTCCTGGCGCCGGTCGAGGTGCCCGGTGCCCCAGCCGTCGTCGGCGAGGCTGGCCCATACCTCGTAGTCCACGATGCCGTTGTCGTCGACGTCGTAGAACGACGCGACGTTCATGCCCTTGCTGCCGGACTGGCGACTCGGGACAGCGGCTGCGAAGGTCGTGCGGACCTCGACCACGTCGCCACGGCGGCGCAGGCTGACCGCCACGATGTCGGCGGACGCCGGTGCCTGCTCGACGCCCCCGCCGACGTCGCCGGACGGGTCGCGGACGGTTACCGGCCGGGGTGCTGACGCAGACGCAGCCGGCGCGGCGTTGGTCGATCCACCGTCACCGTTCCGCTGGCCACGCGTCTTCGGGCTCTCTCCGGGCTGCGGCGCGCGCGCCGCCTCGTGCCCGGAGCCCCGAGCTCTCGCGCCGCCCTCGTCCCGCTGCCCTGCCGCCTTCTCCTTCGCCTCGTCGCGGTGCTGCGCGGGTCGGGAGTCGTAGGAGGGAGCCAGGTCGGACATGCCGGGGCCGGCGACCGCGTCGTCGGAGGACGCGGCGCTGCAACCGGTCGCGACGAGGGCCGGCACGGCCAAGAGCGCCAGCTGTCTAGCAACGCGAGAATTCATCGGTTCTGACCCTTGTGTCCGCAAAGAGTGGTGGGACAAACTACCGCCTGGTAACCCAAGGTGCCACCGGGGAGGGACTGCACCAGACCAGCAGCGTGGGGTGACCACCGTCCTACTCCCCGAAAGGACTCCCATGCGAGTCAAGACCCTTGTAGTACCCGCAGCGGTGACGCTGCTCGCGCTCGGTGGCCTCGGCGCCACCGCCGTCGCCGACCCGGGCCCCCACGGCCCGAACAACTTCGGCCTCTGCACCGCCTACTTCGCCGGCTCCGAGACCGGTCAGGAGCACAAGCGCAAGGCGCCGCCGTTCGTGGCTCTGGAAGAGGCGGCCGAGGCTTCCGACCAGACGGTCGAGGAGTGGTGCGCGGAGAACGGCCAGCAGCCTGGCAACCGCCAGGACGGCTGAGCTGCAGCAGCTTCACCGGAGGGGAGTCCCGTCAGGGACTCCCCTCTGCCGTGTGCCCGACACCGCCCGGCGGCGCAGCGCCTGAACGTCAGCTGCCGTCGGCGACGAGGGCCTGCCAGCCGGTGCCCTCGACGTGCTCGAAGATCAGGTTGGTCTCCGAGTGGGAGACCGCAGGATGGGTGGCCAGGTGGGTCAGCACGAAGTCGCGCAGGTCCTCTGCTGTCCTGGCCACCACATGGAGCAGGTAGTCGTCGGCACCCGCGGTGTGGAACATCGACAGCACCCCCGGCCACGTGGGGGCTGCAGACCGGAAGCTGTCGACGGCTGCCCGGTTGTGCCGGCCGAGCCGCACCGCGATCAGGGCCTGGAGGGAGAGACCGAGCACCGAGAGGTCGATGTCCGCCCGGTAGCCACGGATGAGGCCGCTCGCCCGGAGGTTGCGGAGCCGGGTGGACACCGTCGACTCCGCGACCCCCACGGCCGTGGCGAGCGCCGCCCCGGAAGCCCTTGCGTCGGAGGAGAGCGCGCGCAGCAGCGCCTGGTCGATCCGGTCGAGCACGGGTTTCTTCGCCATGCGGCCCCACTCCGGCGTCTCGATGAAGGTTCTGGCCCCTTCAGGCTACTTGGCCGAAGATACGTGCGCAGTTCTTGCCGCAGCTCAGGGATGATGCTGACCTGGCCCCATGCGCACCCACAACCGCCACCTCGAGACAGTCGCCGTCCACGCCGGTATGGAGGACCTCGCCGAGACCGGCTCGCACGTGCCGCCCATCGACCTGTCGACGACGAACCCGCTCCCGTCGGTGGAGGACGGTGGCGACGCCTACGAGGCCCTGGCCACGGGCCACACCCTCGCGCCGGGGCAGACGCCGGTCTACCAGCGGCTGTGGCAGCCGGGCGTCGCACGGTTCGAGGACGCTCTCGGACAGCTCGAGGGCACCTCGCACGCCGTCGCGTTCGCCTCCGGGATGGCGGCGCTCAGCGCCTGCCTGATCGCGTCGGTCACCCGTGGGCGGCCGCACGTGGTGGCGCTCCGGCCGTTGTACGGCGGCTCGGACCACGTGCTCGCGACGGGGCTCCTCGGCACGAGCGTGACCTGGTGCGAGAGCCAGGAGGCGGTCGCGGCGGCCATCCGCCCCGAGACGGGCCTGGTCGTCGTCGAGACGCCCGCCAACCCGACCTGCGAGCTCGTCGACATCGAGGCGGTCGTGTCGGCGGCGGGAGAGGTGCCGGTCCTCGTGGACAACACCTTCGCCACACCGGTCCTCCAGCAGCCGGCGCTGCACGGAGCACGGCTGGTGCTGCACAGCGCCACGAAGTTCCTCGGCGGGCACGGAGACGTGGTCGGTGGGGTCGTGGCCTGCGACGAGGAGTGGGCCGCGGCACTGCGGCAGGTCCGCGCACTCACCGGTGGCATCCTCCACCCCTTCGGGGCCTACCTGCTGCACCGGGGACTGCGCACGCTGCCCGTGCGGGTCCGGGCCCAGGAGTCCACCGCGGCGGAGCTTGCGAAGCGGCTGGCCGCCCACGAGGCGGTTCGCGAGGTGCACTACCCGGGGAGGGGTCGCGACCCCCACGGCGTCCTGGGCCGCCAGATGCACGGGACGGGCTCGATCCTCGCGCTCGAGCTGGCCGGCGGGTACGCCGCGGCAGCGACGTTCGTGGAGAGCTGTGAGCTCGCGACCCACGCGGTGTCCCTCGGAGGAGTCGACACGCTGGTGCAGCACCCGGCTTCCCTGACCCACCGCCCGGTCGCGCCCGAGGCACGCCCCGGCGCCGGCGTGGTCCGCATCTCCGTCGGTCTCGAGCACGTCGACGACCTGACGGTGGACCTCCTCCAGGCCCTCGACCAGAGCCTCAGCCTGAGGCGAGGTTCCGAGCCACTCGTGCACTGAGGTCGCAGGCACGCCGGGCCCATTCGGGAGAGGCACCTGCGAGCCCGCACGAGGGGGTCACCACCAGCTCCCCCGCCCCCTCCGGGTCGGCCGGATCGAGACCCAGCATGTCGAGCAGCCGCTGGACGCGCTCGGTCAGGCTTCGCTCATCCGGCCAAGTCGCCGGGTCCGCGGAGGGCACGATCCCCAGCATGAGCGTGCGGTCGGTCTCCAGGACCTCCGCGAGACCGTCGTACGACGCCGGGCCGAGGACGGACAGGTCGACGGAGACGCCCTGGGCCCCGGCACCGGTCAGCAGCGAGATCGGGACGTCCGGGGCGCAGCAGTGCACCATCGGTGTCGCACCGCTCTCCCGCACCGCGCTCATGACCCACTCGAGTGCCGGGGATGCCTCGGGGTCGTCGACGCTGCGGTGCCGGTGGAAGCCCGAGGCGGTCGGCACCTTGCCGGCCAGGACCGTCGGCAGCGCCGGCTCGTCCACCTGCACGACGAGGGTGGCGCCCGGCACCCGCCTACGGACGTCGGCGACGTGGTCACGTACCCCCTCGGCGAGCGCCTGGGCCAGCTCGCGGCGGGCGCCGTGGTCGGCGAGGACCCGGTCGCCCTTGGGGCGTTCGACCGTGGCGGCCAGGGTCCAGGGGCCGGCGACCTGCACCTTCAGGCGGCCGTCGTACCCCTGGGTCTGCTCCTCCAGGGCGTCGAGGTCCTGGGCGAGCAGGGACCGGGCACGCCTCTGGTCGAGGCCGGGAGCGGAGCCGGTCAGCCGCCACCCGGCCGGCTGCAGGTCCGCGCCGAGCTCGGCGACGACGGCGAGCGCACGCCCGGTCATGTCGGCCGGAGCGCCCCGGCCAGGGAGCTCGGGCAGGTGAGGCAGGTCCGGGAGCTCGCCGAGCACCACTCGCAGCGCCTCGTCGAACGCGGCGGCATCCTCCCCCGGGAAAGAGCCCACGCCGCTGGCGGAGAGCCTCATGCGTGCGGCCTCATGCGTCGTTGCGCCGTCGGCGGGTCGCCGCGGTGATCGTGGCCGAGCCGACGACGCGGGTCCCGTCGTAGATCACCGCTGCCTGGCCCGGCGCGATGCCCTGGGCGGGCTCGTGCAGCTCGACGACCACCTCGTCACCGCCGTCCTGAGCCGATCCCGGCGAGACCCGTACCGACGCACGGTGCTCGTCGCCGTGAGCACGCAGCTGCACCGTTCCCTCGAG